>NZ_CM151094.1:0-370000 GCF_056480345.1 Stenotrophomonas sp. 107298_Sma
ATGGATGCCTGGTCCCGTAGTCTCGAGCGCCTCGAAGCGGAGTTCCCGCCGGAAGACGTTCACACCTGGTTGAAGCCACTGCAGGCCGATCTGCGCGTGGACAGCCTGGTGCTGTATGCACCGAATGCCTTCATCGTCGACCAGGTACGCGAACTGTACCTGGCCCGGATCCGCGAACTGCTGGCCCACTTCGCCGGTTTCAGCGACGTTTTTCTTGAAATCGGCTCGCGCCCGCGGCCGGTGGAGGCGCAGAACGCGCCGGTTTCCACGCCGTCGGGACATGCTTCCAGCGAACCGCAGGTTCCGTTCGCCGGCAACCTGGACAATCACTACACCTTCGCCAACTTCGTCGAAGGCCGCAGCAACCAGCTGGGCCTGGCCGCTGCCTTCCAGGCGGCGCAGAAGCCGGGCGACCGTGCGCACAATCCGCTGCTGCTGTACGGAGGCACCGGCCTGGGCAAGACCCACCTGATGTTCGCCGCCGGCAACGCCATGCGCCAGGCCAACCCGGGGGCGAAGGTGCTGTACCTGCGCTCGGAACAGTTCTTCAGCGCGATGATCCGGGCCCTGCAGGAAAAGACCATGGATCAGTTCAAGCGGCAGTTCCAGCAGGTGGACGCGCTGCTGATCGATGACATCCAGTTCTTCGCCGGCAAGGACCGCACCCAGGAAGAGTTCTTCCACACCTTCAACGCGTTGTTCGATGGCAAGCAGCAGATCATCCTCACCTGCGACCGCTATCCGCGCGAAGTCGAAGGCCTGGAAGCGCGCCTGAAGTCGCGGCTTGCCTGGGGCCTGTCGGTCGCGATCGAACCGCCGGACTTCGAGACCCGCGCCGCGATCGTGCTGGCCAAGGCGCGCGAACGCGGTGCCGAGATTCCCGATGATGTTGCGTTCCTGATCGCCAAGAAGATGCGCTCCAACGTGCGCGACCTCGAGGGCGCGCTGAATACCCTGACTGCCCGTGCCAATTTCACCGGCCGTGCGATCACCACCGAATTCGCCCAGGAAACCCTGCGCGATCTGCTGCGCGCCCAGCAGCAGGCGATCAGCATTCCCAACATCCAGAAAACGGTTGCCGACTACTACGGCCTGCAGATCAAGGATCTGCTGTCCAAGCGCCGGACCCGTTCGCTGGCTCGTCCGCGCCAGGTCGCCATGGCCCTGACCAAGGAGCTGACCGAGCACAGCTTGCCCGAGATCGGCGACGCCTTCGCCGGTCGCGACCACACCACGGTGCTGCATGCCTGCCGGCAGATCCGCACCCTGATGGAGGCCGACGGCAAGCTCCGCGAGGACTGGGACAAGCTGATCCGGAAGCTGAGCGAATGATGCACGTCCGCCGATAAGGCGTCATCGCATAAAACGGTGCAAAATCCGGTAGCAAGCGCGGGACAGGGTGTGGATAAAAAAGCCGTTCGATTTCGCGGTAAATTTATCCACAGCTTTCCCCACCCCTTGGGGGCTGGTAGTGCAGAGGGTTTCGAGGCCTGAAACTTCTTTTATTACAAAGACTTAGCTGTGTTTTCCAGCGATTCTGGCTCTACCATCACCACCAAGCTTTTGATTTATTCCACATCTTTTTAAAGCATAGGGGCACGGAACCACATGCGTTTCACACTGCAGCGCGAAGCCTTTCTCAAGCCGTTGGCACAGGTCGTCAACGTGGTCGAACGCCGCCAGACCCTTCCGGTTCTGGCCAATTTCCTGGTCCAGGTGCAGAACGGCCAGCTGTCGCTGACCGGTACCGATCTGGAAGTCGAAATGGTGTCGCGGATCGCGGTTGAAGATGCGCAGGACGGCGAAACCACGATCCCAGCCCGCAAGCTGTTTGAGATCATCCGCGCCCTGCCCGATGGCAGCCGGATCACCGTCTCGCAGACCGGTGACAAGATCACCGTGCAGGCAGGCCGCAGCCGCTTCACGCTCGCTACCCTGCCCTCCAACGACTTCCCGTCGGTGGATGAAGTGGAAGCGACCGAGCGCGTTGCGATCGGCGAAGCGACCCTGAAGGAGCTGATCGAACGCACTGCGTTCGCGATGGCCCAGCAGGACGTGCGCTACTACCTCAATGGCCTGCTGTTCGACCTGCGTGGCGATGCGCTGCGTACGGTTGCCACTGACGGTCATCGCCTGGCCCTGTGCGAAACCGATCTGGCCAAGCCCAGCGGTTCCAAGCGCCAGATCATCGTGCCGCGCAAGGGCGTGACCGAATTGCAACGCCTGCTGGAAAGCGGCGACCGTGAGATCGAGCTGGAAGTCGGTCGCAGCCACGTGCGCGTCAAGCGCGACGATGTCACCTTTACCTCAAAGTTGATCGATGGCCGCTTCCCGGACTACGAAGCAGTGATCCCGATCGGCGCCGATCGCGAGGTCAAGGTGAACCGTGAGTCGCTGCGTGCGTCGTTGCAGCGTGCGGCGATCCTGTCCAACGAAAAGTACCGCGGTATTCGCGTGGAAGTCTCGCCGGGCAACCTCAAGATCAGCGCGCACAACCCGGAGCAGGAAGAGGCCCAGGAAGAGATCGAAGCGGACACCACCGTCAGCGACCTGGCCATCGGCTTCAACGTGAACTACTTGCTGGATGCCCTGTCCGCCCTGCGCGACGAGGAAGTCATCATCCAGCTGCGCGATTCCAACTCCTCGGCGCTGGTGCGTGAATCCAGCAGCGAGAAGTCGCGCCACGTGGTGATGCCGCTGCGTCTCTGACATCAGCGCTGTTTCACGTGGAACCGAACGACGCCCGGGATCTTCCCGGGCGTTTTTTTTGTTCCACGTGGAGCATCGTCACCTGGATCTTTGCGGAGCTGAGTCATGCCCGCTGGTTCTTTCAGATGCTCCGCTTCTCTTCGATCACTCGTGGCGTGAAGTGCTGCCTGCATTGACGAAGAGCTTCACTCACCTCGAGGCCTGCTTCCAACGCAATTGCGATCATGTCGAGGGCGAGTTGTGCGGGTGAATCCGCAGATCGAGGGAGCGCTTCCAGGAAAGCGGAAGTCGCGACGATTTGGGTATGGCTCAACGATCGATCTGCAGTGCCTGCTGACGCGACTGTCCACAGGGTTGATTCCGGGGGATTCGGGCCCTGCCAAGCTTCTAAATCTGGGTATAAATCTAAAGCATGGTGGTGATGGTAGGGCCAGATTTCGTGGAGAAACAGCCTATCTTTATGATTTAAAAGAGATTTATTGGCCTGAAACCCCCTGTATAGCGGGCCCTGGGGCTGGGGGGGAACCTGTGGATAGTTTCGAACTGAGCGCTGAAGGCCTTTTTTATCCACAGATTGCCCATACCTTGTGTATAAGTCATACAGTCCTGCTGTGGATAGCGTGAAACGGCAATGCGAATTTCTTTGAAATCTGTGGAACCTCGCGGGCCAGGGCTTCCCGGATTTCAAGGAATCTGCAGGTGTAGATCCGGTGGCGGCTGGTGCCGGCTGCTGAAGATCCTGTAAGTGGCACTGAAATCGTTGAAATCTGCGGGTCAACCCCCTGCCACGGCGCACAGATTTGAAGGATTTTTCGCTGGGTGCGGGCCTTGGCATCGCCGCTACGGCAACCGTTGTCCACGTGGAACCCAGCATTGGGTCAGCGCCAACGGTGTCCTGTGTGCCAAGCATCCAGCTGCAGCCGCTGGGCTTGACCGATGCAGTAAGCTGATGGATTCCCCGCTCCTCTACCGCCCTGTGCGGATGGTCCTTCGCGCCCCATGCAGATCCGCCGCCTCGCCCTGCACCAACTGCGTCGCTTCAATGCGGTGGACCTCTCTCCGCAGCCGGGCTTGAACCTGCTGACCGGAGACAATGGCGCCGGCAAGACCAGCATTCTTGAGGCCCTGCACCTGATGGCCTATGGGCGCAGTTTCCGCGGCCGGGTACGTGATGGCCTGGTCCGCCAGGGGCAGGAAGCGTTGGAGATCTTCGTGGAATGGGATGAACAGCGCGCCAGCCACCCTCCTCATCGGCGAAAGGCCGGTCTGCGCCACAGTGGCCAGGACTGGAAGGGACGATTGGATGGCGAAGACGTTGCCCAGCTCGGCAACCTCTGTGCTGCCTTGGCGGTGGTGACCTTTGAACCAGGCAGCCACGCACTGGTCAGCGGGGGCGGCGAACCCCGCCGCCGGTTCCTCGATTGGGGCTTGTTCCACGTGGAACCGGATTTTCTATCCCTGTGGCGCCGCTACTCCCGGGCGCTCAAGCAACGCAATGCACTGCTCAAACAGGGCGGGCCTTCGCGGATGCTGGATACCTGGGACCACGAGCTGGCCGAGGCAGGCGAACCGCTGACCAGCCGCCGCCAGCACTATCTGGAACGGCTGCAGCAACGAACCGTGGCACTTGCGGCGGAACTGGCTCCCCAGCTGGGTATCCAAGCGATGGAACTGAGTCCGGGCTGGCGTCGCCACGAGTTGCCGTTGGCCGATGCGCTGCTGCTGGCCCGCGAACGCGACCGCCAAGCGGGCTATACCTCGGTCGGGCCGCACCGGGCGGACTGGAGCGTGGACTTCCACAGTATTCCTGGCCGTGATGCGCTGTCCCGTGGCCAGGCCAAGCTGACAGCCCTGGCCTGCCTGCTGGCCCAGGCCGAAGACTATGCGGAACAGCGTGGGGAGTGGCCGGTCATCGCCCTGGATGATCTGGCCTCGGAGCTGGATCGTACCCACCAGGCACGGGTACTGGAGCGGCTGCTTGGCGGGCCGGCCCAGATTTTCGTCACCGCTACCGAAACCCCGGTGGCGCTGCAGGAACTGACCCACATCGCCCGGTTCCACGTGGAACATGCACAGATCGTGGCTGTGCCATAGTGGGCACAACAGGGCCGCTCGACCCCGGCTGGTATAATTTGGGTTGGAATCCTTTCATTCTCGGAGCATCGCCCAAAGCGGTGCCCGACCTGCGGAGCCTACGGCAAGCGCAATGAGCGACGAACAGAACACCCCGGCAAACAACGGCAACTACGACGCCAACAGCATTACGGCCCTGGAAGGCCTGGAGGCTGTCCGCAAGCGCCCAGGCATGTACATCGGTGACGTCCATGACGGCACCGGCCTGCACCACATGGTGTTCGAGGTGGTCGACAACTCCATCGACGAAGCCCTCGCCGGCCATGCCGACCACGTGGCGGTGACGATCCACGCCGACGGCTCGGTTTCGGTGTCCGACAACGGTCGCGGCATTCCGACGGGCAAGCACGAGCAGATGAGCGCCAAGCTTGGCCGGGAAGTGTCCGCTGCCGAAGTGGTGATGACCGTCCTGCACGCAGGCGGCAAGTTCGACGACAACAGCTACAAGGTTTCCGGCGGCCTGCATGGCGTCGGCGTCAGCGTGGTCAACGCGCTGTCGCAGAAGCTGCTGGTGGACGTGTTCCAGGGCGGTTTCCACTACCAGCAGGAATTCAGCAACGGCGCCGCGGTCACCCCGCTGGCAAAGCTGGAGAGCACCACCAAGCGCGGTACCACCGTGCGCTTCTGGCCCTCGACCGTGGCGTTCCACGACAACGTGGAATACCACTACGACATCCTGGCCCGTCGCCTGCGTGAGCTGTCGTTCCTGAATTCCGGCGTCAAGATCGTGCTGGCCGACGAGCGTGGTGATGGCCGTCGCGATGACTTCCACTACGAAGGCGGCATCCGCAGCTTCGTCGAGCATCTGGCCCAGCTGAAGACCCCGCTGCACCCGAACGTCATCTCGGTCACCGGCGAGCACAACAACATCGTGGTGGATGTGGCGCTGCAGTGGACAGACTCCTACCAGGAGACGATGTACTGCTTCACCAACAACATCCCGCAGAAGGACGGTGGTACCCACCTGGCCGGCTTCCGTGGCGCGCTGACCCGTGTGCTCAACAACTACATCGAGCAGAACGGTATCGCCAAGCAGGCCAAGATCAACCTGACCGGCGACGACATGCGCGAAGGCATGATCGCGGTGCTGTCGGTGAAGGTGCCCGATCCCAGTTTCTCCAGCCAGACCAAGGAAAAGCTGGTCAGCTCCGACGTGCGCCCCGCCGTGGAAAACGCCTTCGGCGCGCGGCTGGAAGAGTTCCTGCAGGAAAACCCGAACGAAGCCAAGGCGATCGCGGGCAAGATCGTCGACGCCGCGCGTGCCCGTGAAGCCGCGCGCAAGGCCCGCGACCTGACCCGCCGCAAGGGCGCGCTGGACATCGCCGGCCTGCCGGGCAAGCTGGCAGACTGCCAGGAAAAGGATCCGGCACTGTCCGAACTGTTCATCGTCGAGGGTGACTCGGCAGGTGGCTCGGCCAAGCAGGGCCGCAACCGCAAGAACCAGGCGGTGCTGCCGTTGCGCGGCAAGATCCTCAACGTGGAACGCGCGCGCTTCGACCGCATGCTGGCCTCGGACCAGGTCGGTACGCTGATCACCGCGCTGGGTACCGGCATTGGCCGTGACGAGTACAACCCGGACAAGCTGCGCTACCACAAGATCATCATCATGACCGACGCCGACGTTGACGGCGCCCATATCCGCACGCTGCTGCTTACGTTCTTCTACCGTCAGATGCCGGAGCTGATCGAGCGTGGTTACGTCTACATCGGCCTGCCGCCGCTGTACAAGATCAAGCAGGGCAAGCAGGAGCTGTACCTGAAGGATGACCCGGCGCTGGACAGCTACCTGGCCAGCAGTGCGGTGGAAAACGCTGCGCTGGTTCCGGCTGCCGGTGAACCGGGCATCGAAGGCCTGGCGCTGGAAAAGCTGCTGCTGACCTACGCCGCCGCGCAGGATTCGATCGAGCGCAACGCGCACCGCTACGACCGCAACGTGCTCGAAGCACTGGTCGACTTCGTGCCGATGGATATGGACAGCCTGCGCAATGCTGGCGAAGGCGAAGGCCTGGATGCACTGGCCAAGCGCCTCAATCAGGGCAGCCTGGGCAGCCCGCGCTTCACCCTGGAGCTGCAGGAAGCCAACGAGCAGCGCCCGGCAGCCGTGCTGGTGACCCGCCGTCACATGGGCGAAGAGCTCATCCAGGTGCTGCCGCTGTCGGCCTTCGAAAGCGGTGAACTGCGTGCGATCCACCAGGCGTCGACGCTGCTGCATGGCCTGGTCCGCGAAGGCGCGATCATTTCCCGTGGCGCCAAGTCGATCGAAGTGGACACGTTCGCCAAGGCACAGAACTGGCTGCTCGAGGAGGCCAAGCGCGGTCGTCAGATCCAGCGATTCAAGGGTCTGGGTGAAATGAATCCGGAGCAGTTGTGGGACACCACGGTGAATCCGGAGACCCGCCGACTGCTGCAGGTGCGTATCGAAGATGCCGTCGCAGCTGACCAGATATTCAGCACCCTGATGGGTGATGTCGTCGAACCGCGTCGCGATTTCATCGAAGACAACGCGCTGAAGGTCGCAAACCTGGATATCTGACACAATCGGATCATGGCCGGTGCGCGGGGAGGTGCACCGGCTTTCGACCCTTGAACGCAGGTACCTGATGTCCGCTTCCGCCCCGGTTTCCGCCCCGCCCCCGGTTCCGCCGGCCTCAGTCGCGCCGCGCGCGGGTTCCCCGTTGGCGGGCTTCTTCATCGATCTGGGCATTGCCGCGGTCACCCTGTTCGGCCTGAGCATGGTCACCGGCCTGCTCTGGGGCTTCTATCGCGCCATCGTGGTTGGTTATGCCAATGCACAGGCAAATGGCGGCGCCCTGTCGCCGGCAGAAACAACAGCGGCCGTCGGCCAGCCCGGGGCCCTGGCGCAGATCCTGATGGCCCTGATCGCCACCGGTGGAGCCGCCCTGCTCCTGTACTTCTGGCGACGCCCGGCCAATGCGGCCGAACGTCTGGCTTCACGACAGGCGCTGCGGCGGCCCTCGACCTGGGGCTGGACCGTGCTGGTGGCCCTGTTGATCGTGCTGGGCAGCAACGGCATCGCCTTTCTGGCCAAACAGTTTGGCATCGCGCCGGTGCCCACCAACGTGGAACTGATGCAGAACGCGATCGCGCGTTTCCCGCTGTTCCTGGTGCTGTTCGCAGTCGTGCTGGCGCCTGCCTACGAGGAGCTGCTGTTCCGCCGCGTGCTGTTCGGCCGCCTGTGGCAGGCTGGCCGTCCCTGGCTGGGTGTCATCCTCAGCAGCCTGGCCTTCGCGCTGGTCCACGAAGTACCAGGGGTGAGCAGGAATTCACTTCTGGGCATGGCCCAGCTGTGGCTGGTCTACGGCGGCATGGGCGCCGCGTTCTGCTGGCTGTACCAGCGCACCGGCACGCTGTGGGCGGCGATCACAGCCCATGCACTGAACAACGCTGTCGCACTTGCCGCTATGGTGTTCCTGGGATCAACGTAACGCCGTGTCCGCTTGACGAAAGATTAAGCCGTTACGCTACACACTGCGCATATGAACACGGGGGTGCACCCATGAAACACCTGCTGCTGGCCCTTGTCATCACCACGTTGGTCAGTGCTTGTGCGACCACGACGTCACCCACTGGCCGTCGGCAGATGGTCGGTGGCGTGTCACAGGCGCAGCTGGACCAGCTCGGTGCGCAGGCATTCGCCGAGACCAAACAGAAGGAAAAGATCAGCACCGATGGCCGCCAGAACGGCTATGTGCAGTGCGTGGTCAACGCCCTTGTCGCGCAGCTGCCGCCTCAATACCGTGGCGTACGGTGGGAGACGGCGGTGTTCGTCGACAAGGAGCCCAACGCCTTCGCCCTGCCCGGTGGCAAGGTTGGTGTGAACACCGGCATCTTCACCGTGGCCAAGAACCAGGATCAGTTGGCTGCCGTAATCGGCCATGAAATCGGCCACGTCATCGCCCGCCATCACGAAGAACGCATCACCCGCCAGATGGGCGCACAGACCGGCCTGGCCGTGCTCGGTGCGCTGGCCGGTGCCGCCTACGGGGAAGGCGCCGCCAGTACGGTCAACCAGCTCGGTGGCATGGGCGCGCAGACCGCTTTCCTGCTGCCGGGTTCGCGCACCCAGGAAAGCGAAGCCGACGTGATCGGCCAGCGGCTGATGGCGCAGGCGGGGTTCAACCCGGCGCAGGCGGTCGATCTGTGGCAGAACATGATGGCCGCCAGTGGCGGTCGTAGCCCACAATGGCTGTCCACCCACCCTGATCCGGCCAACCGGATCCAGGAACTGCGACGCGATGCACCGGGCCTGACCCCGGTCTATCAGCAGGCGCAGGCGGGTGGGCTGCGGCCAAAGTGCGGATGAGTGCGCAGTTTCATGCTGTATTGCAGCACATAAAACGATTTCTCACGCCATCTGTTTCTGATACGTTTGGCGGCTCAGATTTTTCTGACAGTCCGACTTTGCCGCTAACCGGCGGTTCGATCGAGGTGAACGATGATTTTCCGTAACCACAAAGCAGTGCTTTCCGTCCTCGTCGCGACCGCCCTGACCGGCGCCGTGGTCACCGATGCCTTCGCGCAGTCCTCGCGTTCCTCCGAGCGCGGCAACCGCGGTGGCAGCAGCAAGCAGGCCAAGGCCGAGGCGCTGTACCCGAACGCGACCCGCCAGGAGCCGTCGGTCAAGGCCTCGGCCAAGATGGGCAGCAAGCTGCAGAAAATGATCGACAGCTACAACAAGGAAAAGTTCCCGGAGACCCGTACCCAGGCCGACGCAATCTTGGCTGACAGCGCCGCGAACGAGTACGACAAGTCGCTGGCCGCGCAGCTGGCCTCGCAGGCCGCCTACCAGACCGACGACACTCCGGCTGCCGTCGCCTACCTGAAGCAGGTCCTGCAGTTCAACGGCCTGGACAACAACGGCCACTTCCAGTCGATGCTGATGCTGGGCCAGCTGGAGCTGCAGGAAGACAAGACCGCCGAAGGGCTGGCGACCCTGGACAAGTACTTCGCCGAGAGCAAGTCCACCAAGCCGGAAGAACTGATTGCCAAGGGCCAGGCGCTGTACCAGCTGGAGCGCTACCAGGAAGCGATCCCGGTGCTGAAGCAGGCCATCGCCGGCTCCGCCGAGCCGAAGGACAACTGGAACCAGCTGCTGATGGCGGCGCTGTCCGAAGCCGGCCAGTCCGGTGAAGCGGTCAAGGAAGCCGAGGCGCTGGCCGCCAAGAATCCGAATGACAAGAAGGCCCAGCTGAACCTGGCCAACATGTACATGCAGGCCGATCAGATGGACAAGGCTGCCACGGTGATGGACAAGCTGCGCAGCAGCGGCCAGCTCACCGAAGAGCGCGAGTACAAGCAGCTGTACTCGATCTATGCCAATACCGAGCACAAGGAAAAGGACGTCATCGCGGTCATCAACGAAGGGTTGCAGAAGGGCATCCTGAAGCCGGACTACCAGGTCTACCTGGCGCTGGCCCAGTCCTACTACTACTCCGACCAGGTGCCGCAGGCGATCGATGCGTGGCAGAAGGCCGCCCCGCTTTCCAAGGACGGTGAGACCTACCTGAACCTGGCACGCGTCCTGCATGCCGAAGGTCGCGTCCCCGAGGCCAGGCAGGCCGCCCAGCAGGCGCTGGCGAAGGGCGTGAAGAACCAGGCTGATGCCAAGAAAATCATCAACCTGAAGTAAGTAGGAATAACGCCTGAATGCCTGCACAGTTGATGCGCAGGCGCTCAGGATTGGTATAAGCTTGGAGGTTCCTGCGGTGTCATGCACCGCTGATCAGGGATTCCGCCCCCGGCATCCCGGCCCCACTATTGAGCTCTTGGCGCATGACGGAACAACTAGTCGTTCACCGGTACGAACAACCCGATGACAAGGGGCTGAGCTGGCCTCGCATCGTCGGCATCGCGTTTGTAATTGCCCTGCATCTGGCCGCCTTCATGATGCTCCTCATCCCCGCCGTGGCTCCCAAGGCCGTGGCTGAGAAGGAGCGTAACGTCATGGTGACCATCGTAGACGCGCCGCCGCCGCCACCCCCGCCGCCGCCGCCGCCGCCGCCGACGGATACTCCGCCGCCGCCGGTGAAGAACCTGTCGCCGCCGAAGCCGTCGCCGGTTCCGCCGCCGCCGCAGGCGCCGGTCGTGGACGTGCCGGAGCCGCGCCCAAGCGACATCGTCACCCCGCCGTCGCCGCCGTCGCCGCCGGCTCCGCCGACCTCGATCGAGGCCAGCGTGGACATCTCGTCGAAGGCCATGAACCCGCCGCGCTACCCGCCGGCAGCCTTCCGCGCTGGTATCCAGGGCGAAGTGATCCTGATCATTGATGTCGATGCCAGCGGCAACGTCACCAATGTCACGGTGGAAAAGTCCAGCCGTAACCGCGACCTGGACCGTGCTGCGATGGAAGCTGCCCGGAAGTGGCGTTTCAACGCCGCCGAAGCTGGCGGTAAGAAGGCTGCTGGCCGCGTCCGCGTCCCGGTCAACTTTGCACTGAACTGATGCGGCCCGGGTGGCCAGCTGGCCACCCTCGCCCCTGGTTCGATTGTTTAGCTTAGCTACACCCTTTATCACCACACACAACAAAGGTAAGCGTCATGCTGCAGGAAATTTTCATCGCCGCTGCTGCCGGGGGCAATCCGTCCAACGCCCTGTCGCAGATGGGCTTCGAGCATCTGATCCACGAAATGACCACCAAGCCGGGTGATTTCGCGGTCTCCTGGGTCGTGCTGCTGACCCTGGTCGTGATGTCGGCCATGTCCTGGTACTGGACCGTCATCAACATCTTCCGTGCTACCCGCCTGAAGAGCGCCGCTGATCGCGTCGTCAGCCTGTTCTGGGATACCCCGAACGCGCAGGACGCCATCCGTGCGATGGAAGAGCAGCCGGCTTCGGAGCCGTTCTCGAAGATCGCTCTGGACGCTGCCCAGGCAGCTGCCCACCACCAGCGCGCTGAAGGCGGCGCCACCGGTGGCGTGGGTGAGAACCTGAGCCGCTCGGAGTTCGTCGACCGCGCCCTGCGCCAGGCCGTGACCCGCGAAAGCAACAAGCTGCAGTCGGGCATGACCCTGCTGGCCACCGTCGGTGCGACCGCTCCGTTCGTCGGTCTGCTGGGTACCGTGTGGGGCATCTACGGCGCGCTGATCAAGATCGGTGCCACCGGCTCCGCTTCGATCGACGCCGTTGCCGGCCCGGTGGGTGAAGCGCTGATCATGACCGCGATCGGTCTGTTCGTCGCGATCCCGGCCGTGTTCGCCTTCAACTTCTTCAGCAAGATCAACAGCGCGACCATCAGCAAGTTCGATACCTTCGCGCACGACCTGCACGACTTCTTCGCCACCGGTTCGCGCGTCCGCTAATTGCGACGCGCTGTACCTGCGACGAAGTAAGTAGTCACCAAGATCTAGACGGAGCCCGTTATGGCTTTCAGTAGTGGTAACAGCGGCGGCCCCATGGCCGACATCAACGTTACGCCCCTCGTGGACGTGATGCTGGTGCTGCTGATCATCTTCATCATCACGGCGCCCCTGATGTCCCACAAGGTCAAGGTGGATCTGCCGGAGGCCAACCTGGTCCAGAAGCCGGACGACACCAACGACCGCAAGGGTCCCATCACCCTGGCAGTCAAGGAAGATGGCTCGATCTACTGGAACGACGAAGAAATCAACAAGCAGACTCTCGAGTCGCGCTTGGCGACCGCCGCCCAGCAGACCCCGCAGCCGCCGCTGAACCTGCGTGGTGACCGCACCACCAAGATGCGCGTCATCAACGAGATGACCAAGATCGCGCAGGAACAGGGCATGCTGGACGTCGGCTTCGTTGCGACCAAAGAAAAGGGGCAATAAGCCATGGCATTCAGTAGTGGTGGTGGCAAGGGCCCCATGGCAGACATCAACGTCACGCCCCTCGTGGACGTGATGCTGGTGCTGCTGATCATCTTCATCGTGACCGCGCCGATCATGACGTACCCGATCGCCGTGGACCTGCCGCAGCGCGTGCTCAACCCACCGCCGCAGCTGGTCGAACCGCCGCCGCCGATCGAGTTGAAGATCGACGCCAGCAACCAGGTCTCGTGGAACAACAGCCCGATCAATGCGAGCGAGCTGCAGCAGCGGATGGAGCAGGAGGTCCAGCGTGACCCGACCAACCAGCCGGAACTGCGTATCGACGCCAGCCCGGATTCCGAGTACGACGTGATGGCCAAGGTCCTGGCCGCCGCGAAGAACGCTCAGATGAAGAAGATCGGTTTTGTGCAGCAGTAAACGCAACACCGCAATACAACAGTCATGACGCGACTGCAGACGCCCCTGGAAACAGGGGCGTCTTTTTTTGCCCGTTGGGGTCAGATTCCTTTTCAACAGGAAGAGGGATCTGACCCCATCAGGCTGCACGCGCCCGTTATGATCGGCGGATGCTCGCCCTCTTCGACTCCCTGCGCCACTGGCTGGATGGCATCGCCCACCTCGGGACGATCCTGGCGGTGGCCTATCTGCTGTACCTGTTCGCGCTGGCGGGCTGGATCATGCTGCAGAAGCGCGAGCCGGTCGCCACGCTGAGCTGGATCCTGTCGCTGGCGCTGCTGCCGTACCTCGGCCTCTTCATCTACTACCTGCTGGGCCCGCAGAAGGTGAAGCGGCAGCGCCTGCGTCGCGGGCGTGCGCGCTCGGGCATGGAGCATTACAGCGACGTCTGCCCGCCCGATGCCGACTGCACCGAGCTGGCCAAGATCGCGCAGGCCACCACCGGGCTGGCACCGAGCAGTGCCACCGAAGTGACCTGGCTGGTGGACGGCGCAGCCACCTACGCCGCGCTGCTTGAAGCTGTCGCGCAGGCACGCGATCACGTGCATCTGGAGTACTACATCTTCAACCCGGACCATGCCGGCACCGCGCTGCGCGACGCGCTGGTGGAACGTGCGCGGGCCGGCGTGCAGGTGCGCCTGCTGCTCGATGCGGTGGGCTCATCCGCCCTGCCGCGGCGCTTCCTGCAACCCCTGCTCGATGCCGGTGGCGAAGCGATCTGGTTCCACCCACGGCAGCTGTTGAAGCCGTTCAAGCGCCCATGGTTGAACCTGCGTACCCATCGCAAGCTGGTGATCGTCGATGGCCGCCTGGCCTTCACCGGTGGCATCAACATCACCGACGACGAGGACGAAAGCCGCAGGACCGATGCATACCGTGATCTGCACATGCGCATCCGTGGCCACGTGGTGCGAAGCCTGCAGCTGGTGTTCGCCGAGGACTGGCTCTACGCCAGTGGACAGGATCCATCGCGGATGGATATCGCGCGCCTGTGGCCAGCCGACATGCCCCTGCGGGGCGAAGGCCCGATCAATGCCCAGGTACTGGTGTCCGGCCCGGATTCGGGCTGGGAGACCATCCATCGCCTGCACGTGGCGGCCATCCAGGAAGCGCACGAACGGGTATGGCTGGTCACGCCCTACTTCGTCCCGGGCGAAGCGGCGCGGATGGCGTTGACCTCGGCCGCGCTGGGCGGGCTGGACGTGCGCCTGCTGGTGCCGAAGATGAGCGACTCCTGGTTCGTCACCCAGGCCGCGCGCTCCTACTTTGACGAACTGCTGCATGCTGGCGTGAAGATCTACGAGTACGGCCCGCGCATGCTGCATACCAAGGCCTTCATCGCCGATGACGACGTCTGCATCGTCGGCAGCGCCAATTTCGACCACCGCAGCTTTCGGCTGAACTTCGAACTATCGATGATGATCAGCGATCGAGGTCGTGTTGCCGCACTGGCCGAGCTGCTGCAGGGCGAATTCGACCGTGCCACCCGGGTGAATGACCAGGCCGGCCGTTCGCTGTGGCTGCATCGCCTGCCGGAGGCGTTCGCACGGCTGGCCTCGCCGCTGCTCTGACGCAGCGCTACACTGCGGCGATCATCCGGGGAGCCCGACTATGTACTGGTTGTACCTGCTGCTGGCGCTGGGCTGTTTCGCCTTCGCCCTGAAGACGCCCAATGCCGGGTTGATGACCCTGTGCCTGCTGGCCGCCCTCGCCTTCCTGCTGGCCTGGGTACGCGGCCGCTACGTGGCCCGCTTTGGCGATCTGCAGCGCGACCCCGCTACCCTGGTCGATGCCGAGGAACTGCGCCGCCTGCGCGAACAGGCCCAGGCCCGTCGCAATGCCGCCCCCGACGAACACGATCCGTCCCCTCTTTCCAAGTAGTTCCGTTCCATGACCCAGCTCAGCGTCAACGTCAACAAGATCGCCGTCCTGCGCAACTCGCGCGGCGGTGCCGAACCGGACGTGGTGCGTGCCGCCCAGGCCTGCCTGGATGCCGGCGCGCATGGCATCACCGTGCACCCGCGGCCGGACCGTCGCCACATCACCGCCGAGGATGTGCTGGCCCTGTCCACGCTGACCCGTGCCCGTGGCGTCGAATTCAACATCGAAGGCAACCCGTTTGCACCGCCGCGCGAGGGCTACCCCGGCCTGCTGCCCTTGTGCGCACAGACCCGTCCAGCGCAGGCCACCCTGGTACCGGATGGCGACGGCCAGATCACCTCCGATCATGGCTTCGACTTCGAGCGCGATGCCGAGCGCCTGCGCCCGCTGATCGCGGAACTGAAGGCGATGGGCTGCCGGGTCAGCCTGTTCGTCGATGCCGGCAACCCGTTGCTGGAGCAGGCGGCCGAGGTCGGTGCCGACCGCATCGAGCTGTACACCGGGCCCTACGCCGAAGCGCATGCGGCCGGCGATGCCGATGCGATGCTGGCGCTGTTCGCCACCGCTGCACGCCGCGCGCAGGCCGCTGGCCTGGGCGTCAATGCTGGGCACGATCTGTCGCAGGACAACCTGCGCGATTTCCTGGCCAACGTGCCGGACGTGCTGGAGGTGTCGATCGGCCACGCGCTGATCGGTGAGGCCCTGTACGACGGGCTGGATGCCACCGTGCGCGGGTATCTGGCGCTGCTTTGATGCATTGCAGCCGAGCGTAGGCTCGGCTCTACAAGGTCCCAGCATCAACTGTAGAGCCGAGCCCATGCTCGGCTCAGCACAGTCCTGAACCCTTCAGGCGCCCGTCGCAGCCATTGAGACGGCCGCAGCCTACGCTTCCGCAATGGGTATTGCGATCAAGGGCCGAGGTTCCACGTCCCACCTTGCCGGGCGCTTTGAAAGCACCGTCAGCGAGGCGGTGGACGACGGCTGGGCGGTCGACGAGAGCGAAGAATTCCTTGCTCCGCGCCTGCGTACCGAAGTGCGTGCCGAAACCGCGCGCAGCATCATCACCCGCAACAACTCACCGGACGTTGGATTCAGCCAATCGGTCAATCCGTATCGCGGCTGCGAGCACGGTATCAATACCCCCTGATTGTTCACCAGACAAATGGATATAGATCAATAGTTTAGCGGAGTATCAGTAAACACATCGGCTTGGCAGGAGCGCGCGCAGCAACGGCGAGCTCGCCCCTCTCGGACGAGCTGGCCCTCGCTTTTTAGCTGCGAAGAAAGTTAGAGACCTGCGGCGCGTAGCAAGGCTGACATCGACGTGCCCAGACCATCAGCCACGCGCTCCAAGGTAGCGAGAGTGACGTTCTTTTCGCCACGTTCGATCTTGCTGTAGTAGGCGCGGTGCATTTCGATGTGGTCAGCAAAGACTTCCTGGCTGACACCCAGAGCAATACGATGCGCGCGGATCACATCTGCAAGTTTCGCTTGATTCGTATGCTCGACCATACGAAGCAGCTTGTGGTCCCGGTACTTTAAAGACTACGCCTCTAAAGGTAGTCTACTTATAAGTACTAATTGCCCATCTCATGAACTTTTACCTCGTATGTCCGGAACTGGAGTTCACGCTTGAGGTTCCCTTCTCGCCCATGGGCAGGGAGCAAGTTGCAATGCAGGTGCGTCGGATGCAGGAGGAGGAAGGGCAAGCCAGGGGCTTCGAATGCCGCTTGGCAGAAGAGCTGTCAAAGCTCATCCCGCAACTCACAGATTGGGACATCAAGCCACCCACGGGTGCACAGATGGCGTACGCGACTTCGCTCTGCGCGCAGTTGGGTATTCAACTGCCTGCAGCAACACGTCGATCGCGTGCATTGATGCAAACCTTCTTGGCCGAAGCCAAAGCGCTCCACGGCCAACGTAGCTGACAAAGACTGCACAAGCCGAAGTTGTGGATAAGTTTGGGTAAAACTTTCTCGCCAGATTACCCAATGGCCTACAGCTAGCTGAATTCCAGGGTGTTGCGGTGGTTGTGGTTAGCAATAATACTAACAACCTAATCTTCCCAAGTTGTTGCCATGGAACAGGATGCTCGAAAGGCCCAAGTTCCCCTCAAAGGTAGAGGGGCAGCATCGCGTGTCGCGAGCCGTTTCGATACCACTGCAACAGTGGGAATCGACGATGGCTGGGAATCGGTCTACCAGGAGATGGAAGACGCGCCGCAGTTGAGAACTCAGGTACAGGAAGAGCGAGCGCGAACGGTGATCAGCCGCAACACATCCCCCGACGTTGGCTTCAGCGCGTCGGTAAATCCGTACCGCGGCTGCGAGCATGGGTGCGTTTACTGCTTTGCCCGCCCCTCCCATTCCTACTTGAGCCTTTCACCGGGCTTGGACTTCGAGACGCGCCTATTTGCAAAGACGAATGCCCCGGAGCGGCTCAGAGCGGAAATTAGCAAGTCGAACTACAAGTGCGCCCCAATTGCTCTGGGAATAAACACAGACGGCTATCAGCCGATTGAAAGGAACTACCAAATTACACGCCAATGCCTTGAGGTGCTTGCTGATGCCAAGCATCCGGTGAGCTTCGTCACCAAGAGCGCGCTGATCACCAAGGACATCGAACTGCTGGCGTCGATGGCCAAGGACAGGTTGGTTACGGTCTACTTCTCGGTCACTACGCTCGACAGGAAGCTATCGGCAAAGCTGGAACCGCGAGCTGCCGCTCCCCACGCCAGGCTGCGAGCAATGAATCAGCTGCACGATGCAGGGGTCCCGGTTGGGGTTCTGATCGCGCCTGTCATACCCATGATCACGGACCATGACCTAGAAGCTATCCTTCAGGCCGCTCACGAACACGGTGCCCGGGCCGCTGGCTACGTGCTTCTCCGGTTACCTAACGAGATCAAAGAGATCTGGAGAGAATGGCTCGAGCTGCACTACCCTGATCGGGCCGCGCACGTGCTTAGCTTGATGCGACAGATGCATGGCGGGAAGGAGTACGACGCCAGCTTCGGCACCAGAATGTCCGGAACTGGACCGGTGGCGGACTTGATCCGTAAGCGATTTGAAAAAAAGTATCGTGAGCTCGGTTTCACAAGGCTGCCTGCACTAGCCACTCATCTGTTTCAACCTCCCCAGGAGAAGTCGCCACAAGGTCAACTTTTCTAACCAGACGGAAAGCGTGGTAGCAGCAGTTACGAGCGAAGGATCCAGTCGGAGCGGTGCTTACAGGGACAAGGAGTAACAGGCTCCCGAGTGCTGATACCATCTCCCCGAAACTGAACTAGCCCTTCCTGCGTAGTAAGCTCAGACGGCTCTCTAAACGTATTTGGTTATCCCGCTTCCTCATGACAAGGACTAGCGTATGCCCAAGCAAGTGAGAGGTTTATCAGTCTACCGAAGTACGATTGAGCGATTGCCACAATTTCGTCTCCTTAGCAGCCCACTCACAGAGGACCAGGCGGCGATGCTGGGATTTGACGGCGTTCCGCTAGCGGGTGCTTCCATTGTGCCAAGCGCCGAAGGACCCGCGACGTTCTTCAATGCCCGGGGCAAAGAGATCGTCAGAAAGGACCTTCCGATGATCACCAAGTCTCGATCGATCAACACGTCGTGGAAGGACTGGCACGGGCAAACCCACCACGGCACTCAGACGAGATCTTACGAAACCTATCCCCGGGAACACATTGCACCACCTGGTGAATTCCTCACCGCCGTGGAGACAGACGGTGGTATCGCAATGGCTACGAGGATCATTGATCGGACGGAGCCAGAAGAGAGCATTGCAAATCTCCTCAACCTCTACCTGGAATGCTTCCCACACTTTGAAATCGTTGACCCGAACCTTGCGGTGCCAGTCAGGGTCGAGAAGGTCACCTGGCGCATTCTTCCTCCTGGGAAGTTCCCGTTCGATCGAGCGATGCAGGTGCTGGATAACTATCTGGAGCAGCTTACCGAAAGCGATCGCGCAGCCGCTAGACAGCGCATCCGGACCATCACTCGTCACGAGCCAGACTTTATGGCAGTAGGACTAGGCGGTTTCAGTGAGTACATCGTCTTCGGGTTCACGCGAAAGAGTCGGTACGTGTTCGAGAGCCCGGAGACAGGCAACGCCACCTACATCTTCAGGAACGAATGGGAGGAGGTGTCTCAGCTCACCAAGCGCCAGATCCTCCAAGAGCAGCTACAGGAGGCCCGGATTATCCACACCTCTCGTTGGGCTATAGAAGTCTCAGAAGCAATCCAGCGGAAGTGAGTGGTCGCGGAATGCTCCAGGATGCGTAAACCGAACCAGCATAATTCGCTCTACGCAGTAGGCAGTCACCTAACGACACGATTACTCTGGGTCGAAAGATCCCAACAGGAACTCCTTATGAAGCCAACCATCCTGGCGTTGGACCTCGAAGGTACGCTCATCTCGAACGCAGTCAGTCAGATCCCTCGCCCAGGCCTATATAGGTTCCTTGAGGACGTCCGATCTCAGTTCGAGGAACTTGTGCTGTTCACCACGGTTCCCGAAGCACTCGCCCGAAGCATTGCGGGACTGCTGGCTACGGAAGGCAGTGTACCGGTATGGTTTTCCGGACTTCGCTACATCCATTGGTCTGGAAAGACAAAGGATCTCTCCTATGTCTCCCCCCACTTGGGCGACGCCCTTCTGCTGGATGACCACGGCCCATACGTGCATGACGGCCAAGAGAGCCTATGGGTTGAGATACCGTTGTTTGGCTCTCCGTACTCGGCGGACGACGACGGGTTGCAGATCGCAACTGCACGCCTGACTGATCGCATCATGCAACTGGAGAGTGCATTCAACCCGGCCCGCAGGACCGAAGGCTAGCTTCAATGACAGCGTCGTCTCGATGGCGCTTCGCAAGAGCACACATGTACGGATGGTTCTCTTCCAAAAATGGAACAGATACGGACCACCATGCGAACAAGCCTCAAGTAGGTCTTCCATAGGGTTCGTCTTGGAGACGCCGGAGACGGCAATCGAGAGGCCGCTCTCAGTGGAGGTGCTGCAGGCCTTCTACGGCACCCCTATCTGCGCCGTCAGAAACTAATGTGGAAGCGCCGCACGCACACGTCGTTCCAGCCGATACGATTCGCCGAAGGATGCGCAGTAGCAGGCGCGTCGTCTCCGATCTGCTCATGCCAACTCACTGCCAGCGCGCTTCGGTAGCCATAGACCGCGTGCTATCGACTGCAGGGTCAAGCGGACCCCCAAGTTGGTAGCGAAAGCGAAAATCTCGAGTACGCGATGACCGAATCCGCTGGGCTTTTGCGCACTTCGCCCCCGCTAAAGTTTGGGCTGTCCTTCACATCAAGCGTACCAGAAGGCTCACGATCAGGCGTAAACCACTGAATCAATGACAGTAAAAAACAGATCTGATTCTCATTCCATTTGTTAATGTACCGTAAGGCTCACGCGCCAGAAAATTTTTCGCGTACCTGATAGCTTTCGGCGCCATGGCCTACGACGTCGAAATCTGCACCGCGCATGCGATCACTTCACCAGCGACGGTGACAACGGGTGAGCAAGGCGTGCCCTTGCCCGAGGGCTTCTGCTTTCTAATCAGCAGGTCGGACGGATCACTCGTTCAGCCTGCTTTTGAGTTCTTTGCAGATTCTCATCTCACCATTGACCGGAATCCAAAGCTTGCATGCAGCAAGAATACGACGGCAGCAATAGCGGCTGACCTCACCGACTTCCATCACTTTTTGGACGCAAGGAAAAAGCGCGTCTCGGATGTAGACGAGCAGCTCCTCAAAGCCTACGCGGACACATTGACGGACCTGGACTCCGCGGTGACCCTCGAGAAATTTGCCGCCGCGACCATCCACCGAAGATGGTCGACCGTGACTAAGCTAGTCGCCTTCTGTGTGAAACGGGGCTATCTAAGGAAGCCGCCAGCGCTGCTGAGCAAGCAGACAAAGCGAGGAACTGTTCAAGTTCTCGATGTTGACGTGAATCTGCCCGGGCTGAACGACGCTGACGAGCTCATTACTGCGCTGCATCCCGAGACGGTCGTAGGCGTTCTCGACGAACTAGGCCCTAAACCCGTGGTCGAAAGAAACGGTCTCGTTGAACTGGCGCTCGCGACCACGGCGCAGCGATTGATGGCTGAGCTGTGCTACCACGCCGGGTTGAGGCGGTCTGAAGTGTGCGATCTGCATGCGATCACCGTCCTTAAGACGCGCACCGAAGGGCGCGATCCGCTTTCCGCAGTTGCCATCCCAGTGGTCGGAAAGGGCAACAAGAAGCGCAATGTTCCCGTACCAGTTTGGCTCCTAGAGGCGCTGAAATGCTATGCCAAGGGTACTCGGCAGGCCCTCATTGACCTCCGACTGCGGTACCGCAAGCTGGAGGATCACGGCGCACTATTCGTTCTCGACGTAAACGACCGCAGGCATGCGGGTAGTCCGATAACTCCCCAGACGTTCGATCGCCATTTCGCTCTCGCCAAAGACAGGTTGCTTAAGCGCCTTTCCAAAGAGCCCGACCTGGCGCGCTATGAATCAACGCAGCGAGAGCGGATAACCATCCACGCGCTTCGGCACACATTCGCCCTGTACACGTACATGGAGAAGCGCGCAAACGGCGACATGGATGCGATCAAGTATGTTCAGTCAGTACTAGGGCACAGCCTCAGGGAGACGACCGAGTCCATCTACCTGAGAAGCGCGAATGCCTTCGAGAGCGAAATCAGGGAGTCCATCAGGCTGCACATTGAAGGTCAATCGTTTATGCAACTAGGCGTAGCGGGCGGATCGGCTTGAGCGCAGAGTTCCCCCGTTAATGGACGAGCATGACCTCACACGCAAACGACCAACCCACGCAGAAAGAATCGAATACGGAGGAGAGCAAAACGTGGCAGGAAGAAGGACCGCTCAACTCCGGCACGCCTTGGGAGATGAGGACAAGGTCAGCGCAACGAAGAAATGGGATGTACGCGAGACCGCTGATCGCCTGGAAGCGGCGTTCAGACGCGCCGGCGACCAACGCGACAACATCGTCAACCTCAGCCGGTGGAAGAGCATAGGTGCAGCCGCACCGATCTTCGCCGAAGCGTTCTGCAGAGCCCACAAAAATAGCAGAGAGACAAGTAGATCCTCTTCAGCTAACAACATGGTGAGTGGCCTGGGGCAGTACCTAGCCGCAACAAGAGTGGAGATAAACGGTCCAGATGACGTTCCGATGGACCTGGGCGAATCGTTCCTAACCTATCTGAAAGGAAAGGATGCCACGCACCCGATCACGCTCGCGGTGCAGACACAGCGTCACTACTACGGGACCTTCAAGAAGGTCGTCCTTGCGCTGCACGAGATGGACCCATGCTGGCAGGTGATCCGTATTCCCACAAAGCCGTTCGCAGGCCTGCCACGTAAGAGCAATCCTAAAGAGCTTGACCGTGCGGCTTGGGCCAACGTCATGAAGGCCGCTGTTGAAGAATGCATCTCTACAATGGATGAAGTATGGCCGCTTCTGGACAGGGTACACAGTGCTATTGCTAAGAAGAGTAAGGGCGACGCTGTATCGCTAAGCGACCCGGCGGAGGCAATTGCGCAGATCCTGGCAAACTTTGACGGTCACTTTCCTCGCCAAGCGGAGGTTCGCCAGCTCCCTGGGGTAGGAAAGATCAGTGAAAGTGAGTACTTCCGCCTGAGGAGGCTTGCGCACCCCATCGGTGGTGATCTCATCCCATTCTTCCTGGTACTGGCCATGCACTCGGGGTTCAACGAGCAGCCACTTAGAACACTCACTCTGGATGGCATATCTGAGCACTACCCGCTTGGACGGAAACGTACGGTGATCAAGTCATCCAAGCACAGGGCTGGGGAGAGCGATCAGGGGGCACCACAGCGAGCGGCCTTCCCCGCCAGCGATCACCCGCTAGCCCCGGAAAGATTGATACGTTTCGTCATAGCTTGGACCAGACGAATCAGAGACTACGCTGATGGCGAGCTTGCCAATGACTTCTTCCTGCACGCAGTATCCGAAGGTGGGCGCCACAAGCGCCGAGGAATGCTCATCGATTCCTACTCATGCAGAACCGACGATGTAAACACGCGCGTGACCGGTTACATCACGCTGTTCTGCAAACGAAGGGGGCTCAAGTACTCCGGCTCACGCGCAAATAGGCTTGCGTTCTCTGAAGTGGTTGATGGACTGACCGACGGCGACGCCTTCGAGCTCCGAGCAATGCTGGGCCATCGGCTGCTGTCAACTGGTCAAGACAGCTATCAGACAACCACGATGCAGCGTCGGCAAAAGGAACAGATGGCAGGAGCCATGGCGGCCCAGGAGCGCTGGGTGACTTCAAATGGAAATATTGATACGCGCTCAACCCGGAGTGACCGTGAGCATACGGCAGCCACGCAGGGCTTCTGCTGCGCAGATCCATTCCAAAGTCCGCAACCGGGTCAGCGCCCGGGCAAACTCTGCACCAGCTATGGAGCTTGCCCTGCGTGCCCGCTCGCAGTAGCTGACTCAAACGAAGCCTACGCGCTCGCCCGCTTCCTTCAACTGCAGGAGCTATACGAAGAAGCTAGGGCAGAGCTTGGCAGCGAGATATGGCGGCGAAAGTTCGAGAACGCTTACCTAGCGATCCGCGACTCATGGATTCCCGCTGTGAGCACAAATGCGAATCGACAAGCAGCGGCGATGATCATGCTGACGTCGCTCCCCACACTTGAATAGTTCGGACCGCAGCGTTAGCAGAGCGTCCACTCTAGAGGTAAGGCTATGCCTGCAGTAAGAAAGATCAGATCAGCGCAGGCGGCAACCCTGCACCCTTCATTCCAGGTGGACTATGACAGTAATGTCTGGACGTTCGCTCAAACCACTGTCGGCCAACAGAGGGAGTTCGTCACCGTTGATTGGGCAATCCCGGTTGCGCGCGGGGAATTACTCACAGACTACAAACACAGGGGACTGCTGGATGAACTGAAGTGCTACCTCAAGACCTCCATCGTCGATGACACGGTACGCATGACGGTTGGATCTATTCCTTCTACCTACATGGGCGTGAGGGAGCTGGTGAAGTTCATGGGGGAGCGGGAAATCCGCACGCTTTTCGACATATCCACAGCTGTGAGTTGGGAGTATGTCGAAGGTCTCGAAGAGCAATACATCATGGCCGGAGGTGATGTCGGTCGAGATAGAGCGTGGACGCATTCCACTGCCTACAAGCTTATTCACCCACTTACACAGATCTACGAGCTCGCGGACAGCTTGCGCGCCAGAGGTGGACAAGCACCCTGCGAAGCACCGTTTGATGGAAGAAAAACCTATGACGTTGTGACCGGGCCGCTTGGGCTCGCTCGAACGGGTGGATTGCTGCCTATCCCGGACGAGATCTCGGTGCCAATCCTCACCTACGCATATGAATGGATCGAACACGGCTCGGAAGATGTGATCAGACTTCAGGCCGAGATCATCCCGATGCTCATCGACGCAAGGAGCGCGAAGGGACCAAGACGAATCATATGTCTTCGTGAGATCAAACGGCACATCGAGGAGTTCCAGATGAGTCCGATCCCTGGAACACTAACGCCTTGGCATGAGCCGCTGCTCGCAACGGATCGGATTGATGACGCTGGGGACGAGCGCGAAATTAGCGGAACTCAGGCCCTCAGACGCCTAATCCTGATGACTCAAAGCGCATGTAGTACGTTGCTGCAGGCATGCACTGGGATTCGAGCTCATGAGCTGATAGGCCTATCCTTGGACCACGATCCGACGCTGCAGCACGGTGTGATCAAGTCAGTGACTTCTCTAGACGGACTGATGGAGGTCTTCTCCATCTGCGGCATTTCAGCCAAAAGGGAAGCGACTCGCCATGAGTGGACAGCCGGACTGCGTCCGCTGGGTACAAAGCACATGCCGATTGTTCTGAAGTCCATCGAAGTGTTGGTTCGGCTAATGGAGCCTTGGAGAGCTCTTTCTGGCAGCAGCACGCTGATGCTCAGCTTCTCCCACGCCAAGTCCCTTCCATCCGGTGCTGATGGAGTTGGCCGAATGACAGCCAACCGAAACTCTCTCCTGCAGCGCGAGTTCGCCGTGGAGGCCCTCACTAAGAAGCGTGGAATCGAGATGACGCAAGCTATCTACGAGGTGAGATCCCTCCGCCCACAGCGATGGAGGATCACCTTTGCGCACTACGTCTTCCGATCCAAGCCGGAGCTTATGCCTGCACTTCGGACCCACTTCCGTCACATGAGCGAGCAGATCACGGATCAAGGGTACATCGGCAACGACGCAGCGCTGCTCGAGAATCTGGAAGGAGAGAGAGTCATGGAGACCTCCAGGTTCCTCGTTCAAATCACTCTTGGCAAGCCGATCGGGGGGGGACCGGCACAGCGGCTTCTCATGCAGCATGCCGAATCAATGGCCAAGGCACTGTCAGTGATGGACGGAGAAACACTGATTGATAAGGCCGTAGCATACGTGAAGCTCACCGACCTGCGGATATGGACAGGGACGTACGCGAGTTGTCTGATCGATATGGTGCCTGATCGCTCCAGCTGCAATCCACACGCAAGCCTGCTCACCGTCCGCGCCTCGCCAGACTTCGGCGTACGATCGCCCGGCCTGTGTGCGGGGTGCAAGTGCTGCATCATCCTCCCAGAGCATCGGGACTTCTGGGAGGATCGACTTCTGAAGAATCAGACCATTGTCCAAGCAGATCGGATCAACTCTAAAGACCAGCGATCAAAGATTGCCATGAGTCGTATCGTTCAGAGTCGAGCAGTTCTGAAGATGATATCTAAGGCTACCGGGGACGCCTCCGATCGTTCCGGCGGAAGTTGACGACATTGGCCGCTTCATCCCTGTTGGCACTTCTCTTCTGAAGCCGGGACACTGCGAGCTGAAGGGAAGCGTTGTGGATATTTGTCTTGTACACCAGAGCCTTCAACCTTGCATTCTCGGCTCTGAGCTTGGCGAGCTCTTCAGTCACTGAGCCGCGCTTCTCCTCCTCAGCTAGTTCTTGAATTTTGAGCCAGACATGCCCCAGTCGAGCGTGCCTTGATCCAAAGCTTCCTCTATTTACGCCCGCCTCCGCCGCGACCGAGGTTGGCGTGATGATCCGGTGACCTGCGGCCATCTTTGCTTTCAACAATTCATTGGTTGGGCGTCGCTTCACCAGACGGTCAAGAGCGGCCAACGCTTTGTCCTCTACTGAGTAGGGTCTGCTCATGCTGCTTTCCGATGATTCGTCGTAGCCAGTACATAGCCTACGCCACATGCGCCGCCGAATCAGCTGGGTGGAATCCGTCATCTCAGGGTCTGCTGAAAACAGCGACTACCAAACTCCAGAAGCTGATAAGGGTCGCGTTCGCTACTCTATCCTCGACGTTCTGTTTCGGCTTGTAGTAGGCATCCTCCAGGATCCTACGCAACTAGGTTCCCAATACACCATGTTCAGCACGTAGATGCTTTGATTGTCAGCTCTAACACAACAGGGAAGCGCTTACCGTGTCCATGAAGGTAAAGGTTGCATTAGTTACTGGCGGCCGCTCTGGCATTGGATTGACGATCGCACAAAGGTTCTCAGTAGACGGTGCTCGCGTCTTCACCGCCCTGCGTCGTGCAGACATCGTGTTTGAAGGCATTGAAGCGGATTTCTCGGATCCAGCCTCTGCGCAACGCGCCGTCTCAACCGTGACTGATTTGCTTCTCGCCCCTGAGGGCTATTGATTTTGGAGAGAGCAGGTGAGCAGGACAAGTATCTCCCATCCACTGCAGATTGCTACCTTGCCCGTCGGTACGAACGGCGGTGGGATCGGCGTCACCTTTGCACCAGGAAAGCATCAGGACGTTGCAATGACTGGGTCTTGGGCTCGGGACCTGGACGTCGATCTAGCTTCGATCGTCGCGTGGGGAGCACAGCATCTGATCACGTTGATTGAGCCGTGGGAGTTCGAGGAGCTGCAAATCACCTCTTTGGCGGAACGTGCCAGAGCGCACGGCTTGATGTGGCACGGCCTGCCAATTACGGATGGTGCGGTACCTGATGCGCGACTGCTTGAGCCATGGCGATCCCTAGGGCCACAGTTCGCGGCCAAGCTCTTGTCCGGAACCAGGATCGTGGTGCACTGCAAAGGCGGTTTGGGTCGGGCCGGCACAGTGGCGTCGATGCTCCTCATTGAAACAGGCTGCGCTTCAGACGGCATCGATGCAATTGCTAAAGTGCGCTCAGTGCGGCCCGGCGCGGTGGAGACAATGGAGCAGGAAGAATTCATCCTGAGCTGGTCTGGTCGCCCAGGCCAAAGCCTGAGCTAGCCGCAATGCACCGCGACCCGACACCAACTCCGCTTGGGAGGATATTCTGGCCAAGATGGCACCGTACCGATACATGATTGGCATGTGTCCCTGAAAGCATGCTTGCACCGAGCTGAGCCCAACCCGCGCTCTCAATACTGAGGAGCGGGAAGCCAGATAGGAACAAGATTGCTCGTCGCCAATCATCCAGCTTCGTCCCTAGAGTTTGCGAGACAGCCCGATCGCCCAATTTGATGTAACGCAGGGGATGCGCTATCCCTCGTGAAACCTGTGACGTTGCATAACGGCATTCAAGTCGTTGAACATCGCGTCGGTCACACCAAACTCACTGATATAGCGGCCGAGATGGCAGACATAGAAGGTATAGCTGCCCTTCTCGCTCAATGGTATGTACAGGATGCCCGCCCGCCTAATGTGCTTTGAGTACTCATCAAAGTGCGGATGTACGATCCTAAACTTTTTAGGATCACTGGGGTAATTCACCGGCACATAACCCTTGACCGGTGGGTCGACATGGACCTCCCTGTTTCTCTTGTACTCATTACAATCAGGGCAGCAGACGCACAGGTTGAGTGGCTCAAACATGTACCCTACGTACGTCGCCTTGGGAGCGATGTGCTCGACGGTAGAGCCCGCAGCCGACCTGACCGACAGGAGGTTCAGGCAATACGGACACACGAAGCGCTGTACGCGTCGGTAATGATCTCGCACATCGACACGAACCGGCTCAAGGCTGGCATCGGACCACTTCGTGTGATCGTACTGGGGGTGCGCACGTATGGCATCTATTCTATTGAGCGCATCCGCGCTAAAGACGACGGGTTCGTCAATCATGCCCGCTCCTCCTTGAGAAGCGCTGAGAGTGAGTCGATCAACGAGATAAGCTTGTCACTGGGGTCAAGCTTGTTGCGCACTTGGAAAAGCCATTCCATCTCCCCCTTCATTTCGCGGGTAAGCGGGCGACCAACGCGCACCTGGGCGATCAGGTTGAAGCACACCCTTGAGATGTACTCATTCATCATGCCAGGCGCGTCGAAGAGTTCCGCTAGCTGGAAGTCTGCAGAGCGGCGCTGGAACTGCGACGCAGGATAGAGCTTCCCCTTGCGCAGGTGATAGATGAAGGATCCGGGACCATTCAGCCTCGCGATGATTTGGGGGGAGTGCGTGGCGATCACAAACTGGCAGCCGCTATAAGGCGAAAAAGCAGACTGCAGGAGGGCCATGAAGCGCTCTTGCCATTCCGGATGGAGACTAATCTCGGGCTCGTCGATCAGAACCAGAGAGTTGTCTTGAATGTGCCCTGCGATACCTAGCATGAGTACAAGCAAGCACTGCTCGCCAGAACTTGCGCGCTTAAGGCTGAAAGGCGGGTGTCCAAGCTTCTCTACCTCAATATCCATCAATCGAAGCAAGTTATCGTCGAACAGCCGCAGATATGCCCCAAGGCGCTTACGCCCTAGCCGAGTGCCGCCAAGGGTCGCGACGTTGCTGCGAAAGTCCACCTCCAGACGCAATGCGCCAGGCGTATCCATCAAATCAGAAGCAATGTCGAGGTCTTTCAAGACTGCCGATAGACCATCGGTGGCCTCAATAATGGACGCGACGCGGCGATCGAAGCTGTACCTAAATTGCCCAGACCTGAAGGATGACTTTTCGACGCTATGACGGTTCGATGAACCGTCCACCCTTGAACGTTCAAACTGAGGCTTCAGTACAAAGGTGAACACTGGAGAGAAATTCAGCGATTCCAGGACACCTAGTAGGTTCAAGCTAGGCGGGGTCTCAGCCAGCTTCGATAGCAATCCCCGAGCTGCGGAGGACAGCAGCGACACGGCTGATGATGAGCCGTACATGCCCTCTCCACGCATCCCAACGTAGCGGTAGTTCTTCTGCGCCTTTGCACTCCGCCTTGGCGGCGCTGGAAACTTGTCGAAGGGACTCGTTGAAGCCGCAACGACCACAGGATGTGGGGGATGACTAAATTGCCCAGTGCCGATTGGGCCGTAATACTCGCTAATCCGAAGCCGCGCAATATCCGACAACAGCCGGCTTTTTCCAACTCCGTTCTCTCCCACAACAACTGTATATGTGTTATCCCTTGGGCTGACTTTAGCCTCGTCTACCAGACGCACCAGCTGACCATCATGGTAGATATTGATCACTCGTTCCATTGGAGGCTCTCCCTGTCTATAGGAAGAATGTTGGCAGATACTGGTTAGCTATCCAAGGTCATGGTCCCTGCGGCCTAGGACGCTCCCATTCCGGCGATGGGAGATCTCGGCAGAGAAGTGCAGGGCCTTCCTGGCCCAGAGCTAGCGCCACCCATCGCCGCTCCTTGACCGATCTCCCCACGGAAGGCTGACAGGTAAGATCCGGGCTGACACCGAACGCTTGGGCCGTGCCCTTAGGCCCAAAAGCTCGTGCGCCCTACCTAAATGTGCCTTCGGGAAGGCATAATCTGGCGGGAGAGGTAAATATCAACCGCCTGCCAATCTAGTTGACCGGGGAGAAGGAAGTGTCTGCAAAAGGAGGACTGCTGAGATGGCTCGGAGCCTTCATAGCTTTCGATATGGCGCTGCTAACCTACGTCTTGATTCCCGATTGGCGTTGGGGTGCTGCCGACCCGAAGATGATCATAGGTGGGCTAACGACAGTACTTTCCCCTCCAATGCTCTACATGATGACCTCAATTCTCTCGCCAGACATGAAGGCTGCACTCGTCTTCTGGAGAACCAAGCATCACTTGCCTGGCTATTCGGCATTCTCCAGGCACCTAAGAGAAGACTCGAGAATAGACGGTGAAGCAGTTGCGGCGCGGCGGGGTCCTCTTCCGTCAGACCCGGATGAACAGCAGCGCCTGTGGTACAAAATTTACCGCGACCATCGCAATGACGAGGCAGTTCTTGATGCCAATCGTCGCTTTCTCACTTTTCGGGATCTGGCAGTAGTGTCACTCCCGGTTACCGTGGTGGCCCCCATCGCGCTCACGTTCTTCGATCTCGGCTTCGCACGAGGCCCCGTGGCCGCAATCTTCTGCCTGCAATACCTTGGCGCAAGTGTCGTCGCGCGCGTAGCGGGCGTACGTCTGGTTCGAACTGTTCTGGCGATAGAGGGCGCGCAGCCAGGTTCCGCTGCTCCCGGTTCGGCATGACTGGCCCTTTACTAGAAATCCGGCCGCACAATTGAGGGAAGGTAGGCAGCTAGTTCGGTGCGGTTTGCAAGGACAATCTGCTGCGATCTTGCCGCTTCGTTCTCTTGTTCTTTAAGACCCAAGCGTGCCAACAAGTAATAGCCCATTGCTTGTCTGCACTTCAGCTTCAATTTGCCTTCTGACATGCCGTAGTCAAGTTCAATCACTCGCCGCGCGCCCTCCGAGAGAGCAGGGTTTGGTGCTATCTCAATATCGATCACGCGGTTCCATTGTACGTCGCCACTGATCGTGGCTTGAGCGTCTCCAGATGGCTTCGCCAGCAAGATTCGCGCAAAGAGGAAGTCACGGTAGTCGTTGCGCAAGTGACAGTAGGCTCGGATGTGCCATCGGAATCCGTCGTAGGCCAATGCCAAGGGTGAGACGCACCTTACATCTGGCTCAGCACGTGCCATGGTCTGGTAGGTGATCTCCAGAGCTCTGCCGGACTGAATTGCAGACAAGGTCTCCCGTAGTAGCGAGACATCGACCCGGCGGCTAGGGAAGCTCACGATCTCTGAAGGCGGCGGGTTACCCAAGAAGCTCAAATCGGGACTCAGCAAGCCGGTAGTGATCGCATGCAGTTCCGCCAGATAGCGGGCGCTCGATCCTTCGGTGAAGATCGGCGCATATGTCGGCATCGCCACATAGGCACGCTCCTTGGCGTCGTACTTCGCATTCAGCGGGGCGCGTGCGGCGTATTCAGCAAAGTCCAGAGTCGCCTGAGGGGGTGAGATCTTGAAGAACTCCACTAGGTCAGAACGATTGACCTTACCTGCCCACAAGAGCCGAGAGTCAATGAATTCTAGCCGGCGTGCCTGACCCCAGCGCTCTTTGCGGGCGGACACATCCTTTAAGTCATTGAATTTGTTAGGCATGTGAGAATCTTCCAAAAATATCCACTACTTTTTATGACCTCATAGTTTTTCGTAGTATAGTGCGTCTGAAGGCCACGGGGTGGTCAACACGATGAGGCGCAACTCGAATGAGCAACATCACGTTCTTCCCGGTCGACTGCGGTGACATGACCCTGATCCGCCTCGCGGATGCTGCGGTCAGTTCTATCCTTATTGACGTTAACATCCGCGCGGCGGCGGACGATGCTGACGACACTTCTGTACGTGATGTGGCTTCGGACCTGCGGGGCAGGCTGCAGCGGGATGGATTTGGCCGGCCCTATGTCGACGTCTTCATGTTGAGTCACCCTGATCAAGACCATTGTCTCGGTCTGGCCCGTCACTTCTACCTGGGCCCAATCGAGAACTATCCTGATGACAACAAGGCGGACAACGACAAGCGGATAGTCATCCGGGAAATCTGGTCGTCTCCGTTGGTTTTCCGCCGTCGTTCAAAGGACCATGTTCTCTGCGACGACGCATTGGCTTTTAATCGCGAGGCTAAGCGGCGGGTAACGCAGTTCCGCCATGGTCTAGGGAACAAGGACGGCGAGCGCGTACTTCTGATGGGTGAGGACGTTGACGGCAAGACGGATGATCTCGCCCCGATCGTCATCCAGCCTGGTACTACCTTCAACCGTATCAATGGGGCTAGTAGCTCCTACTTTGAGGCAACGCTGCTCGCGCCAATCCTCTGCGATGACCCGGACATTGTTGAGGAGCTGAAGAAGAACAATTCCAGCATCGTCATCAACTTCGCCTTGGACTCTGTCGAGGCCGGACGGCCGCGCTGCAAATTCTTGTCTGGCGGTGATGCGGAAGTTTACGTATGGGAGCTTCTCTGGGCTGAGTATGGCAAGAGTGGAGAGCTGCAGTACGACCTTCTTCAGGCACCGCACCATTGCTCGTGGCATTCGCTGTCATGGGATAGCTGGTCCGAAAAGGGCGAAAAGGCCCAAGTGTCACCTGAAGCGCGAGCTGCCCTAGGTCAGGCGAAGACAGGTGCGGTGATTGTGGCTAGCTCAAAGCGGATCCTGGATGACAAGAATGATCCGCCGTGTATTCGCGCTAAGACGGAGTACGAGAGCATCCTGGCTACTGTGGGCGGAAAATTCATGTGCACCGGAGAGTATCCGCACCATTGGGAGCAGGCTCCGCTGGATCTCCAGGTTTCATTCGGAGGTGTCCGAGTCAGGAAGGCAGGCGCAGGCTCTTCTACGGTAGCGGCACTGGCTGCCGCGCCGCGCGCGGGCAGCCCTCAGTGACTTCAGATTTTCTCGACTGGGGGGTCAGCATCCCCAAAGATGAGCCTGATCCATTCCGCGATGGCCGCATGCGGGCCCTCCTCAGGGCCTGCAATGCACACGCGGATATCAATGTTGTGGAGCTGAGACGGCTTGAACACCCATTCGTTGCAGAGATCATAGTGGCCGATGTTGGTGATGGCGCCGTGTCCCCTGGGAACGACGCAGGGATTCACCGCATCGAACGAATTGCACTTCTCTACCGAACTGGTGCCCGATTCCCATTCGAAGCTCGACCTCTCAGGAAGAGCTTCCCGAGAGCGCTGCATCAGTACTCTACGGGTGACCAAGGACCGCCGTCGCTCTGCATTATGGAGGGAGACTGGGAGCTTGCGGAACATAGGTTCACGCCAGAAGCGCTACTCGAGACCCTTCTAGCTTGGCTGGAAAAGACGGCAGATGGGACGATTCATGGGGCCGACCGCGGCTTGGAACCCGTCTTCTACAGCCTTGGGCAGTGCCTAATGCTTCCGCCGGACTTTGCGGAGGCTTTGAGCGATCCGTCCAAGGAGCTCGCTTTTGTGGACGCGTGGGAGTGGGAACGCGGAGTGACATATCGCACGCGCATTGTCGCGTCTGCTTCTCCGGCACGGGCGCCGCATCGCATACTCATCATGGATGCCGCCCCAATCGCGCACCTGCCACTCTCCTCGCCGCCGTCATCGCTTGGCAGCCTTGAAGAGCTGCTTGTAGCTAAGGGAAGCTCGCTGATGCCGGGACTGGCCAAATCAGTTCAAGAGGCTTTCCGGCGATGCTGCAACGCCAACATCCAGCCGGGTCAGGGGCGAATCATCTTGATCGTTCGTCTTCCGCGGCTACGAGACGGTGAAGTGGTGAGCATCGACTCGATGGGCTTCAGAATCGACTGTGACCTGGTCGCGCTAGGATTAAAAATACAGGCACTTGGCCGGTACGGAGAGAACGATACAGTCCAGCCAGTCCTTATACTTGGAGAAGGACCGAGGTGGCCAGAGAAGGGTTGGCAAGATATCGAAGTGCTGCACATCGACGTCAGCCGCAGTCTGGATCGAGACGAGGCGAAGCGATGGTCGGGAATTGAAGACGGTGAGTTCCGCGGCGTAATTGCAGGAGTGGGCGCCCTGGGAAGTGCCCTTATCGATATATGGTCACGCTCCGCATGGGGTCACTGGGACTACATCGATCCCGACGTTCTAGCTCAGCACAACGTCGTCCGGCATGTCGGCACCCAAGATCAGGTTGGGTTGCCAAAAGTCGAAGTAGCCAAACGCCATGCGCGGCGGACGCTCGGGTTTGCCGACCCAGATGTGAAAGCGTTGCAGAACCGGGCCTCGGACCTTGATACAGAGGCGGTACATGCGTGCCTGAAGCGTGGCGATCTCCTCATCGATGCATCAACAACCATCCAGGTAACTAGGTCGTGGTCTGGAGCGGACCTACCTCGAGGTATGGCAACCTTCTTGACGCCGTCGGGAGATGGCTGCGTGCTTCTTGCTGAGGACAGCTCGCGGGAAATCAGAGGCGCATCGCTTGAGGCCCAGTACTACAGGGCGATCATCCAGCAAGATTGGGGAGCAGTGCACCTCGAAGCAAAGGGTCGCCCACTTCGAAGTGGGGCGGGCTGTCGCGATGTCTCTGTAGTCCTAGGCTACGACCAGGTGTTGCGAAGTGCATCATTACTTGCAGGGCAGATCAGGAATAGGTCAATGCTTTCCGGTGCAAGTATCGATGTATGGGAGTCTTCGAGCGACGGCAGCATTCGTCACATTGAGGTGGCAGCCAGACGAACCTTTTCGAAAAAGGTAGGAGACTGGGAGATTATCTGGGACGAAGGTCTCTGCGAACAACTCCTAGGGGAACGAGCCAACTCGCTTCCACTCGAAACCGGAGGAATCCTTCTGGGCGTCGTCGATTTCAAGCTCAACACAATCCATCTCGTGGACGGCCGTTCCGCACCAAAGGACAGTGTGTCAACTGAGGCGGACTTCCAGTGCGGTAGCTGCGGCGTGCAGGAAGACATTACTGAGGCCCAGCGTCGAACAGCCGGTATGGTGCTTTGGATAGGTGCTTGGCACTCGCATCCCCAGGGTGTGAAGGCAGTTCCAAGCATCCAGGATCAGGAACTTCTGTCACATCTCTGCACAAGGCTGGGTGCGCACGGACTACCAGCGGTGATGCTCATAGCGGGCGAGAACGGCATCGACGTTTTCCTGCAAGCGAAAGGGAGTTAGCTCGCTTAACACGCAGACGAGTTGCCGAGCGGTTTGATGGCGCAGGCGGGACTTGCTGGCTTCGCCTCTGCGCACATGGGGTGGCCGCTTGGCGTGAGCGGATACATCTCCAGTTCCGATATGACCTGGTGCTGGCGGCCTTCCGTCAGCGCCCCATCAGTGATCAGGGGAGCAGTTGGAGTCTGCACTGGGCATCTGAACTGGAGAGCCCGCTCTTCGTCTAAGGCCATCACCCCGGGGTGGTAATGATTGATCAAGCAGCTCTGGACGGCTGATATGCTCGGGTCCTGATAGATGTCGAATGGCAGCTTCTGGCCGGAAGCGGACATCAGGATCGCTGCTCCACTGGCTGTGCATAGCTCAGCCTTGAGGCGCTGCCGCGCTCTGGTCCTGCTCCACGCGCCGGCCAAGCTCGCCTTTGCCTTGCTGCCGCTTCTGGCCGAAAAGACTGTCGATTGATGCGCCCAGCCGCTAAGCGGCCTCCGCTACCAGGCGGCCGTACTCAACGATCTGCTGGATCGCCTCGATCTTGAACTCATGGTGCACCGATTCATGCCCACGACCACCTCTGCCTAAGCCATAGTTTATGGCTTCGATATTTCCGCAGAATCCGGCGGGATTGCAAATCGCTCAGAGGGATGCAGAAATCAGAATACTCCAGCGGGAGGTGCTTGACCTCGGCGTTAAGTGGAGGCGTTGCAGGACGATGGAAATGCTGTCGGTCGCCAGGCTGAATAATGGGACTTAGCGAGACGCAAGGCTCTCGCTAGAGTGGCCGGGATCGTTCTGTATTACCCGACCCCGGCCCAAAGGGGCGCTATTTCCGCAGGCGATCGAAATGCTCGTCACCTATCACAGGTGCGAACTGAGACTCCTGCTTCAATAGCATAACCGAGTGCTCGCAGTCAGAAAGGTTAATGTAGCTCTCCGAGCTCACCGCAATGATTCTTCCATTCTTTGCCGTGAACCGCCATCGCCACTGTCCCGCAACGTCCTTGTATACATAGAAGTAAGAAACCTCTGCCATTGCGTATTTATCCCCCTTCGTTCGCCAATGTATGGCCGACCGGCGTTAGGCTGGTCGGCCTCCCTGGAGGCAGACTGCGATCCTCGTGTCGGAAGACAGTGAGTCTGCGTCTCCTGTCTTCGATCTTAGGTTTGCCGAGTCTACTGAACAAGTGGTTAGGGGCTGGGATGCGGGCAAGCGATTGTCAAATTGGCCGGATCAGCTCGGAGTCGTGTGCCGCCTCTAGCCGGAGACGCTCGGCCACGCGCATAGGGCCCTTTTCTGGATCCTCGCATACGCGATCGATCTCGGGTTTGGTGGGAGCATGAGCGTGTGGTATCACGGAGAGGGTTAGGGCGTGCCGTAACGTCGGTGTGATACGACACAAAAGCACCAAAAGTAGCATCGACGCCGGATTGGGCCGCCAGAACTTGCCCAGCACGGCTGCTTTTCCGGGGACCAGCCTGTTGAATGGGTGTAGGATTTTTCCTATTCCAAGTTGAAACCGGATTGGCGACACTTCGCGCAATGCCGCTCTAAGCGGTCCATTCCTGGTTGGCCCATTCAGGGGAAAAACATGCCAGCTTTTGCGGTCGGAGATCGGGTATACGTTCCGTGCCTTCTTGTGCCCGACCTTGAGGATCAGGACACCGCGCTTTACAGGACAAAGATTTCATCCATCAACGCTAGGTCTGCAACTGTAGAGGTACCACGTGGTGCTGTTTCAGGGCCCATTGGAGTAGGCCGGCTCCACTCGGATGTGGGCATTCTCATCATCAATATCGGCGACTTCGTTAGCGAGGCCGCGTTACTTGACCCACTCGCGAAGTCAGTGCTTCAGTTTTGCCGCCTGCTCGTTCCAGACGACCAGGTTATCGCGGTGAAAGTCCGAAGCGTTGCTGAGTTGAAAGCGTTCTGGATCAAGAACCATAGAGCTTACACGCACGTTATCCTCATCGGGCATGGAAACAGGGACTGTATTGGCTTTGGCGTGGATGGTGACGTCAATCTTCCAACATAAGATGATGCCCTAAAGGATCGTGGTGCCAAGCCAAAATCATTTATCTCTCTCTGTTGCAAAACAGGTTATGCAGATTTCGGAAAGACCTTTTCGCGGTTCACCATCTGTAAAACCTTTGCAGCGCCGTTCCACTCGGTTCATGGCGCGACAGCCTCTCAGTTTTGCCAAACCATGCTCACTTGGATGCTAGTTGACGGGAGGACCACCAAAGCTGCCTTCAGGAGCGCGCGCAACTCGGTTCCGGGCGGCGTCAGCTTTCGCCTATGGCAGAATGGTGAGTTGTCGGCGGGCAGGTGATTCGCCCCAATGGCTGTAGACAGCAACTTCCAATCTGAATGTCCGCTTTTGGCCGATAGCGGACACAGGCCCCGCGGCGAATGTCCACCTCTTCTTTGGCGATTCGGTCAGAGCTCAATTCAATCTGATCAACTGCCTACCAGCTTGTCGACTTCGCCTGCGAAATGATCTTGGGATCTGGGAAGCTACCCTTGAGAGTGCACCGAGGCGACCGCGATGCCGGCCGGATTTCCCCTCAGGCGCTATGCCAGTCTACAATATACCGTCAAATACCCAACGGATCGGCTAGCGATGACTCCACCCTGACGCTTGATTGAAGAAGCGACCCAGACACTTAGGTCTGGAAGGGTGCCTGTTTCTTTCGTTTGGCGCGCACTGCTGTGCGCGGAGATCATTTTCTATGCCTGCAATTTATCCCCTGCGCCAGCAATGGCTCGGTAACATCCGTGGTGACCTGCTGTCGGGCATTGTCGTTGCGCTAGCCCTGATTCCTGAGGCAATCGCGTTTTCCATCATCGCCGGCGTCGACCCAAAGGTAGGTTTGTATGCCTCGTTCTGCATCGCCGTCATCACCGCCATCGCCGGTGGCCGCCCTGGCATGATCTCGGCTGCGACCGGCGCCATGGCGTTGGTGATGGTCACGCTGGTGCGCGAGCACGGCATTCAGTATCTGTTTGCCGCCACCATCCTGGCCGGCGTCCTGCAGATGCTGGCCGGCGCCCTGCGGTTGGGCTCGCTGATGCGCTTTGTGTCGCGCTCGGTGGTGACCGGATTTGTGAATGCACTGGCGATTCTCATTTTCATGGCGCAGCTTCCCGAGCTCATCGGCATGCCGTGGATGGTGTATGCGATCTGTGCTGTGGGTCTGGCAATCATCTACCTGCTGCCGCTGCTGACCAAAGCCGTTCCTTCGGCATTGGTGGCGATCGTGGTTCTCACGGCCGCTTCCATGTATTTCGGCTTCCAGGTACGGACCGTAGGCGACATGGGGGCGCTGCCTGACAGCCTGCCGTCGTTCCTGATTCCGGATGTGCCATTCACCTGGGAAACACTCCAGATCCTGCTGCCGGTTTCGGCGACTTTGGCGGTCGTTGGCTTGTTGGAATCGCTGATGACCGCGCAGATCGTCGAAGACATGACCGATACCCCGAGCCAGAAGAATCGCGAATGTGCTGGCCAAGGCTTGGCTAACACCGTAACGGGCTTCTTTGGGGGCATGGCAGGCTGTGCAATGATCGGCCAGTCGGTGATCAACATCACTTCCGGTGGCCGGGGCCGTCTCTCGTGCCTTGTGGCCGGCGTGGTTTTGCTCCTTCTGGTTGTTTATGGGTCAAACCTGGTGAGTCAGATTCCAATGGCCGCACTGGTCGCGGTGATGATCATGGTCAGCATCGGCACCTTCAGCTGGCGCTCGCTGCGCGAGCTGGCCATTCATCCCAAGAGCTCTTCGGTCGTGATGATTGGCACGGTCATCGTGACCGTGGCTACCCACGACCTCGCCAAAGGCGTGTTGACAGGCGTGATCCTGTCGGCGGTGTTCTTCACCCGCAAGGTCGGCAAGATGCTGATCATCGACGACACCCAGGTCGAGACCGACTCGCGCGTCTACGTTGTGAAGGGGCAGGTGTTCTTTGCGTCTGCCGGACAGTTCGTGAGTAGCTTCAACTATCTGGATGTCCCCAAGGAGGTCATCATCGATCTGAAGGACGCCCACTTCTGGGACCTGACCGCCGTTGATGCGCTCGACCGGGTAGTGATGAAGCTGCGCGAGCACGGCGCGACCGTTGAGGTGTTCGGTCTCAACGATGCAAGTGAGACCTTGGTAGACCGCTTGGGAAAGCATCGTACGCCAGGCGCCACACGGTCGTCGGGTCATTGAACAGATGAGCGAAGCGGGCACCGAGGGGTGCCCGCTTCCTTTTCGGCAGTCATCGAGTTGACATATGGCAAGGCAATACTTCGATTATTCTAGATAAATGGTTGCGATGACATGCGTCCCCTGAATGTTCTGTTCCTTTGCACAGGCAACTCGGCGCGCAGCATTCTTGCCGAAGCACTGGCCAGCCATTTAGGGCGTGAACGTATCCGCGCTTACAGTGCGGGCAGTCATCCCAAGGGCGTAGTTCATCCGGTGGCCCTGCAGGTGCTCTCGGAGATTGGCTTCGACGTTGCCGGGCTGTCGAGCAAGCCGTGGGATGCATTCGCAGGTCCGGAAGCACCGCAGATGGATCTCATCGTAACGGTGTGCGATCGTGCCGCGGGTGAAGCGTGTCCCGTGTGGCCAGGCCACCCGGCTACCGCCCACTGGGGCATCCCCGACCCGGCCGCAGTGCAGGGCAGTGCTGATCAGGTCCATAAGGCGTTCCTGAGCACGCTTCACCAGCTCCAGCACCGTCTCGGATTGCTGTTGGCGCTTAAGCCTGAAGCGCTGGACCGCATGGCCCTGCAATCGCAGGTGCGGGCGCTGGGCAATGGCGCCGAGGCTCACGCGCCAGATAACACCGGAGAAGCCTCCCCGATGTAGTCGCTGATCTGCCTAACTGCCTCGCGCGCGTATCGGGTCACCCCGATCAGCGTGGCCGATGCTGCGCCATTCCAGTCGCCATAGCCAAGCAGCCAAATCGATGGCGCTGCGACCGACCGAACCTGGGTGTCATCCACGTCGATCCGACCACGAGCGTTGACAATGCCCAGTCCTTCCAGGTGCGACAATACCGGCCGGAAGCCGGTGCACCATATCACCGCGTCGAAGTTGCGTTCGCTGCCATCTGCCCACTGCATGCCGGTGGCGGTGAAACGGACGGGTGGCGGCATGGAGACCAGTACGCCGCGGCGCCGTGCGTCCACCACCGGCGGCACCATCACGATGTCGCCAAAACCATCCCGCTGAATATCCGGCTCGCGTCCTTCCTGCTGAGCCCTCCACTTCTCGGTTGCGCGTGCGAACAGAATGCGCCCGTCGACATCGTCGGCCAGGAAGGCTGGCACCCGCTGGGTGATCCACGTGGTCTTGGCCACCTTGGAGACCTCGGCCAGAATCTGTGCGCCTGAGTTGCCGCTGCCGATGATGGCCACGCGCATTCCGGCGAAGGGTTCGGGATGGCTGTAGTGGGCCGAGTGCAGCTGCACGCCGCCGAAAGCGTTCAGACCTTCATATCCGGGCGTGCAGGGATGCCGCCACGTACCCGTGGCGCTGATCACTGCATGTGTCTGCCACTGCCGGCCGTCATCTGCTTCCACCCGCAGCCGGCTCCCCGAGCGGCTGATGCGTTTTACCTGCACGGGACGGATGACAGGCAGCGCATACTTATGCTCGTAGCGCGCGAGGTAGTCGAGCACTTCCGCCTGCGACGGGCACGGTTCCCGGGTAGCAGGCATCGGCCAACCGGGAATCGAGCTCCAGCCCGCCGGCGAGAACAGATGCAGGGATTTCCACGCATGCTGCCACGCCCCGCCAGGTGACGTTTCGGCATCAAGAATCACATAGGACAGCCCGCTGCGACGCAGGAAGTAGCCAGCCGAAAGACCCGCCTGGCCACCTCCGATCACCACGACATCGACGCTGTCCATCGGGACTTCCTCATGCTGCAGCACCTAGGCGGTTCAGCGGCTCCGTGCATCGGCAGGAAAGTAGCTTTTGCCCAGGCGCAGGGCGACGTGGACCAGCAGAATCAGCACGGGCACTTCCACCAGCGGGCCGATAACAGCCGCGAAGGCTACCGGGGAAGCCAGCCCGAACGCCGCGATCGCCACGGCGATGGCCAGTTCGAAGTTGTTGCCTGCTGCGGTGAACGCGATCGCGGTGGTGCGGGGGTAGTCTTTGGCGATCAGGTTGCCCATGAAGAAACTGATGACGAACTGGATGATGAAGTACAACGTCAGCGGGATCGCGATGCGTACCGCGTCCATCGGAATCCTCAGCACATCGCCTCCCTTCAGGCTGAACATCGCCACGATGGTAAACAGCAGTGCGGCGAGGGTTACCGGGCTGATGGCGGGCAGGAACGTCTCTTCATACCATTGCACGCCCTTGCGCGCCTTCAACCATCGGCGGGTGAGGAAGCCCGCCAGGAACGGGATACCAAGGTAGATCAGAACAGCCTCGGCGATGGTCCAGAAACTGACATCGATGACGCTGCCCTGCAGACCGAACACCGGCGGCAACCAGGACAGGAAGAACCACGCGTAGACGCTGAACAGCGCAATCTGGAAGATCGAGTTGAATGCCACCAGCCCAGCGACGTACTGGCCGTCACCGCGGGCAAGCTGATTCCAGACCAGCACCATGGCGATGCAGCGTGCCAGCCCGATCAGGATCAGGCCGGTCATGTACTCGGGGTAATCGCGCAGGAACAGCACGGCCAGGCCGAACATCAGGAACGGACCGACGATCCAGTTCTGCAGCAGCGAGAGCATCAGTACCCGTTTGTCGGCGAAGACCCGCGGCAGTTCCTCGTACTTCACCTTGGCCAGCGGCGGATACATCATCAGGATCAGACCAATCGCGATCGGGATGTTGGTCGACCCTATGGAGAGGCTGTTCAACGCGCTGGGCACACCCTCGAACAACGCCCCCATGCCGACGCCGAGCGCCATGGCGGCGAAGATCCAGAGCGTGAGATACCGGTCCAGGAAGGACAGGCGGGAGGTATCAGTGGTCATGGGGATTTCCGGAAGGACGGTCAGTTGATCTGTGCGATCGGGTCGAGCCGGGCCTTGAGGGCCTCGCTGTCATCCCAGACGCTGTCGGAGATCTCCAGGAAGGCCCTCAGGCGCGCCTTGATGATCTGGTGCGCGCGATCGAAGGCTTCGGCTTTCTCTCCGTCCGAGCCTTCAACGCCGGCCGGATCGAACAGGCCCCAGTGCACCCGTACAAAGTCGCCGAACACTACCGGGCATGCCTCGACCGCCGCGCTGTCGCAGACGGTGACGATCAGATCCATCGGCGCGGCATCCGCTTCGGCGAACTCGTCCCACGACTTGCTGCGAAGGCCGTCCACCGGGAAACCCTCGCGCTTCAACTGAGCAATGGCAAACGGGTTGACACGGCCGGCCGGCTGGCTGCCGGCGCTGAAGGACTCGTAGCGGCCTTGGCCCCACTTCTTCAGGGTCGATTCGGCCAACACGCTGCGAGCGGAATTACCGGTACACAAGAACAGGACGCGACGGGTCATCTGAGCGATCTCTAAGGTGGGTTGGTCAGCAGCCAACGGGTCGTTCGCAGGCCTGTTCGTCGGCACAACAGTTCTCCGTGAGATAGGCCACCAATGCGGTCATCGCCTCGAACTCGGCCCGGTAGCAGATCGTCCGACCACGTTGCTCGGCGCTGATCAGGCCCGCAGCCAACAGTTCCTTCAGGTGGAAGGAGAGCGTGGCGCCAGGCAAGCAGAGCGTCTGGGCAATGTCACCGGCCAGCTTGCCGCCGCTGCCGGCCTGTACAAGCAGGCGGAAGATCGACAGGCGGGTGGCGTGGCCCAAGGCAGCAAGAGCGTGGGTTGCAGTTTTATGTTCCATGATTCTAGAATAATAGAATCGATTCCGTAGGACAACCCCGTGCAGCAGATCCCCAACTTGGTCCCAGGTGCCTTGGACATTCCGACGGCCACCAAGCTCAACGACCCGGCCGCGCAGCCGCACCGCCCGCGCATCCTGATCCTGTACGGCTCGCTGCGGCCTCAGTCGTTCAGCCGCAAGCTGGCGCTGGAGGCGCAGCGGCTGCTGGAACAGCTCGGGGCGGAAACCCGCCTGTTCGATCCACACGAGCTGCCGATGCTTGACTCGGTGCCAGCCACCCACCCAAAGGTGCAGGAGCTGCGCCAGGCCTCGCTGTGGTCGGAGGGCCACGTGTGGGTCAGCCCGGAACGCCATGGCACCCTTACCGCGGTATTCAAGAACCAGATCGACTGGCTGCCACTGGAAGAGGGCAGCGTGCGCCCCACCCAAGGCCGCACGCTGGCCGTGATGCAGGTCTGCGGCGGTTCGCAGTCGTTCAACGTCGTCAACGCGCTGCGTGTGCTCGGCCGGTGGATGCGGATGGTGACGATCCCCAACCAGTCCTCGGTCGCCAAGGCCTGGCAGGAGTTCGACGACGAAGGTCGAATGAAGCCTTCGGCGTACTACGATCGCGTGGTGGACGTCATGGAGGAACTGGTCAAGTTCACCCTGCTGGTGCGTGGGCGCAGCGACTACCTGGTGGACCGTTACAGCGAGCGCAAGGGGGCCATCGAGGCGGCGGCGCTGGCGGCCGCTGCAGGGGTGGTGGAAACTGTTTTTAACGAGGAGGAAAGTGCGTGAACGCGGTCATCTACCACAACCCCAAGTGCGGCACCTCGCGCAACACTCTGGCGATGATCCGCTTCGCCGGGATCGAGCCGGAAGTGATCGACTACCTGGCCCACCCGCCCAGCCGCGCGCGCCTGGTCGACCTCATTAGGGCCGCGGGCTTGAGCGTGCGCGACGCCATCCGGCAGAAGGGCACTCCTTATGACGAGCTAGCACTGGGCGATGCGGCACTGAGCGACGACGCGTTGCTTGATGCCATGCTGGCGCACCCAATACTCATCAATCGTCCTTTCGTGCAAACCGATAATGGCACGCGCCTGTGCCGGCCTTCCGAACTGGTGCTGGATATCCTGCCGAAGCTTCCCGGACCATTCCGGAAGGAAGATGGAGAGTTGGTGGCCGAGCACAGGGGAGGCCCGGCGACCTAATCTGGGTGCTGGGCCGGGCTGGCCGCCTTTGAGAACAACAGGAGATCCTGCCCCATGCCGACGCTCCATCCCGCAAAAAGCGAAAGTGCGTGGCGTGACTTTCTGGTGTTCCTATGACTGGGACTGACCTCGTTCGGTGGCCCGATTGCCCATCTGAGCTACTTCCGCCTCGAGTTTGTCGAGCGCCGCCGGTGGCTGACGGACCGTAGCTACTCGGATCTGGTGGCCTTGTGCCAGTTGCTTCCAGGCCCAGCCAGCAGCCAGGTTGGGGTGTTGCTGGGCTTGGCCCGCGCCGGCTGGCTTGGCCTGCTGGCCGCCTGGGCAGGTAAATCGCATGGGTCAGGTCGCGTTGGCGCTGCACCAGTTCGGCTACGCGCGCCGCCATGCGGTTGGAATGTTCGATGATGACCCGGATCTGCGAGCGCGGCGAGACCGGGCAGCGTCGAATCCCCGCTAGGAAGCGGATCCTGCCAGATCGGAGGGCAGCTGTCGGCCAGAAGTGGATACTGCAATCATTGCTGCCTGAGCCCACTCTCCAAAGGCAAGGGGGAGCGCCTGCTGTTCGCCCGCTGTCACATCAACTGCGACTAGCTGAAATCTTTGATCGCCTACCTGGAAGGGCATTCCGCGCACCAGCATCCTGTTCGATCTGATGACTAATGATTCTCAGGACTTGCTGCGGTACCGGTGTGCGGCTACCTCGCTATCACTACTTGATCAGGAAGTCATTCAGTGATTTTCCACTTGCTACCAGCTCGGCTATCCATCGCGGTTGCCGCCCTCGACCGGACCACGTCTGGCCGCGCACTGCAGGATTGCGGTACTTGGGAGCGATCTTGGACCCTGTCGATTTGGCAGGCCTCCGATCACCTCGCTTCTTGGCGGTTTCGGAGGGCACGATCACTGAAGCGCCGTAGAGTTCCTCTATCGTGTATCCATGATCCTTGACGTACTTGTTGATCTTGGCGCGCATCGCTGTGGCCTTAGGGCGTGACAGCACCTTGGACTGCTGCTTCTCCGCCTGAGCAATCAGTGAGCGAAGTTCCTTGGCAGAAAGGCCGCTGATATCAATAGTCATGAATTCTTCCCCGATGTCGAGGCCCTAGCCTATTCTCAAATGACATTGCGTGTCACTCCATGTCCACTATGAGTCGCTCAATCTCAGGATCGACTACTAAAAAGTGGATCGTGTTAGCTACTCTCTCACTACACATGATTTTCACGTGGCATATGGACCTGAGGACTAAAGACGCGCCGTGAGTGATTGCTGTGGCGTCGCCAAGAGTTCTTTGAGATCGCCAGTTTGAGGCATTGGATGAATCGACGTTAGACTCAAGCGCTTTCCGTAGCAGATCAGGGAGGCAAGGCGCATAACCGTGAGATCAATTCCCTTCATTGTCGCTGCCGCGTTGGCGGGAACTTCGCTGGCTGCAGATGCTTCTGAGGATAACCTACATAGAGATCCTTACTTTGATCCAGGAGGCGCCGTCAGGTTCAACTATGGCTGGCTCGACTACGGGCCGTCCAGCCGCCTGCAGCTTGAACTGCTGCGTGCAGACCTTGACGCTGGAACCGGACCGTTTTCCTTCTCTGCCCAATACCGCTGGTACGATGGCTTCGACGCCGTGCATCACGCCTACGCGGGCTGGCAGTTCTCCGATGCTACCCAGCTCAAGGCAGGTATCCAGCAAGTCCCGTTCGGGCTGCTCCCCACCGTTTCGCAGAGTTTCTGGTTCGGCTCCGGCTACTACCTGGGCATCGAGGATGATTACGATCCGGGCCTTGTGGTGATTCACCGCAGCGGCAGCACAACTTGGCATCTTGGCTGGTTCTCCGGAGACGAATACGGGTCCGGGGCTCGCTACGATCGCTACTCCTTTGATGTCGCGCAGACCGAGGCATTGCCGTATCGCGAGCGGCAACGACTGCATGCACGCGTGGAGAGCGCGCACGACTGGGGCGGCGGCGAACTGTTGCTGGGCGCATCAGCGTTTGCTGGCAAAGTGCAGAACACTCAGACACGGCGTCAATACGGTCATCAGGGCGCGGCCCTCCACGCACAGTGGCAGCGCGATGGTTGGACCGCGCAGTTGCAGTGGGCGCGGTACCGGTATGACGTGCCCGGAGATCGCATCGCAATGTCGGCGTTCCAATCCCCCTTCCAGGTTGCAGCGCAGGCGGATGTGCCAAGCGCCAACATCGCCTATTCGTTCGGCCAGAAGGGCTGGCTGGATGACATCACCTGCTATAACAACCTCAGCATGACCCGCCCGGTCGGGCACCGCGCGGGCCTTCGTGATTCGTGGCAGAACGTGACCGGTTGCAGCCTGCAGAAAGGCATCATGCTCACCTATGTCGACTGGATCGCTGGCCGCAACATGTGGTTTGCCGGTGGTGATGGTATCGGCATCGACGAAGGAGGCCTTTCCAGCTGGCATTCGCGGCTGAACCTCAATATCGGCTTCTACTTCTGATCGGCCTCGCGCAAGCCGCAGATTTTTCCACCCAATAACACGGAGGTATCCATGCAGAGCACGGCTCCGCAACATCCCCCCGTTCGCCAGCGGATCCTTTCGCAGGTGTTCATTCCCACGGCAGCCATCGTCATCGCGCTGCTGGCGCTTGCCGCCTTCGCGCCCGAAATGGCCACGCGGTGGTTCACCGCGGCCAAGTCATGGGCCGCCAATGATGCAGGTTGGTTCACCATCCTTGCAGTAGCCGGCTTCCTGGTCTTCGTCGTCGGCGTCGCCATCAGCAGTTACGGCCGCATCAAGCTCGGCCCTGACCACAGTACGCCGGACTACAGCTACGGCTCCTGGTTCGCAATGTTGTTCGCTGCGGGCATGGGCATCGGTCTGATGTTCTTCGGCGTTGCCGAGCCCATCATGCACTACGCCACGCCGCCGGTTGGTTCGCCTGAGTCCGCCGCCGCTGCCCGCCAGGCAATGCGCATCACCTTCTTCCACTGGGGCATCCACGCATGGGCGATCTACGCGGTGGTAGCGCTGTCGCTGGCGTACTTTGCGTACCGACACAATCTCCCGCTGCGTGTCCGCTCCGCGCTGTATCCGCTCATCGGCGACCGTATCCACGGCCCGTTGGGACATGCCGTAGACACGTTTGCCGCACTGGGTACCATCTTCGGCCTGGCCACCTCGCTGGGACTGGGCGTCATGCAGATCAACGCCGGCCTGAACTACCTGTTCGGCCTGGAGGTCAGTACGCTCGCCCAGGTTGGCTTGATCACCGTCATCACACTGGTGGCCACCGGATCGGTCGTGGCTGGCCTGGACAGCGGCGTACGCAGGTTGTCCGAGCTCAACATGATCCTGGCGGCGGCGCTGCTGGCCTTCGTGCTGGTCTGTGGACCCACCGTTCACCTGATGCAGGCGCTGGTGCAGAACACCGGCATGTACGTTTCCCAACTGTTCTCGATGACCTTCAACCTTTATGCCTACGAACCCACGGGTTGGCTGGGTGGCTGGACGCTGTTCTACTGGGGCTGGTGGATTGCGTGGTCGCCCTTCGTTGGCATGTTCATCGCGCGCATCTCACGTGGACGCACCGTCCGTGAGTTCGTGGTAGGGGTGCTGCTCGTACCGCTTGGCTTCACATTCCTGTGGATGACCATCTACGGCAACACCGCGTTGCACATGGTGCGGACGGAGGGCATCCAGCAGTTGGTGCAGGCGGTCTCAACCGACAGCTCGATGGCGCTCTTCGAGTTCCTGGAGCACCTGCCGCTGACCATGCTGACCTCTTCGCTGGCGGTCATCCTGGTTGCGCTGTTCTTCGTAACCTCAGCGGACTCCGGTGCCCTGGTAATCGACATGCTTACCTCGAAGGGTGAGGAGGAATCGCCGGTCTGGCAGCGGATCTTCTGGGCGCTGCTGGTCGGCGGCCTTGCGATTGCCCTGCTGGTGGCCGGCGGCTTGGAATCATTGCAGGCGGCCACCATTGCCAGTGCGTTGCCATTTACGATCGTCATGATCCTGATGTGCTGGGGACTGCTGAAGGCCATGCATCTGGATGCAACCAAGCGCTCGATCCTGCGCGAGGCACGTATCTTGCCGGGTACCAGCGAGGATTGGCGGGCGCGCCTGCGCCTGCTGGCGCACAATCCGTTGAAGATCGAGGTGACCGGCTTCATCGAGCAGCGTGTCATCCCGGCATTGGAAGAGGTTGCGGCTGAGCTGCGCAAGCAGGATCTGCCGGTCCAAGTCTCCAAGGGGGAGGATGGTCGTGCGTGGCTGCAGGTTGGCCATGGCGAGGAGATGGACTTCTTCTACTCGGTACGGCCCCAGCCCTATGAGCCGCCGACGTTCGCCCTGCAGGATCCTCGTCGGCCGGTCAGCGAGGGTACCCGTCATTACCGTGCGGAGGTCTATCTGCGGGAGGGCGGGCAGGACTACGACGTCATGGGATGGACCAAGGTTCAACTCATCCACGATGTGCTCGATCAATACGAGCGCCACCGTCAGTTCCTGGACAAGGTGCGCTCGTAGAATCTGCACACAGATGCCGCCCGGAGTAGCGGCATCTGCCTTGGGTCGGGCATGACCCTGCGTTGACGTGGCCTCGGCGCCCGGCCGTGCTATTGATGGTCGAACTTCCCAGGAAGTAGCCCATGCTCACCAGATTGAGGCTTGCAGCCAGCAAAGTTACAAAGCGGATGTGGTTCCGCTCGACCCTGTATGGCGCCCTAGGCATCATCACGGCGTTGGCGGGCGCGTTCCTGAAGTTCCTCATTCCCGTCGGCCTTGCCGCACGGATCGGCGCAGATTCCGTCGGCAACATTCTTGGCATTCTTGCCGCGTCGATGCTGACGGTAACCACCTTCTCGCTGTCCACCATGGTCTCGGCATACGGGTCCGCGTCCAACAGCGCCACCCCGCGCGCGGCCCGCCTGCTGATCGAAGACACCCGGGCCCAAGGTGCGCTGGCCACCTTCATTGGTGCCTTCCTGTTCTCGATCGTGGGCCTCATCGCGCTCAGCACTGGCATCTACGGAGATAGCGGCCGGCTTGTACTGTTCGGGGCAACCATCGCGGTCATCATCGTCATCACAGTGACGTTGCTCCGGGCTATCGAGCAGTTCTCACGCTTTGGCCGCGTCGGCGAAACCATCGATCTGGTGGAGCGGGCGACCCAAGTGGCAATGAAGCGCCGCGCCGAGGAGCCTTCGCTCGGCGGAGCCAGTGCGGTTCGGGTAGGAGAGGGGGCGGTGCAGCTGGTCGGCGATCAGGTGGCCTACGTTGAACACGTGGATGTCGGGCGGATCAACGCCATTGCGCAGGAACATGATCTACGCGTTCATCTGCTCTGCCAGCCGGGTACGTTCGCAACCCCAACCCGTCCGTTGATAGCCATCGAGGGAAATCTACTTCCTGAAGTACAGAGTGAAGTGATCTCAGCCATTTCCTTTAGCGACGCGCGCTCCATCGAAAATGACCCACGGTTCGGGCTGGTCGTGCTTGCGGAAATTGCGCAGCGAGCCATGTCACCTGCGGTGAACGACCCTGGGACCTGCATCGACGTCATCGGGACATGTGTCAGGCTGCTCTGTGCATGGTCCAGCCACGCAGGGGACGCTGCGACAGGCGAGGTGCTGTATCCGCGCGTGCACGTGCAGTGTCTCGACGTACGCGACATGTTTGAGGACGCGTTCACTCCGATTGCCAGGGATGCCGCCGCGTCCCTGGAGGTCAGTATCCGGCTGCAGAAGGCCTTCGCAGCGTTGGCAGGGTCCTCGAATGAAGCGACAAGAGTCGCATCACAGGCGCATGCCCGCATCGCGTTGGAGCGCGGCCTATTGGCCATGGATTTCGAAGCTGATCGCGAGGCGCTTCGAGCCGTCGCATCTTATTTGACTCTGGAAGATGTGGACCACCGTTCGTAGTATCTTCCTATCAAAGCCTTTGAAGCGCTGCGCTGGCTATCAGTGCTCGGCTGTGGTCTGGAGCACATCCGGTCAGCTCACCTTCCACAGCATGTATGCGGCAGTAATGAAGATCAGTACTGCAAATACCGTGTTCAGAGCTCCACGATAGTTGGCCAGCTTCGTCGAAGTTGCTGCACCTGCAATACCGCCAGCCACGCCGGCAACGACGAAAACTGCCGCGAGCTTCCAGTTGACCAGACCTGTACGCGCGTAGTTCAGTGCGGTGGTCATGCCAAATGCGGCGACGGCGACGAGCGAGCTTCCGACTGCGGCGATCATCGGCATGCCCGTCGCGGCCACCAGTGCGGGCACGATGAGAAAGCCTCCGCCAATGCCAAAGAAGCCAGAAAGCCCGCCGGCGGTGGCGCCCAGCCCAATCAGCGCGGGCGCGTTGCCTCTGCCGAGCCGAGCGTCCGTGAGTCCAGGCGTGTTGCGCCTGCGAAGCATGGCGATGCCGACAACGATCATAGCCACAGCAAACAGCGCCAACAGGCTCCTGCCGTCGAACGCCTTGCCCAAGCTGGAACCCAGGTATGCGCCCGCGATCCCCGCCAGAGCGAAGACCGAGGCACAAGGCCAGCGAACGTTCCCTCTACGGGCATGTATCACCAGATTCGACACCGCATTGACCGCTACTGCCAGGGCGCTGGTGCCGATAGCCACATGCGGATCTCCCACTCCGACCACGTAGAGCATCAGTGGCACCGCCAGGATGGATCCGCCCCCACCGACCACGCCCAGGACGAAGCCGACCAGGACGCCAGACAGGCCGCCCAGAACCAACTGCAGCAGAGATAGCGCTTCCATATGTCAGTCGCCGGACGCCGGGCCTTGCTGCAGCCGTGTTGCGATGGAAGAAAGGTCATAGCCTGCATCCGAAGCAACAGACAGGACGTGGTCAAACGCCGCTCCATTGTGAACGACTTCCGACAGCGCCCAAAGCATCGCAGCACGGGTGCCGGTTCTGCAGTACGCGGCAACAGGGCTTGGCAGCGCTTCGATCAACTTGGCAAAGGTATGCACCTGATCATCGGTAATAACGCCAGGCAGCGCAGGAAGATAGGCAAACTGCATGCCCGCCTGGTGGCAGGCGGCCTGCAGCGCATGGTGACTGGGCTGCTCCGGCTGTTCATCGTCGGGGCGGTTGCAGATCACGCTCGCAAAGCCCTGCTCCTTCAGGGCTTCAATGTCCTTTGGCAGGAGCTGGCCGGACACCTTGAGGCTGGCGGAGAGTGGCTTGAGGTTCATGGTTCTCCCGTAGTTGCAGTGGGGCGGTGAATGAGGCCATGCAGGAGCACGCCAGCGATCATTGCCGTGGCGAAGATGATCGCGAAGGGCTGGCCGGTTCCCAGCAACGCGATGGCTGGGCCGGGACATAGTCCGGCCAGACCCCAACCCAGGCCGAATATCGCCGCACCGATCACCAGGCGCCGATCGATGATGCGATGGGTGGGAATGTGCAGCGATACGGCAAGCAGCGGCGTTCTGCGGGCGCGTATCCACAGGTAGGCTGCGCCGGAAGGGATCAGTGCGCCCAGCATGACCAGCGCCAGGGAGGGGTCCCAGGCGTCGCTCACATCAAGGAAAGCAAGCACGCGGGCTGGGTTGGCCATACCGGATACGACCAGTCCCAGTCCGAAGAGTGCGCCGCACAGGAACGCGGCGAGACGGATCATGCCGTGCCCCCCGCCACAATCCGTACCAGGGTCGCCGTGGCCATGCCCATGAGCATGAACACGCAGGTAGCCACCACCGACCGCGACGATCCCCTGCCCAGGCCGCAGACACCGTGCCCACTGGTACAGCCAGCGCCAAGGCGAGTTCCGTAACCCACCAGCAGTCCGGCAATCACCAATACCACTGCTCCGTTTGCGGAGAGCGCCGGCAATAGTATGGGCCTGGCCGCCAATGCCAAGCCTGACGCCAGGGCAAGTCCCGCCAGGAATAGGGCTGCACTCCCGCGTCCGCCGTCACCCGGCATGCCCAGTGTCTTGGCAAGTAGACCCGAGATGCCGGCAACGCGGCCGAGAAGGACCAGATAGGCACCGGCGGCTGTTCCAATCATGGCACCGCCAGCGAGTGGCCAGTACCAAGCCAAATGAGAGAGCGTCATAGCAGGTCCACCGGCAGCTTGAGGTAGCGCACGCCGTTGTCCTCGGGTTCGGGCAGATGGCCGGCGCACATGTTGACCTGCACTGAAGGCAGGATCAGTCGCGGCATCGGGAGCGTCGCGTCACGGGCTTCCCGCATTTCCACGAACATGGCTTCGGTCACGCCCTCGTGCACATGCAGGTTGGTTGTCCTTTCGGCACGGATGGTTGTCTCCCATACGAAATGGTTTCGACCGGTGGCCTTGTAGTCATGGCACAAGAAGACGCGGGTGGCGTCGGGCAGGGACATAAGGCGCTGGATCGAGCGATACAACTGGCGAGCGGAACCACCTGGAAAATCGCAGCGGGCGGTGCCGTAGTCCGGCATGAACAGCGTGTCTCCAGGAAATACGGCGTCGCCGATCACGTACGCCATACAAGCGGGGGTGTGGCCCGGCACGTGCAGCGACATCGCCTGGAGATTACCGATGCGGAAGGAGGCACCATCGGCGAACAGCCGATCAAACTGGCTGCCATCCCGCTTGAATGCAGTGCCGGCATTGAAGACTTTGCCGAAGGTTTCCTGGACAGTGGTGATGCGCTCGCCGATGGCCAGCGTACCTCCCACCTGGCCCTGCAGCCATGGTGCTGCTGAGAGGTGGTCGGCATGCGCGTGGGTTTCCAGCAACCATTGCACCTGTAGGCGCTCGGTCCGCACGTAGTCCACCAACGCCGATGCGGAGGCAGTGGAGGTGCGGGCTGCGGCCATGTCGAAGTCAAGGACGCTGTCGATGATGGCGCACGCTGAAGAAGATGGATCGCGTACGACGTGACTGGCAGTGAAAGTGGCAGGATCGAAGAAGGTCTTTACATGAGGCGAGGGGAGCAGGCCGGCACGGGCATCGTTGACGACGCGGACAGCCTGCTCCAAGGGGGCGTCTACCGCTACGGATTGGTTCACGACTGGCTCCGGGGGGATTGGTTGCTTAATACTTACATAGTTACATAAAGTGTGCAACTATAGAAGCATGCTAGACTGGGCGCCTTCCCCATGGTGTTTGCATCACATCACCCGGCCAAGTTGCCCTTACCCGTGACCAGCCCCCCATTCAGCCCGTCAGACCTAGCCACGATGAAGGAGCGCGTGCCCGAAGTGGCCGAGTTGCTGCGCTTCATGGCCACTCCCTCCCGCCTGTTGCTGCTGTGCCAGCTCGCCCAAGGTGAAATGACGGTGAGCGGACTGGAGGACGCCACCGGCATCCGACAGCCGGCGCTCTCCCAGCAACTGGCCGAACTCCGCCAACGAAAGCTTGTAGCGACCCGACGGGAATCGCGGTCGATCGTCTACCGCATGGCAGACCCGCGCGTTGCAGCACTGCTGGGCGCGATGCATGGGATCTTCTGTGCGGACGATACATCAACTTGAAGTGGCCTAAGGCGTCTAGAAGGGACGGGCTAGACTCACTGACCTAGGGGAATTTAGGCCATCGGCGTAGTCTGCCCCAAAACCAATTGACCGCAGCAGGCTCGAGGTCTGCTGCGGCCTAGGGATGTTTATCAGGGATGGGGTGGATGTCTGCTTATGGCCGAAAGCGGACATCGCCAAGGCAGTGGATTAAGGTTGTTTATCGTGGCATGGGCATGGCACCTTTCGATCCAGAGCGGACATCAGCGTGAGCGCACGCTCTGCACCCTGGTAGCTCTCACTACACATCGGACTGTTAAGTGAACCACAGCCGTCCTAAAATGAGGCCGTATCAAGGGTCTAGTCCTCAAATCACGGGCTGCGGGTACTTCGTATAGCCCGACTCGAGGAGCCGACCATTGTTCATTTAGCACGGCGCAATCATTCTGGGCAGCGGACGGGGACGTGATGAAGCAAGACATGAAGGAAAAGCTCAAAGAAGCCGTGTTTGATGTCGAGCACGCTTTAGGAATGTACGCTTCTGGCTACTGCACCATTCCAGCAGAAGCAATCTATGACAAAGATGCGTTGGCTTCAGTCATGAGCGTAGTCAAAGATTGCCATATCTACCTTATTGGGCTCGTACCCAGGATTGTCCTTGAGAATGCAAAACTAGAGAACGACAAGCTGAGCATTTTTATGAGTGCTCTAGGACAGACTTACGAGGTCAAGTACCCGTGCCCAGAAGGGTGTCGGTTGCAGCTGGTCGATGACATATATCACGTTGTTGATGCATCGGGACGCTTGGGATGGCCAAGTCCTCAGGACCTACAGGCACGACTAAGCTCCATATCGCAGGCGATAGATTTCGACGTGAAGTACATCGGGCAGGCCTACGGAAAAGATGGATCACGCAATGCCTTAGACAGACTGCTGAAGCACGAGACGCTTCAGAAAATTGCCTTGAAAGGCATTCCTGAGACGCACAAGCTAACCCTGCTGCTGTTGACAGTTGTTCCCAACAGTCAGCTCTTCACGTTCTTCAATCCATTCGCCAAGAACAAAGATAATGATGGGACGCGCATTCGCGCGGGGCTGGAGAAGCTATACGAGACTAGTGAGCAAGAACGAATCACTCTCTATGAGGCATCACTTATCCGGTACTTCTCTCCCGAGTACAACATTGAGTTCAAAAACAGCTTCCCGTCCACCAACCTGAAGGTCCTTCAAGCCTGCTACGAGAAGGATTTCAGTGCGCTTGTGGCAGAGATATGCATCGACGAGCTTCCGTTCAGATTAAGATCTGACTGTGTAGCACCGGCGCACTATCACATAGCTAAGCACAACTTGCATAAAGAGAGTGACCGGCGAATATTCTTTGGACTGTAGTTCGGTGAATTCTCTGTCTGCTGCTGGCGGGAAGCTGTCGTGGGCTCGACATGGCAGCAACTGACCCAAAGCGGACATCCATCAGTGCTTGTCCACTGCTCTTGAAATGCGGCCTGGTCTGCTTGCTGGGTCCGGCTATGCCTCGGCTTGTCAGCCGGACCCAGCAGCCCTAAGATCGAGCCGCTGTCAGCGGGGATAGCCCACCATATGGTGGTATGTGGATAAGTCGTGTAACCGGACCCAGGGATCCGGCTACAAGGTAGTTAGGCAGCAGGGGGAGATGGTGGACAGCCGAAGTATCTTTGAAAGACTGACACGATCCGTGCCAATCAATCTCGCAGACCTCCCAGAAGAGTTCGGTATCTACGCTCTTTGGGACCATGAACGACAAATCCGGTACATCGGTAGCACACCAAAAGCCACCGAGGGATTCCGCACCAGGATTTACAGCAAGCACGCCACTGGCAGCGAAGGTCGCAGCCACAAGTTCACGCAAGCGTATTGCACCGGCCGTATGTGGCGTTACTGCAAGAAGCTTGATCACCCAGCTGCCGCTCGCGAGCAGTCCGCCACAGATGCGGACGCAGCAAAGAAGCTGAGAAACGCCTTTATTCGTAAGCACTGTGGGGCGAGCTACGTATCCATACCTCGTAGCTATCTGCCAGAGCCATACTTCGCAAACCTCACTTCATTGGAGTTCCAGCTTCAGGCTATGGCACCTTCAAGCATGCGGGCGTGGGAGGGTATTGGGTTTCGGCCTCTACCAGAACCGGCACCTCTCGTGGATCGCTTGTTGGCTGAACTACCTCACTTTGCAGCAGGCGCTGAAAGGCAGCATGCCATCTATAAGGCGCATGTGCTTTGCACTGATGTCTAACAATTCATTGATACTCGCCTTCTCAACAAGCTGCGCAATCAATGCGCGCATGAGTGGGGAGATTTCCGCATTGCCCAACAGATAGTTGATACCTACATTGAGCCAATGACAATGAAACATGCGCTCAATGCTGAAAATGAGGTCCAACCGATCCTGTTCCCACCAAGCTGCGCGCCGAAGCAAGTGCTCGTCAGTACCCTTGCGGCGTTGATCACCTTTGCGAACCTGCTCAAGCCCCTTCTCAAAGCGGCCGTCACGGAGGGAACGGGTGACGGCATCTAACGATTCCAAGCCGAAGCCGCCTGATGGCTCGGCTTAGTTCAGGCGTTTGGCGGTGTCCGCTTTTGGCCGGAAGCGTACGCTGACCAAACGATGTTTTAGCCCGGCCACTCACGGGCCGTCGGGCGCTCAACGGGGCCAATACAGTGCCCCTGAGTCCTCGCCGCATTAGTCGGAACGCTAACCTCCCCTTCATTGCCATGGGCTAGGGGGGAATTTCTATCCTGAGCCGCGTTAGCCTTGACAGAGCACCAGTTCGATAGGGGTTGCGCTGAACACTTCCCCTCAAACACATATAGTGTTGTTGCTCGTACTGCTTTGCACGTCCCTCGCATGCCTATCTGAACCTGTCGCCGGGCCTGGACTTCGAAACCAAGCTGTTCGCCAAGACCAATGCGCCGCAACTGCTGCGCAAGGAACTTTCGAAACCGGGCTACGTGCCGCAACCGATTGCGCTGGGCATCAACACCGATGCGTACCAACCGATCGAGCGCAAGTTCAAACTGACCCGCCAGCTGATTGAAGTGATGCTGGAGACGAAGCATCCATTCTCGCTGATCACCAAGAACGCGCTGGTCGAGCGCGATATCGATCTGCTTGAGCCGCTGGCGGCGGAGAACCTGGTCAGCGTGCACTTCTCGGTGACCTCGCTGGATCCGCATCTTTCCGCAAAGCTGGAGCCACGTGCGTCTGCACCGCATGCACGGCTGCGCGCGATGAAGCGCCTGCATGAGGCAGGTATTCCGGTTGGGGTGATGGTGGCGCCGGTGATTCCGTGGATCAACGACAGCGAACTGGAAGCCGTGCTGGAGGCCGCACACGATGCGGGCGCCAGCACCGCCGGCTACGTGCTGCTGCGCCTGCCGCTGGAAGTGGCACCGCTGTTCCGCGACTGGCTGGATACCCATCATCCCGATCGCGCCGCACATGTGATGAGCACCATCCAGCAGCTGCGCGGGGGCAAGGACTACGACAGCCAGTTCGGCACTCGCATGCGTGGCCAGGGCGTATATGCCGATCTGTTGAACAACCGCTTCAAGCTGGCACGCAAGCGACTGGGTTTCAATGCGCAGAACAGCCATTGGCCGAAGCTGGATTGCAGCCGGTTCCAGAAGCCGTTGCCGCCGCGCAAGGAATCGCCGCAGGGCTCGTTGTTCTGAGGCAGCGCTGTGTCGGAAGGACGCCATCGCGTTCCGTGAGACGCACTGCGCACTGTTCAATCTGTCGGATATCGGACTACCATTCTCTCCCTGAACGCGCTGCGCTTGCGCGGGGGGACGTGGATTGAAGAGAGGCTCAGTCCCTCAAGGATCGCCTGCGATGACAGGCTGAGGAGCGCGGCGAATGGACAAGTTGCCTCTTGCCACAATGGTAGCCCTGTTGCTGGCCAGTTGCAGCACCGTGGGGGGGGACATCATCATCCGTATTTCAGGGACAGTGCCGGCATCCTCAGTCATCGCCGAGCGCCAGGACACATGCCAGCTGCAGATGGTCTCCATCGAGACCGGGGAACATCTGAATACCAGGGAAGTTGGGGGTGAGTTCTCCTTGACGTTGATGGTTGTCTCAGGCCCAGCGCCGACACACTATTTCTTTATTGCCGACTGCAGCGATGGTCGCAGGTTGAACTCCAGGAAAATCAGCATCAGCAGTCGCCGCTCACAGAGCAGGACCTTCAATCTTGGAACGCTCAGTGAAGGCGACCTCTGACGCTTCGAACCGTTGTTCTGGATCATCTCCAGGTGCAGTGGAAGATGGAAATGCACCTGATCAGCACCGCAATGATCGACCGGGACAGCAGCGTTGTATGCGCGCGATCATGGGGACATTCAGAGCCTTGATGCCGCTGCTCATTGCGATGGTGCTGAGTGTCTGCGCCTTCCTGCCAACAAGAACAAGCAGTAAGTTCTATGTCGCAGCTGCGGACTCAGGTCGTGACGGATGCTCAATGGTTGCCTACAGGGAGCTGGCGTTGGCCTGCGGAGGGCCACTGCGGCGCCCGTGCATTCAATAGGCACATCAAGGCGGTGTGGCTTCCGGTTGAACGCTTGCCTGCGTGGGAGGGTGTCCCGGGCAAGGGGGACTCAATCATCGAGGAGAGTCTACAGCCGGCGTGAGGGAGCAATGCCGGCGAAGCCTGTGTGGTCGCCGCAGCTTACGCACTTCAGCCTGTAGCGATCCATATGCTCCCGGCGGAGTTGTAGAGGTTGCAACCGTCCGCTACGGTAGCAGGGGGAGCGATTCGGTCGACTATAGGATGACCGGTCAATCGCGGAAGCTTGCCGTGGGGAAGTCGAGGCAAAAGGGTGAATAAAGAACAGTTGAGAACGATGGCTCTTCCAGTCGGACGAGCCCTCTGCGTCGGTGCGGTGGTCTATTTCTACAGCAGAGCATCGTCCCTGTATCGCCTCGTCAGAGAGTGCCTCGATCAAGTGGACGACACCCCTGCGTTCGAGTACTGCAAGGGATACCCGGATTCCATCCAGTTCCAGCTTATCGGTATGACGATCGCGTTCTTCATGCTTCTTCTGATAAATCACAGGATGGGAGCTTCCAATACGAACAGACCCGGGCGAACCTCCGGGTAACCACGCGGCGACAGGTGAATCTTCTCCAACCTCTGGCAGACAGCTTTCAATATGGAGCTCGAATCCAAGAATGAAGTTGTCGGTCCAAATACTCTGCTTCCTCATTCCTCTTGTGTTCGGTACGCAGCCTGCACAGGCGGAGAAAGTGCATGAATGTATCGTCGTTCCGCAGGCCACGGTCGTCACTGACATGCCGGCTGGCCTGGACGAGTTCGAACAACGACTATGGGCGGCAAGTACAGGTCAGAGAGTGCGCAAGGGCACGGACACCCTTCTTCTGCTGCGCCTCTTTTCGGAGTCGCCGGGCGTGATCGATTCCCAGCAGTACACCAAGATCACAGGCAGCCTGAAGCGAAACACGCCTTCGACGGAAGGGACGCCGGAGGTAGTGGATGCGCGCTTGACAAGTGGCGGCGCGGGCTTCGCGCACAAGGGAGACTTCTGGCTGTCCGATTCAGCGGACGTCGAACTACATCAGCCGCACAAGGGCGATAGTCGGTTCGAAGTCAAAGTGTCGGCTGTTGGGTGGAACAGCTATCGAAAAGAAGACCGTTCCTTTTATCTCCAGTTCACCTGTCAACTCAAGGAAATCCCTGTCGAGAAGCTCAGTGCCTGGCAAGGAGGCAACGACGATCTCTGGGGATCCTTTGGACCTGCCAGATAACTGTGCGACCTCGGCACATACCCGGCAGCTATTGATCAGGCGGCGTGGATCGGGCCAGCTTGAGAGCTCGTCTTGCTATGCCAACACGATGGAAACGACATGGAACAACTACGAGAGCCGGAGATGGAAGAACTCAAGTCGTGGACGCAGAACAGATCTGCCTGCTGGTTAGGGGCAATGTATCCGGAACAACGCGATAGCTGAAGTGAAGATCATCTATTGGCTGGGTATCGCGTTCCTGTGGATGCTCCCATTGAATTTTCTTCTGCTGACGGCGGCCAAATTGCTGTCAGCGGATGCGCTAGGCATCGAAGAGCTCGTCGGCCTCGGCATGGCCGTATTTGGTGGGGTAGCGGGAGGGATCCTGTATCGCCGTCGTCCTCGCAAGCGCACCGATCAGCCGAGCATCAATGCTTCGGTTCTCGGGACAAAGACGATTGAACCCTTGCGGGATTCAAGTTGCGGCGAACAACGGCAGTCGGGGAATGGGCCATGAAAAAGGTACCGTTGCGCCATCTGCTTCTATGCGCTGTCGTTGCTGCCTTGATAGGAGGGAATTACCTTTCAATGTTCGGATCCATCGGAGGTGGCGATTGGACCGGAAAGCCAACAGAAGCAGAACTGCGCGCTGCTACCGAGACTTTTGAACTCCCTTCAGGGATCCGTCCTACGAACGTGAGGTTCTTACCGAAGGTCACATTCATGAGTGTCGTTTTCGACGCCGAACTCGAATCTGATCCAGAGCAGAGCGCTGCCTTCTTCATCAAACAAGCTGCAGAGAAGCACTGGCGACTGCAGAAAGACAAACGGCAGCGCCATTACCGATTGATGGTCTTCTGCGAGGATCGCCTGGCGCACTCGGTAGAGCTGACGACAAGAGGCAGTAAGGTGAAGCTCTATGGAGGAACCTATTGGGACTCGGACAGGGACGGTGACTACTACTGCTCTACGAGCGCCCGGTAATCCACCGATGGAACAACGAGCTTCCATGGATACTGGCTCCAATTGGAAGGGGCACGGTGACCTCACCCACCCCCAAACAACTTCTATGCGCCCTGGAACAGGATCCAGCTGGTCGCGATGAACTTGTCTCCACCTTGTGGCCGATTGCCACGATGCGTATGAGTAAACGCAGTCGGCGCGATCAGCAGACTGCCGGTGCGCGGCGCGACCTTCCGGTCCTGCTACAGGAACTCGGTTTCCCTGGACATTACTACGATGGCGAGAGCGGGCTCTGGTACAACGGCTTCCGCGACTACGACGCGACTGCGGGGCGGTATGTGCAGAGTGATCCGATTGGGTTGGTGGGAGGCATGAACACTTACTCCTACGTATCAAGCAACCCAGTAAGTTATATCGACCCTCTTGGATTGACTCAGGCTGACATTGATTGCCTCTATGCTCGTGCAAAAAGCGTCGAGCGTGACCTGAAGTTCCTAAAAAGTGATCTGACTGTCAAAGATCTCGGTGGCGATGTCGCTTGGGTTTACAATCATCTTGCAAGGAGGCTAACCCTCGACGACCGGTATCTTAAAGTACTCACTCCGGTGGATATGCTGGATCTGTACGACACCATTGTTCATGAACTAGGACACAAGACGGTTGGTATCAAGTCCGGCTTGGGATCGGCCAATGAGGGGCCACATGCGCAGATTTACAGGGATGCGGCGGCACGCACAGAGAGGCAGAAGGAATGGATCAGCGGAGGCGGTTGTGATTGTACTCAGTAGATTGCACGCGCAATCCATTGTGTTGGCGATGCTGGCTTGGCTTCCGATGACAGCAGCCGCAGCGGACCGATCTGCGTTCTTTGTGAACCATGCGTCATCGATTGAAGACAAGTGCCTTGAAGTTGATACGAGAAGCTTGCCCTTCTCGTGCCACAGAATTTCCGATGGCGCGCAAACCGTAGTCGCTGTGAGGGAGTTCAAGCGTGCCTGGAATGCCGACAGGTCGAGTTTCTCAAAGCTGACGGTAGTACTTCCTGGAGTGCTCCGCGCTGGGCAAGTCCTCGCTATTGGAGATGAGGGAGTACGTGTTTTCTTCAGCAAGGGTGCGAGTGCTTTTGCAGGTAAGAGTGGCTGTTACAGTACAGCCGCTTCCGGCCAGATCATCATCGACGCAGTCGAGCGGAATTGGATTGAGGTTTCGTTGGAGACGACTTTCACACTCGCAAGCCCTCTGGATTGGCCGGAAGACTGTGACGCTCCTGTCAGCATCCATCGTGCAATCAAGGCCGACAGCGCGGACATCGCCGAACTGCGAGCGTGGGAGGGGAGACCGGGTGGCGACGATTCTCCTTTTGAAGAGGCGAATCCCCCCAAAAGGTAATTGGAGTCAGGCTGATAGCTTCCGTCGTAGTCGCTGCTCCGACCCCTACATCAAGGACATCTGGACAACGGCATTTCAGCTTGACCATCCGGACCGCGCCGCACGGAGCCGTCATGTGCGCCGCCGGGCGGAGGTCCCCGGTCCACCAGGCGATCGAGAGGAAGACTCGTACGCGATGCAACATCTGTGGTGTGGAGGTTGTCTCGGAACGGGATCAGGTGGTGTACGCCATCGGGTACGTGCTCACGATGGCCGATGTGACACCCGGGGGATAGTTCTTCCTGTAGGCGTCCTGGCCTCGATAGCCCTGGGTGGTCGCTGCGATGATTGCGGAAGAGATCCTCATCTGGGTACCCGCCATGTACTTCCATTCGCGGAACGCCAAGCTGCCTACCGTGCGGGAGCGACCGGAGCGATATGGGCGGAAGCAGATTGCGTAGCGTCGAGCAGACCTGACGTTCACCCCCCAAACAGCTTCTGCGCGCTCTGGAACAGGATCCAGCTGGTCGCGATGAACTTGTCGCCGCCCTGCGGCCTGTTGCCACGATGGGTATGAGTAAACGCAGTCGGCGCAATCAGCAGACTGCCGGTGCGCGGCGCGATCTTCCGCCCCTGGAACAGGAACTCGGTTTCGCCCTCTTCGAAGTCGTCGTTGAGGTACAGCGTCCACAGCACATGCCGGTGCAGGGTCTCGGCCTGCGCGTCCTTCGGGTACAGCTCGCAGTGCCAGTACGGATAGCCGCCCTCGCCCGCCGCATACCACTGCAGGTTGATCGCGCCCGGGCGCAGGCAGGTGCGGGCCAGATCGGCCAGCTGCTGCTGCGGCATGTCGGGGAAGTCCTCGGCAGACAGGCGTCGCGGTTGGCCGTTGCTGTCCTGGATCTGCAACATCAGCGGCGCGATCAACGCCTGTGGATAACGGCGTAGATAAGTCAGCAGGCCATTGAACACTGCGATCTGCAGCTGCTGATCGACATCCTGCCAGCCGTCCAGCCCACTGATGCGCAGATCCTTGCTGTGCTTGAGTTCCGGGAACACGCCACTGCCTACGGCACCGGGTTGCAGGCCACGCGTGGCGCGCAGGCGCTCAACGATCGCCGCGCAGACCTCGCTGGGGACGGCGTTGTGGATGACTTCGATGAAATCGACCGGGCCCTGCTCGTGCATGCGTGCATTCCTTAGGCGGCAATGGCTTGATGGTGCCGTTTGCCGCCCTCGGTGTCACCCCACGGTCATGTCATCGTTCTGCCATGATCGTTGTCGGGAGACTTGCCTCAGCCCTGCGCGTCGTCGTGCGCGTGGTGGTAGCGCACGGCTTCGGCCACTTCCTCGCGCGAACCGAGGAACACCGGCACGCGCTGGTGCAGCTGGTCGGGCTGGATGTCGAGGATGCGCTCGCGGCCGGTCCAGGCGGCGCCGCCGGCCTGTTCGACCAGCAGGCCCATTGGGTTGGCTTCGTACATCAAGCGCAGCTTGCCGGCCTTGGACGGATCCTTCTTGTCCCACGGATAGATGAAGATGCCGCCGCGGGTCAGGATGCGATGCACGTCGGCCACCATGCTGGCGATCCAGCGCATGTTGAAGTTCTGGCCGCGCGCGCCTTCCTTGCCCGCCAGCAGATCGCCGACGTACGCCTGCATCGGCGCTTCCCAGTGACGCTGGTTGGACATGTTGATGGCGAATTCCTGGGTGGCCGCCGGAATCTGCATGTTCTCGGTGGTCAGCACGAACTCACCCTTCTCGCGGTCCAGGGTGAAGGCGTGGGTACCGTGGCCGACGGTCAGCACCAGCTGGGTGCTCGGCCCATAGATGCAGTAGCCGGCGGCGATCTGCTTGCTGCCCGGCTGCAGGAAGGCATCATCGCCCGGCAGTTCGACATTGGTCGGGCAGCGCAGCACCGAGAAGATGGTGCCGACGGAAACGTTGACGTCAATGTTGGAGCTGCCATCGAGGGGATCGAACAGCAGCAGGAAGTCGCCACGCGGATAGATGTCCGGCACCGGCTGGCTGTGGTCCATTTCTTCCGAAGCACAAGCGGCGAGATGACCGCCCCAGGCGTTGGCTTCGAGCAGGATCTCGTTGCTGATGACGTCCAGCTTCTTCTGCGCTTCGCCCTGCACGTTGCCGGTACCGGCGTCGCCGAGCACGCCACCGAGGGCGCCCTTGCTGACGGCAATGGAGATGCTGGTGCAGGCGCGGGCGACGACCGCGATCAGCTGGCGCAGGTCGGCGTTGATGCGGCCGGCGTGCTGTTCCTGGATCAGGAAGCGGGTCAACGAAGTACGGGACATGAGCGGGCAGGTCTCGGCAGCGGGAAAACGCCTATTGTCGCCCGTATGGCGGGGCCGTGCGTGAGCGCGGGAAGGCGTAATCGTTTCCAGATGCGTTGCGCTCGTGGCGCCTTCCTTTTGTCGAGGCTCGTGGGAGGGGGAGGCGATGCAGGACACGCTGCAAGTACGTCCATGTAAGCTCGATGGCGCCATCCATGGCGCCAACGGTCCTGCATCGCCTCCCCCTCCCACGCGCTTCAGGGTTCGCCGCGAGCGCGGTGGGTGTGGCAAAGGCAGGGGCAAATGCAAAAAAACAAAGGCGCCTTTCGGCGCCTTTGTTTTCAAGCACGTGCAACGTTTTTTCAGCTCTTGGCGACGGTGGCCACGGCCTTGGCGACGTATTCCAGGTTGTTCTGGTTCAGCGCGGCCACGCAGATGCGGCCGGTGCCGACGGCGTAGATGCCGAACTCGTCGCGCAGGCGCTCGACCTGCTCACGGCTCAGGCCGGAGTAGGAGAACATGCCGGCCTGTTCGTTGATGAAGGCGAACTGCGGCGCACCGGCGGCGGCCAGCTTCTCGACCAGGCCCTGGCGCAGGGCATGGATGCGCTCGCGCATCTCGGTCAGCTCCTGCTCCCACATCGCGCGCAGTTCCGGGTTGGTCAGCACGCCGGCCACCAGCGCGGCACCGTGGGTGGACGGGCTGGAGTAGATGGTGCGGATCACGCGCTTGACCTGCGACTGCACGGCCTTGGCGTCAGCAGCGGTCGGCGCCACCATCGACAGCGCACCCACGCGCTCGCCGTACAGCGAGAACGACTTGGAGTACGAGTTGGCGACGATGAAGCTGTCGATGCCGGCTTCGGCGATGATGCGCACGGCGGCGCCGTCCTGCTCGATGCCCTTGTCGAAGCCCTGGTAGGCCATGTCGATGAAGGGGAACAGCTGGCGGTCCTTCAGCAGCTGCGCGACCTGCTTCCACTGGCTGACGGTGAGGTCGGCGCCGGTGGGGTTATGGCAGCAGGCGTGCAGCAGCACCACGGTGCCGGCTTCCAGCTTGCCGAGGTCGGCCAGCAGGCCATCGAAGTTCACGCCATGAGTGGTCGGGTCGAAGTAGGTGTAATCCACAACTTCGAAACCGGCCGCACTGAACACCGCGCGATGGTTTTCCCAGCTCGGGTTGCTCAGTGCAACGGTGGCGTGCGGCAGCAGCTTCTTCAGCACATCGGCGCCGACACGCAGCGCACCGCTGCCACCGACGGTCTGTGCGGTGGTGACGCGGCCGGCGGCCAGCAGCGGCGAGTCCTTGCCGAACACCAGCTCACGCGTTGCCTGCGTGTACGCCGGCAGGCCATCGATCGGCAGGTAGCCGCGCGGTTTGGCCTCGTTGGCGAGCTGCTGCTCGATCTGCTTGACGGCGCGCAGCAGCGGAATGCGGCCGCTCTCGTCGTAGTAGATGCCCACACCCAGGTTGACCTTGGTCGGGCGGCTGTCGGCGTTGTACGCCTCGGTCAGGCCCAGGATCGGGTCGCCTGGGACCAGTTCCACGTTTGCAAAGAAGGACACGGCGGTACTCGTTCGGTAGACGGAAAGGGGGAGGAATTGCGCCACGCGGTCTGCGGCTTTTCGGCCGGAAACAGCCCATCGTAACAAAGCCTGCCGGGGCTGGCCGCCGCCATCGTCATCCGTGTCCCCGTACCATGGCGTGCGTTGCCGCCCGATCCATCAACCTGAATCATGAATCCCGCCGCACGACGCCACTGCCTGCCGTTGTCCGCCCTGCTGCTGTCGCCACTGGCGGCCATGGCCGAGCCTGCGCCCACCGCCCTGCCCGCCGTGCAGGTGCAGGCGGCGCGGGTGCCGGGTATCGACCCGTTCGCGCTGCCGGCCAGCCAGGACACGGTCTGGATCGACACCGGCCGGGCCGGCAACAGCGTGCAGTTGTCCGAGGCACTGGCCGGGGTGCCGGGACTGCTGGCGCGCGACCGGCAGAACTTCGCCCAGGACACGCAGCTGTCGATCCGAGGCTTCGGCGCGCGCTCGACCTTCGGTGTGCGCGGGGTGCGGGTGTTGATCGACGGGGTGCCCGCGACCATGCCCGATGGCCAGGGCCAGCTGTCGCATGCCAGCCTGCTGGGTGCCGAACGCATCGAGGTGCTGCGCGGGCCGTTCTCGGCGCTGTACGGCAACTCCTCCGGCGGCGTGCTGCAGGTGTGGAGCGCGCAGGGCCAGGCTGGCGACCCGTGGCGGTTGCGCCTCAACTCAGGTGCCGACAACACGCTCAGCGTCGGCACGCAGCTGAAGGGAGCCAGCCACGGGCTGGACTACAACATCGCCGCCAATCACTTCCGCACCGATGGCTGGCGCGAACACAGCCGCGCGCGCCGCGAATCGCTCACTGCGCGCATTGGCGGCGATCTGGGCGGTGGGCGACTGGAGCTGCTGCTCAACGCGCTGGATGCGCCGGACGCACAGGATCCACTGGGCCTGACCCGCGCGCAGGTCGCTGCGGATCCACGCCAGGCTACTGCGGTGGCGCACCAGTACAACACCCGCAAATCGGTGCGCCAGCAGCAGGCTGGGTTGCGTTGGACCCGCGAAACCGACACCCAACGCTGGCAGCTGATGGGCTATGCCGGGCAGCGTGAGGTCACCCAGTACCTGCCGATTCCGCCGACCGCGCAGGCCAACCCGTTGCATGCGGGCGGCGTGATCGATCTGGACGCGGGCTATGGCGGGCTGGACGCGCGCTGGGGCTGGCACGGCGATCTCGCCGGCCGCCCGTTGGATCTGGTGGCCGGGCTCAGCGCCGACCGCCAGCGCCAGCACCGTACCGGCTACGAGAACTTCATCGGCAGCACCCTGGGCGTGCGTGGGCGCCTGCGCCGCGACCAGATCGACACCGTGCAGAACGTCGACCAGTTCGCCCAGGCCTGGTGGCAGTGGAGCCCGCGCTGGTCGCTGCTGGCCGGGCTGCGCCACAGCGCGGTGCGTTTCGAATCCGATGACCGCTACGTCACCGGGCGCAATCCGGACGACAGCGGCCGCCGCCGCTACCAAGCAACCACGCCGGTGGCAGGGGTCAGCTTCGAGGCCAGCCCGCAGTGGCGGCTTCACGCCGCCCTGGGGCGGGGCTTCGAGACGCCTACCTTCAACGAGCTGGGTTATCGCGCCGACGGCCAGGCGGGATTGGCGCTGGATCTGGCGGCCGCGCGCAGCCGCAATCTGGAGATTGGCAGCAAGTGGCGCGCACAGGATGGAACCCAGCTCGATATCAGCCTGTTCCGCGCAGATACCGACGATGAGCTGGCAGTTGCCAGCAATATCGGAGGACGCAGCACCTATCGCAACATCGGCCGCACCCGTCGCCAGGGCGTGGAGCTGCAGTACCGACAGCCGCTGGCCGAACAGCTGGAACTGCAGCTGGCCTGGACCTGGCTGCAGGCGCAGGTGCGCTCGCCGTACCTGACCTCGAACACCGGCGTCGCCGTGGGTAGCCGTCTGCCCGGCGTGCCACGCCAGCAGGCCTTCGCCCGCCTGCAGTGGAGCCCCGCCGACTGGCAGTGGGCGCTGGAGGCCTCGGCCAGCACCGATACCGTGGTCAATGACGTGGCTACGGCGCGCGCACCCGGTTTCGCTCTGCTGCACCTGGAAGGCGGGCGCCGATGGACCCTGCCGGGCGGTGAGCTGCGTGCCTTCGCGCGGTTGGAGAACGTGCTGGACCAGGCCTACATCGGCTCGGTGATCGTCAACGATGGCAACGGCCGCTTCTACGAGCCGGGACCGGGCCGACGGGCCAGCCTCGGGCTGCAGTGGTCGTGGCGATGAAGTGGTAGTGCCGGCTGGCCGGCATGGCGCTGTGCAGGACGTCAGGAGGTTGCTGGCCAGCGGCCGACACTACCGGTCAATCGGGGGCCTTGGCCGGTACAAACGGCGAGGTCGGGTCGCTGGCCGGGAAGGTCTCCTCCAGCGCCTCGTCCTGGTTGTCGCTGGCATGCTGCTTGCGCTCGCGGCGCTTGAGCGGGCTTTCCTGGCCCCCACGATGGCGGTCGCCGCCGTCCTTGCGGTCCTGTGCGGCCTGTTCAGACTCGTGCTTCACCGGCAGATGCGCGCCACCGTGTTCGGCGTCAAAGAACGGTGCGCCGGTGCCGCGGTAGTCGGCGTTGTCGGCATCGCGCTTACCGCGCTGCTCGCCGGGAATGGGCGGGTGGTTTTCCCGCAGCGGGTCACGGGAGGTCTCTCGGCTCATGATCTGGCTACCTGCGCTCGGGGGCTCCCACTACACCCCTCACAAGGTAAAGCCGCCGCGAACCTGGCGTCATGAACATCTCGCTCACCCCCCGGTAACGGGATCGCGCGTATTCCTGCCCACCCGCCCCCGCTGCAGGAGCCGGCCATGCCCCGTCTTGAACGACCCGCACCGTCCGTGTTCAACGCCCTGCTCGATCCGCTCGGCCAGCGTACAGCTCAGCGCCGCACGCGTCGCCATGAGGACCCGCAGGCGGTGGCGCAGGACTACCTGCAGTACATGCTGAGCGATTACGATGAGCGCCGTGGCCAGAGCCATCGCAATTGGCGTGACCTCTGCCCGGTCTACGCCTTCGCGCTGACCACGCATGCCGCCGACTGGCCGCGCGGTGACGCCGCCGATACCTGCGAGGAGCTGGCCGAGCACTGGGAACAGATGCGTGGGCACTCGCGCTTGAGCTGGTCGCAGGCGCGGCCGGTGGTGGAAGATGCGTGGCGCGCACTGGACCATATCCCGGCGGCAGCGGTGAGGCCGTTGCTGCAGTAGCGCAGGGGTTCTGCGTACACGCTCAGGTGTGCTTTGGTTGCCGGCCAGCGGCCGGCACTACCGTGTTCCGTAGAGCCCACGTGCACGGCACGGACACGGCTGGTTTACGCCCTCCGGCCCACGCTGGGCCCCCTGCCCCGCCAAAGGTGCACCCATGGCTCGCCCGATCTGGACCGGCACGCTGTCGTTTGGCCTGCTCAACGTGCCGGTGTCGCTGATGTCCGGCGAACGCAAGGTCGATCTGCAGTTCCGCATGCTCGACTCCCGTGACCGCAAGCCGATCCGCTTCGAGCGGGTCAACGCCGATACCGGCGAGGAGGTGCCGTGGAAGGACATCGTCAAAGCCTACGAGTACGACAAGGGCAGCTACGTCGTGCTGGAGGAAGGCGATATCCGCTCGGCGGCGCCGGAAAGCCACGAAGCGGTGGAAGTGGAATCGTTCGTGGATGCGGCGCAGATCGACCCACGCTACTACGAGAAACCGTATCTGCTGGTACCCGGCAAGAAGGCCGAAAAGGGCTATGTGCTGCTGCGCGAAACGCTGCGCAGTACCGGCAAGGTGGGCATCGCGCGGGTGGTGGTGCGCACGCGCGAGTACCTGTGCGCGGTAATGCCGCAGCAGGACGCGCTGGTGCTGATGATCCTGCGCTATCCGCAGGAGCTGGTGGATCCCGAGGACTACAAGCTGCCCACCGGAAAACTGTCCGACTATCGCATCACCAGCAAGGAAACGGCGATGGCCGAACAGCTGATCGAGTCAATGGCCGGTGACTGGGATCCCTCGCAGTATCACGATGAGTTCCGCGAGCGTCTGCAGCTGGTATTGAACAAGCGCATCAAATCCAAGGGCGGCACTACCCGGGTGGAAGACGAGCCCGCACCGCGCGAAGATGCCACCACCAATGTGGTGGATTTCATGGCGTTGCTGCAGAAGAGCCTGGACGCGAACAAGCGCACGCCGGCGAAGAAGACGGCAACGCGCAAGGCACCGGCGAAGAAGGTGGCAAAGAAGGCCACCAAAAAGGCCGCAAAGAAGACCACGCGGCGCAAGGCAGGTTGAACCATGTCGCTGCACCAGTACCGGCGCAAGCGCAGACTGGGTGGTGGCGCCGGACAGACGCCGGAGCCTGACGACACGCCCGCACGCGGTGATCCGAAGCGGCGGCCGACCTTCGTCATCCAGCTGCATCATGCAAGCTCGCGTCACTATGACTTCCGCCTGGAAATGGACGGTGTACTGAAGAGCTGGGCCGTGCCGAAGGGGCCTTCGCTGCGCGTCGGTGAGAAGCGGCTGGCCGTGGAAGTGGAAGATCACCCGTTGTCCTACGCCGGCTTCGAGGGAAACATTCCTGAAGGCCACTATGGTGCTGGCCACGTGGATGTCTTCGATCACGGCACCTGGGCCTGTGAAGGTGATCCACTGCAGGCGCTGGCGGCTGGAAAGATCGACTTCGTGCTGCACGGGCAACGCCTGGCCGGTGGCTGGAAGCTGGTGCGTACGGCAATGAAAGGGCGTCATGTGCAGTGGCTGCTGATCAAGCGCGGTGACGAGGAAGCGCGCGATGCCGAAGCGGATGACCTGCTGACGGCACCGATGCCGAAACGAGCGCCTGCGGCGAAGAAGCGTTCCGCAGAGAAGGCGACGCGTGCTGCACCTGCCGCACGCACGACCACACGCAAGGCTGATGCGCGCTGGCATGCGCGCGCGCTGAAACTGGACGGTGCACGCGATACACCCTATCCACGCGTGTTCAAGCCGCAGTTGACCGATCATCGCGACAGCGCGCCGGACGGCGCGCGCTGGCTGCACGAGATCAAGTGGGATGGTTATCGTCTGCTGGCCGATCTGCACGATGGTGAGGTGAAGCTCCGCTCCCGCAACGGCCTGGACTGGACGGCGGATTTTCCCGAGGTCGTGCAGGCCGTGCAGGCGGTGCCGCTGCGCGATGCGCGCCTGGATGGCGAGCTGGTGGTGTTGGACAAGGAAGGACGCAGTGACTTTGCGGCATTGCAGCGGGTGATCGACGGTAGTTCGAAACAACCGCTGCGCTACATCGTGTTCGATCTTCCGGGTGTGGCCGGCGTGGACATCAGTCGGGTGCCGTTGCTGGAACGCAAGGCGCTGCTGAAGGATCTCATCGGGCCAGCGCCCGGCACCCTGGCCTTCAGCGAGCACGTGATCGACCACGGACCGCAGGTATTCGATGCCAGCGGCGAGGCCGGCTTCGAGGGCATCGTCAGCAAGCAGGTGGATGCTCCCTACGTGAACACGCGTGCGCGCAGCTGGGTGAAGGTGAAGCACGAAGACACCGACGAGTTCGTGATTGTCGGCCACACGGCACCCAAGGGTTCCCGGGTGGGATTTGGTTCGCTGCTTCTGGCCACGCCGGACAAGGCTGGCCTGCGCTATGTGGGCCGCGTTGGCACCGGCTTCGACGACGATAGCCTGCGCGCGCTGCTCAAGGCACTGCAGCCGTTGGCAGTGAATGCACCGGTGCTGCAGCTGCCAGCGCATGTGCCGTTCCGTGCCGCCAGCGTGCGCTGGGTGAAACCGGTGACGGTGGCGGAGGTGGCATTCCGTGGCTGGGGCAAGGAAGGCCTGCTGCGCCAGGCCAGTTTCAAGCGGCTGCGCAGCGACAAGCAGAAGGAGGATCTGGGTATGAGCACAGCCGATATCGAAGCCGGAGGCGAGGTCCTGATCACTCATCCAGAGCGGGTGGTGTTTCCAAAGGAGAAGCTGAGCAAGGGCGACGTGGCCGACTACTACCAGCGCATGGCGCGTTGGATCCTGCCCGAACTTGCCGGACGTCCGCTGTCACTGCTCCGGTGCCCGGACGGCGTGGGCAAGGCCTGCTTCTTCCAGAAGCACCACGGTCCCGGCCTGGGCGATGCCGTGCACGCGGTTCCGCTGCAACAGAAGAGCGGCCGCGAGGACTATGTCTATATCGACGATGCACGGGGCCTGTTGCAGCTGGTGCAGATGAACACCCTGGAGCTGCATCCGTGGGGCGCGACCGTGATCGATCCAGAGCATCCGGATCGCCTGGTGTTCGATCTCGATCCCGGCGAAGGCGTGAGCTGGGCACAGGTGAAAGCCGGTGCACGCGATGTGCGTGACCGCCTGCAGCAGGTGGGCCTGAAGAGCTTCGTACGCCTGTCCGGTGGCAAGGGCGTGCACGTGGTGGTGCCGCTGCAGCCCAAGGCAGGCTGGGACGAGGCGAAGGCGTTCTGCGAGGCGTTCGCGCAGGCAATGGCGCTGGAGCAGCCTGATCGCTACGTGGCGACGATGAGCAAGGCCAAGCGCAATGGCGTCATCTTCATCGACTGGTTGCGCAATACGCGGGGGGCCACCAGCGTCTGTTCGTGGTCGCTGCGCGCGCGCGATGGTGCGGGCGTGGCGGTGCCGCTGCGCTGGGAAGAGCTGGCCCGGGTGAGCGCGGCTGACGCGTTTCCGATGGCCAAGGCGCTGGCGCGTGCCAAGCGGCTGAAGGGTGACCCATGGCAGGGCATTGAACGGTTGAAGCAGACGCTGCCGTCGCTGAAGCGGTAGTGCCGGCCGCTGGCCGGCAACTGTAGGATGGCCGAGGTTGCCGGCCAGCGGCCGGCACTACCTGGATGCGCTCAGCGCGGATCGCGCGACGCGCGGCGACCGAACCACCAGCCGGCCAACAGCTGCAGCGGCAGTGACGCCAGCAGCGAAATGACGAACCAGAGTGGGAAATCCGCGCCGGCGGTCCACATCGCGTAACCGCATCCGAGTGCGATCAGCGACCAGATCGAGAAGCCATGCGAACGCGGCCAGCACGGCGCGTAGTAGGTGGCGAAGGAAATGCCGGCAACGCCACCGAGCACGCTGAAGGCCAGGTCCCATCCCAGCTGCACGCTGTTGCTGTCCGGTGACAGGCCCAACAATGGGGGCAGCCAGCTGGCGACGCTGCTGACCAGCGCAAGCGACAGCACGCCGCCGATCAGGGCGACGAGGGACAGGAACAGAGTCTTGAGCAGGCCGGGCATGCGCGCATTGTACGGCTGCGCGAAGTGCCTGGGGATGCCGGCCAGCGGCCGGCCCTACCGATGGATAGGCATGGCCGCCGCGTCCGTGGGAGAGGGGAACGGAGCGACGACGGCCATGCACAGGCGGTCAGGCGGCGAAGTCGAGCACCACGCGGCCTTCGATGGTGCCCGCGTGCATGCGCGCGAACACCTCGTTGATGTTTTCCAGGCGGTCGGTGCTGACCGTGGCCGCGACCTTGCCCTCGGCGGCGAACTGCAGCGATTCCTGCAGGTCCAGCCGGGTGCCGACGATCGAGCCACGCACGGTAATGCCGTTGAGCACCATGCCGAAAATGTCCAGCGGGAAATTGCCGGGTGGCAGGCCATTGAGCGAGACGGTGCCGCCACGGCGGACCATGCCCAGTGCCTGCTCGAACGCCTTCGGCGAAACCGCGGTGACCAGCGCACCGTGCGCGCCGCCGATTTCCTTCTTCAGGAAGGCGGCGGGATCGGTGGTGCGCGCGTTGACAGTGATCTGCGCGCCGAGCTGCCGGGCCAATGCCAGCTTGCTGTCATCCACATCCACCGCAGCCACGTTCAGGCCCATCGCGCGGGCGTACTGCACCGCCATGTGGCCGAGGCCACCAATGCCGGAAATCACCACCCAGTCCCCTGGCTTGGTATCGGTAACCTTCAGGCCCTTGTAGACGGTCACGCCGGCGCACAGCACCGGCGCGATCTCGACGAAGCCCACTTCCTTCGGAAGCAGGCCGACATAGTTGGCATCGGCCAGTGCGTACTCGGCGAAGCCGCCGTTGACCGAGTAGCCGGTATTGCGCTGCGTTTCGCACAGCGTCTCCCAGCCACCCAGGCAGTGCTCGCAATGGCCACACGCCGAGTACAACCAGGGGATGCCGACCCTGTCGCCTTCCTTGACGTGCCCTACCCCGCCTCCCACGGCCACGATGTGCCCCACGCCCTCGTGACCGGGGATGAACGGCGGGTTCGGTTTCACCGGCCAGTCGCCCTCGGCGGCGTGCAGGTCGGTGTGGCAGACGCCACAGGCCTCGATCTTGACCAGTACCTCGCCCGCCCCCGGGCGTGGTACCGAGACTTCCTCGATCACCAGTGGCTTGCCGAACTCGCGCACGACAGCGGCCTTCATGGTCGAATTCATGTTCGGATCTCCGTAGTGCGCTTGCCCACAGAATGACGCCGGCGCGAGGCCGGCGCTTTGATCACGATCAAACCTTTGAAGATTCCTGCAGCAGGTTCAGCCGGCCAGTACCGAAGCCTCGCGGGCCAGGCGCTCGATCGCATCCCAGTCGCGGGTCTGCAGCAGCGCCGGGGTGGTCAGCCACGAACCGCCCACGCACAGCACGTTGGGCAGGTGCAGGAACTGCGGCGCGGTCTGCGCGCTGATGCCGCCGGTCGGGCAGAAGCGCACATCGGCGAACGGGCCATGCCAGGCGGCCAGCAGTGCGGCGCCACCGGCCTGCACTGCCGGGAAGAACTTGAAGGTGTCCTGGCCGTGCTCCAGGCCCAGGATCAGGTCCGAGGCGGTGGCGGCACCGGGCAGGTACGGCAGGTCGGCATCGCGCGCGGCGGCATACAGCGCCGGCGTGGCACCGGGGGAAACGGCAAAACGCGCACCGGCCTGCTTTGCCGCCTGCATCTGTGCGGCGTTGAGCACGGTGCCGGCGCCGATCACGGCATCGGGCACGGCCTCGACCATGGCCTTGATTGCATCCAGTGCCTGCGGCGTGCGCAGCGTCACTTCGATCACCGGCAGGCCACCGCGGAACAGTGCCTGGGCCACTTCGACCGCTTCATTCACATTTTCGGGGGTGTACACCGGAATCACCGGTGCCAGCTTCAACAGCGCGCGCAGGCGCGGATCAGCGCTGGACATGGTCTTGCTCCTTGCCCGACGGGGCATCGCGGATCGCCGCCGGGTCCGGCAGCGCAGCGGCGCATGATGCCACGTGGCTCACGAGGGTGCTGGTGGTGCCCCGCCCTGCCCCCCGCTCAGGCCGGGTCGGCCTGCAGTGCCTGGATGCGACGCTGGTACCAGTCACCACCGAGCGGATCGAACACCGCGGCGCGCTCCATCGGTGCCTCATACACATGCACCGAGATTGCCAGGGCCGCGTCGCTGGCATTGCGCAGGGTGTGGTACTCATGCGGTGGAATCAGGCTGCCAGCACTGCCGCAGCCCCCGCGCAGCGCGGCATGCCGACGGAAGCGGCAGCGCTCGCCGTTGCGCTCCAGCAGTTCATAGCGGGTGATCTCCAGTTCGCCCAACCACACTCCCTCCACACACCACATGGCATCGTGGTCGTGCAGCGGCGTGCCCTGCCCTGGGCCCCAGCTCATGGCAATCACGCTGTAGCCGTGTTCGCGGCTGTGGTAGAGCGGGCGTCGCGCGTAATGATCACCGACCGGACGATGCACGCACTCGGGAAGTTCGATGCGGCTGTCTGCGATGGCGTCCTGCAGTGCCAACTGCAGATCGGCGGTGATGCGCCCGGCATCACCGGAGGTCATCGCCGCGTCGACGGCGGCGATCAACCGATCGCGGCCACGGAACGCCGGAAACGGAGAAGTCTGCAGGTCCATGCCCCGACTGTAGCGGAGCCTGGTTAAGGGAATGTTGGCGTTCGCGCGCGTCGCGCCCGCATTCATGGTGAACACGCGCGGAAGAACGGTTCAGATGCACATCAAGTAGAGCGATCACAATGGAACCTCGCGGAGCAGAAGCGGTCGAACACGACGCGATCCATCTTCGCTGCGACATTCCGCAACTTCGCGCCCCAACGGCGCAAGGCTAGAATTCTCCGACTTACCTGGTTCTATACATGTCAGTGCGAATTATTAGCGATGCCGCGTTGCCGGCATCGAAGGGCAAGGCTGCCACGATCAACGACATCGCACGACTGTCGGGAGTTTCCAAGAAAACGGTTTCAAGAATCATCAACAACTCGCCGCTGGTGCGCAAAGACACCCGCGACAAGGTCGAGGCGTTGATGCGCGAGGTCGGTTACGTGCCCGACCCCCTGGCGCGCGGGCTCGCGTTCCGCCGCTCCTTCCTGATCGGCCTGGTGTATGACGACCCGGGCGCCCAATGCATCGTCGACCTGCAGCAGGGCGCACTGGAAGCGCTGCGCGGCACCGGCTATGAGCTGGTGGTGCATCCCTGCGACAGCCAGTCCGCGGACTGCGCGCAGGGTGTGCGGCGCTTCGTGCAGCAGCAGAAACTGCATGGCGTGATCCTTGGCCCCCGCGCCTCCGAGTCGGTGGCGCTGACTGGAATGCTCGACGAGATCGAATGCCGCTACATCCGCATCAACGCGCATGCCTCTGACGACGAAGCACAGGTGGTGGTCACCCACGATCGCGACGGTGCAGCCGCTGCGGCGGGCTACCTGCTCTCGCTCGGCCACCGCGACATTGCGGTGATTACCGGTCCGGGCGACCGCCGTACCGCACGCGAGCGTACCCATGGTTTCCTTGATCGGCTGGCCCAGGTGGGGCTGACCCTGCCGGGTGAGCGTGTGCTGGAAGCAGGCGATACGTTCGAGTCGGGCGTGCATGCCGCCGAGCGCCTGCTGATGGGCGAAGGACGGCCCAGTGCGATCTTCGCCGGCAACGATGAAATGGCGGCTGGCGTGTACCAGGTGGCGTTGCGTGCGGGCATCGCGGTGCCGCAGCAGTTGTCGATCGTCAGCTACGACGACAGCCCGCTGGCGTCGCGGTTGTGGCCCCCGCTGACCTCGGTGCGCCGCCACGTCTCCGACATCGGCCGCATGGCCGCTGCGATGCTGGTGCAGACCGACGTACCGGATGCGCCGGCTGCGGCCAGTGTGCATCCACAGCTGATGGTGCGCGGTTCCTGCCGGGCGGTGGACGGCTGACTGCCCTGCCCTCGCCTGCACCGCAGCAGCAGTGCAGGCAAGCATCAATGAAAACGGCGCACCGGAGTGCGCCGTTTTCATTGGCAGGTTGCGCGTGCTTACACGTCGCCGCCGTCGGCCCAGCCTTCGCCGCTGCCCTTCTGGAACACGCGGTCATCGTCCTGCACGTCACCCGCCGGCAGATGCGACTGATCGGCCAGCGCGACGTAGATCGGGGTGAAGTCCGGTGACGTTGCCTGCATCAGCTGTTCGAAGCTGTCGATGACGAAGTAGGTCTTCTGGAAGGTGTCGATGCGGTACTTCGTGCGCATGATCCGCTGCAGGTCGAAACCGATGCGGTTGGGCGCGGCCGATTCCAGCGAGTACAGCGATTCGCCCTTCGACGACACGATGCCGGCGCCGTAGATGCGCAGGCCTTCGGGCGTATCGATCAGGCCGAACTCCACCGTGTACCAGTACAGGCGGGTCAGGTTCTGCAGCGCGTCCGGACCGATCGCGTGGGCTTTGACGCCGCCACGGCCATACGCCTCCATGTAGTCGGCGAATACCGGATTCATCAGCAGCGGCACATGGCCGAACAGATCGTGGAACAGGTCCGGCTCGGCGATGTAGTCGATCTGTTCCGGGCGACGGATCCACCAGGTCACCGGAAAACGACGGTTGGCCAGGTGGTCGAAGAAATCCAGCTCCGGCAGCAGGCCTTCGACACCGACCAGGGTCCAGCCGGTGGCGGCACCGAGCACTTCGTTGAGCTGGTCGAAACGCGGAATCATGTGCGCGCTCATGCCCATCTCGTCCTGCGCATCCAGGAATTCCTGGCAGGCGCGGCCGACCAGCAGCTCGCGCTGGCGCTGGTACAGCGTGCTCCAGGTGGCGTGGTCGTCGGCGCTGTAGGTGTCCCACGGCTGCTCGACGAGCGCGGTGGTATACACCGGCACGTAGCCCTTGTCGGTCTGCTGGTGTTCGACGCGGCGGGGCTGGGCGAGGTCCATGGGGCACTCCGGGATGAGATACCCACGATGCTAGGGCAGGGCGCGCGCAACAGGGTTGCAAAAGTTGCGTCGATTGGCCTTGTTGGCGCAATATCCTTGCGTACTCACCATGTTGCGGGGCAACAATGGCCGGAGAAGTCCAGTTCGATCGCACGGATATACGTCTGCTGGCTGAAATCCAGCGGGATGGGCGCGCCACCAACGCCGAGCTGGCAACGCGGGTGAATCTCTCGCCCTCGGCCTGCCTGCGGCGCCTGCAGCGGCTGGAAAGCGAGGGCGTCATCGTCGGCTATGGCGCGCGGCTGGAACCACGGCAGCTGCGCCTGGGCCTGCAGGCCTTCGTGCGCGTGCAGCTGGAAAAGCACGACCAGGCCGCGATCGGGCACTTCGTCGACAGCGTGCAGGCCTGGGATGAAGTGGTGGCCTGCCATGCGCTGACCGGCGACATGGACTACCTGCTGCACGTCTACGTGCGCGACCTGGAGCACTTCTCGCGCTTCCTGCTGGACCGCCTGCTCAATGCCGGTGGCGTGGCCGATGCCAACTCCAGCTTCGTGCTGCGCACGGTGAAGGGCTTCCAGGCACTGCCGCTCTCGCAGCTGGAGCCCTGAGCGACCACCGGGCGAACCCGGTGGCCAGGCATCACGCCGTCAGCATTTGTCCTTGCGGCCCATCAGCTTGCCCAGGCGCGAGGCTTCCTCGCACTTCGGCGCGGCCACCGGCGCCGGTGCCGCCGCGGCGGCGCGCGCGCGCTGCAGCTGCTGGATCTTGGCGCGGATCTGCGGCATCGCCGCCATTGCGGCCTTTTCGCCTTCCAGGATGGCGGTGCCGCGCTGGCTGAAATCGGCAGCGCCGATGTCCAGCACCTTCGGGCGGATGACGATGTCGGCGCGCGCCAGTTCCTGCTCGCCCAGGCGTTGGCCCATGATCGAGATGGACTGGTTGACGATGCCCAGCATATCGGTCGGCGCTTTGCCGCTTGCCTTGCTGGAGATGTCCACGGCGATCACGAAGTCGGCGCCGAGCTGGCGCGCGGCATCCACCGGCACCGGGCTGACCACGCCGCCGTCGATGTAGTTGCGACCGCCGATCTTCACTGGCTCGAACACGCCGGGAATGCTGCTCGACGCGCGCACGGCCTGGCCGACATTACCGCGCACGAAGATCGCGCGTTCGCCGGTTTCCAGCTGGGTGGCGACCGCGGCGAACGGTTTCTTCAGGCGCTCGGCAGGACGGTTGGCGACCTGCTCGTTGACGTAGTCCTGCAGCTTCTGGCCCTGCACCAGGCCGCCGGAGAACAGGCGCACGTCGCGGATGCTGGCTTCGTCCAGCGCGACCGCCTTGCTCTGCATCTGGAACGCGTCCATGCCGCTGGCATACAGCGCGCCAACGACGCTGCCGGCGCTGGTGCCGGACACCACGGCCGGCTCGAAGCCGTTGGCCTCCAGCATCTTGATCACGCCGATGTGGGCGAAGCCCTTGGCTGCGCCACCGCCGAGGGCGATACCGATCTTCACCGGCTTGGCCTGCGGCACCACGGTCGGCGCCGGCGGCGGCGTGGGGCGGACCGGGTCGCCACCGCAGCCGGCCAGCAGGCCGATCAGGGCGACGGACAGCAGCATGCGGGGGCGGAACAGGCTCATCGGCAGTGCGCTCGCGGCGCCGGATTCAGGAAAGGGCGCCAGCATACCGAAGCCGTGGTGGGCCGGGCAGGGTGGGGAGTCTCGCCCATTCAGGAAAGGGGCGTGTAGGTGCCGACCAAGGTCGGCACCCACCGAGATCCTGTGGTCAGAACCGGTTGTCGCCGTCCAGCATCCGGCCCAGGCCGCCCAGCACCGAACCCTCGCCGCGGTTCTGGCCACCGCCCTGTGGCGCGGCCATCCACATGCGGCCGGCCAGGCGCGAGAACGGCAGCGACTGCAGCCAGACCTTGCCGGGACCGGTCAGCGTGGCCAGGAACACGCCTTCGCCACCGAACAGCATGCTCTTGATGCCGGCCACCCGGCGCACGTCCATGTCCACGGTCGGGTGGTAGGCCACCACGCAGCCGGTATCCACATCCAGCCGCTCGCCGGCCGCCAGCTCGCGCTCGACCACGCAGCCACCGGCGTGGATGAACACCCAGCCGTCGCCCTCCAGCTTCTGCATGATGAAACCTTCGCCGCCGAACAGGCCGGTCATGATCTTGCGCTGGAACTGCACGCCGATCTGCACACCGCGCGCGCCGGCCAGGAAGCTGTCCTTCTGGCAGATCAGGCGGCCGCCATGCTGGTCCAGCTTCATTGCCAGCACGGTGCCGGGGTAGGGCGCGGCGAAGGCGACCTTGCCCTTGCCGTGGCCGCCCTGGGTGTAGACGGTGGCGAACAGGCTCTCGCCGGTCAGCACGCGCTTGCCGGCGGCCATCACCTTGCCCATCAAACCGCCGCCCTGGTCGCCGGTGGCGGCACCGAACACCGTGTCCATCTGCACCGTTGCGTCCTTGAACATCAGTGCGCCGGCTTCGGCAATGGCGCTCTCGCCGGGATCAAGCTCGATTTCGACGAACTGCATTTCATGGCCGACGATGCGGAATTCGATGTCGTCGGCACGGCCGCTGGCGGCGGCGGGGACTGGCGGTGGGGTGTTGGGCATGCCCGGGGCCGCGGACTGCAGTTCGGGCACCTCGGCAATCGAGGTCCACCCGCTCATGCCCTGGCACCAGGCCAGGGCGCGCGGGTTGGCCTGCGCATAACGGCGCGCGGCGTCGTCATCAAGCGGGCCGATACGCTCGGCCTGGGCGGAGGCATGGAAGTACCACTGGGTCATCGCGGTGGCTCCGCAGGGTTGGAAAACCCCGAGTCTAGCGAGCGACCCGGCCGCCGGGCGACGCGGCCATGAACGGCCGGCATTTGCGGGGCAGGTGCTGTATTGCAACAATTATCTGGTAGCGCCGTTTTACCACCCCTCCAAACACAGCCTACCGCCATGTCTCCGACCCGCACTTCCCGTGGCCGCCTTCCGGTCGCGCGCCCCCTCGTTGCTGCTCTTTCCGCCCTGCTGCCGCTGGTAGCAGCCGCCCAGGAAACCCCCGCCGCCAAGGATCCGGTTGCCCTCGATGCCCTGCAGGTGACCGCGCAGCGCCGTGTCGAGAACGCCAAGGACGTGCCGGTTGCGATCAGCGCGATCCAGGGCGAGAAGCTCGATGTGCTGGGTTCGGCGGGTGATGACATCCGCTTCCTGGCCGCACGCGTGCCCAGCCTCAACATCGAGTCCTCCTACGGCCGTGCCTTCCCGCGCTTCTACATCCGCGGCCTCGGCAACACCGACTTCGACCTCAACGCTTCGCAGCCGGTGTCGCTGGTGTACGACGACGTGGTGCAGGAAAGCCCGCTGCTGAAGGGCTTCCCGCTGTTCGACCTGGCCAACGTGGAAGTGCTGCGCGGCCCGCAGGGCACGCTGTTCGGCCGCAACACCCCGGCCGGCGTGGTCAAGTTCGATTCGGCGCGCCCGTCGCAGGATGCCGACGGCTACGTGCGCGTGGGCTATGGCAGCTACAACAGCTGGAACGTGCAGGGTGCCTACGGCGGCCCGCTGACCGATCGCTGGTCGGCGCGCGTGTCGGCCATCTACCAGCGCCGTGACGACTGGGTCGACAACACCCGTGCCGGTGCGCCCAACAGCGGCTTCGAAGGCTATGACGAAGCTGCCGGCCGCGTGCAGTTCCTGTACGAAGGCGACGACTTCGAAGCACTGTTCAACCTGCACAAGCGCAAGCTCAACGGCACCGCTCGCCTGTTCCGTGCCAACATCATCGAAAAAGGCGGCAATTCACTGGTCGAGAACTTCGACCGCGACAAGGTCGCCAACGACGGCGTCAACTTCTCCGACCTGAAAACCTGGGGCGGCAGCGCGCGCCTGCAGTGGAACCTCGGCTCGGTGACCCTGCATTCGATCACCGGCTACGAGACCGCCGAATCGCTCAACCGCGGCGACATCGACGGTGGCTACGGCGCGGCGTTCCTGGGTGCGGGCAACTCCGGCCCAGGCCTCATCCCGTTCTCGTCCGAGTCGGCCGACGGCCTGCCGCACCACCGCCAGTGGACCCAGGAATTCCGCGTTGAATCCAACGAATGGGGTCGCTTCGACTGGCAGGCCGGCGTTTTCTACTTCGATGAAGACGTGACCATCAACAACTTCAACTACGACTCGCTGACTCCGGGCAACCCGCAGACCGGCCACGTGGTGCAGAACCAGCGCAACAAGGCGTGGGCGGTGTTCGCCTCGGGTGACTTCGATGTCACCGACCGCTTCAAGCTGCGTGCCGGCGTGCGCTATACGCAGGACAAGAAGGACTTCAGCGCCAGCGTGCTGCAGGCCGTGCCGTTCGGTACCCCGGTCAGTGGCCCGTATCTGGCCAACACCGACGTCAACGACGTCAGCTGGGATGTCAGCGGCGTGTACAAGCTGACCGACAACGTGAATGCCTACGCCCGCGTGGCCAAGGGCTTCCGTGCGCCGTCGATCCAGGGCCGCCTGGCCTTCGCGCCGGGCCTGTCTCAGGCCGATTCGGAGAAGGTGATCTCGTACGAAGCCGGCATCAAGGCCGACCTGTTCGAGCGTCGCGCGCGCCTGGGCTTGAGCGTGTTCCGCTACAACGTCGATGGCCAGCAGCTGATCGCGGTGGGCGGCACCAACAACACCGCCACCCTGCTCAACGCCGACAAGACCATCGGCCAGGGCGTGGAGCTGGACCTGGAAGCCTACCTGGCTGACAACGTCCTGTTGACCTTCGGCAGCAGCTACAACGACACCGAGATCAAGGACAAGGATCTGGCGGTGGCGATCTGCGGCGGTGGCTGCACCATCAACGACCCGACCACCGTCATCAACGGTGGCACCTACGCACTGGTGAACGGCAACCCGCTGCCGCAGGCGCCGAAGTGGATCCACAACGCGACCCTGCGCGTCGGCTTCCCGCTCAGCGATGGCAGCGAGCTGTATGCCTACACCGATTGGGCCTACCGCAGCGCGGTGAACTTCTTCATCTACGAGTCGCCGGAATTCCGCGGCCGTAGTTCGCTGGAAGGCGGCCTGCGCCTGGGCTACAACTGGGATTACGGTCAGTACGATGTGGCGGTGTTCGGCCGCAACCTGACCAACCAGACCCGTGTGGTCGGCGCGATCGACTTCAACAACCTGACCGGCTTCCTCAACGAGCCGCGTACCTGGGGCGTGGAGTTCACCGCGAAGTTCTGATGCGGTCGATCGTGATGCAATGAAGAAGGGCCGGCGCAATGCCGGCCCTTCTGCTGTATGGGGTCAGAGCCCTTTCCTGCGGAAAGGGATCCGACCCCGGATCGCCGCTTACAGCGCGCTCTGCGGGCGCACCTTCAGCACCGCATTCTCGGTAGCGCAGTCGCGGCTGGAGTGCAGGCCGGCCTTGCGCGCGGCAGCGATCTCCTTGCGTGCGGCCAGCAGATCCTTGTTGAACGCGGCGTTGTCGTGCAGGCGGGCCACGGCGGCGGCGCCCATGAAACGGCCTTCCAGGATGTCGCTCTGCCAGTGCACGTTGCACACCAGGCGGCTCTCGCCGTAGTTGCGGCCACGCGCCTGGATGGCATCGGCGCGGTCCGGTGCGATCTCCGACAGGATCAGTGCCCAGGCCCAGCCGATCGAGGTGTGGCCGGACGGGTAGGAGCCGTTCTTGCGCAGGCCTTCCTCGTCCTTCGGCGAGCAGGTCGGCTCACCGTTGACCATGAACGGGCGCGGGCGCTGGTAGTGGTTCTTGGCCGCCTTGGTGGCGGCGCTGGCGTCGATCCGGCTGCGCTCGAGCAGGCGGTACAGCGCCGGGGTCTTCACTGCATCGACGTCGATGTCAGCGGCGCAGGAGAAGTGGTTGGCGCCTTCGGGGAAGCCGAGTTCGGCATCGACGCCGGCCTGGGCGAAGCGCGGGCTGCCACGCAGCGCGCGGGCTTCACGGCTGACCTGTTCGTCCAGCGCGAGGGCGGCCGAACCGGCCACCGGCGGTGCCGGCACCAGGTCGAGGCTGGCCGGAACCGCACTCTTGTCCAGATAGCCCACCGCCTTGGTGGTGATGTTGGCTTCGACGGCGGTCGGCTTGGCGGCGGTGGCGGCACAACCAGCCAGGGCCACGGCAACGGCGAGGCCGAGCAGGGGGCGGGCGGGGTGGGAAATCAGCGACATGGACGGGCTCCGGAGGAAAAACATCGCGTCATGATCGCAGCCCGTATGCGACACCGCAGTGGCCATCGGTCATACGGCCAGACCCGGCATGGTCATCGCAGCAGTATGAAAAACGTCATCGAGTGTTGTCAGTCTCCTGAATCCGGGCGCAGCGCACGGACTTTCACGCGGCCGCGCCGTGAGCATCGGCACAACGGTGATCGAGACGCCGTCCAGTTCCAGCCGGGTCGGGGGGATCCGCTGACAGAGGGAGAGAAGCGATGCGCAGCACCGCAACAGGAAGTACCGTCCTGGCCCTGGTCCTGGGGCTGGCAACCGCCCAAGCGCAAGCCGCCGACGTGGTCGGCGTGGCCTTCGTGCATGGCACCGGCGCGCAGACCAATGCCACCCAGGACTACTGGCAGCCGGCGATCATCGACACCGTGCGCCAGGGCCTGCCGAACAGCAACAACTATGTGGTCATCAACTGCGACTTCACCCAGTACATGTGGAAGCCGGAAGCCGCCGGCTGCCTGGCCAACCAGCTGACCGGCTTCATCGACAGCCGCGGCATCACCCAGCTGGTGGTGATCACCCACTCCAATGGCGGCAACGTGATGCGCTGGATCCTGTCCAATCCGACCTACGACAGCCGCTATCCGAAGATCATCCGCACGGTGCGCAAGGTCAACGCGCTGGCGCCGTCTTCTGCCGGCACACCGCTGGCCGATGCGGTGCTCAACGGCAATACCTTCGAAACCTCGCTGGGCTGGTTGCTGGGTTACAAGAACGACGCGGTGCGCCAGCAACAGGTGGCAAGCATGGCCACCTACAACGCGCAGAACCTCTACGGCACCGCCGGTCGCCCTGCGCTGCCCAAGCCGTTCCGTGCGGTGGTCGGCAGCGACGTGGAGTCGGCCGTGTGGGACAGCAACAGTTACTGCGGTGGCTATGCCGCCAACGTCGGCCTGGAATTCACCCAGAACTGGTTGTCGTCCTGCTCCGATGGCTTCCTGGAGTGCAGCAGCCAGAAGGCTGCCGGCACCACCTGGTTCACCGACAAGGCGCGTACCCAGGGTGCAGAACCGCTCAGCCATAACCAGAGCCGCCGCGAGTGCTTCGGCCTCGGCACCCTTCTGCGCAACGACCTGACCCAGTGAGGGAAACGACCATGACGATCCATTCCACCTTGCTGGCCAGCGCCGTGCTGGCAGTGCTGTCCCTGTCCACAGCGCAGGCCGCACAGCCGCTGCAGGCCGTCCGCGCAGGCGATCAGGTGCCCGCCGCCCTGGTGGCCGCGCCGCTGCCCACCGATGAAAGCGAACACGCGCCGCTGGCCTTTGCCTGGGCCTTGGACCCGACGCAACCGCTGCAGCCGACCACGCCGTATGACTCGGTCAGTCGCAGCTACTGGCAGCAGGTCGATGGCATGCAGTTGCAACGCGGCCTGGACCTGCCGCTGACGGCGCCGGATGCGGTGATCCAGCTGAGCCCGGCCGACGGTGCCCGCGCACTGCCGGCCAACTCCCTGCAGGTGCGCGACCCGGCCGGACGCAGCAGCGTGGCGCGCAGTGTCGATGCGCGCGCGCTGCAGGATGCCGGCATGCCGGTGAGCGATGGCAGCAGCATGCTGCGTACCGGCGCGACCAGTGCAGTCGGTGCGTATACGCTGCAGAGCGCGCAGGCGCAGGGTCGCTATGTGGTGCAGGTACTGGAACCGAACAGCCCGCTGCGGCTGGAGGTGCAGGCCAACCAGGCGCAGGTGCTGGCCGGCGGCAGCGTGCAGCTGCAGGTACGCCTGCTGGAAGACGGTACCTCCGCCGCAGCGTTGGCGTCGCGTCGCGGCAGCCTGGGCGGTGAAGCGTTGCTGGTCGCACCGGATGGCCGCAGCTGGCCGCAACGGCTGCTGCGCACCACCGATGGTGCGCTGCGCGCGCAGGTAAGGATCCCGGCCGATGTCGGAACCGTTCAGGGGCTGTGGGAACTGCAGGTGTTCGCGCAGGCCGACGGTGTGCTGCGCGATGGCAAGGTCGCCTTCGCGGTGGCACGGCCGACTGCCCGCTTCAGTGGACAGGCCGCACCGGACCCGGACACCCGCCGGGTGGCACTGCCCCTGCAGGTGGCTGCAGCCGGTCGCTACGAAGCGCGCGGCACGCTGTACGCCACTGCCCGCGATGGCCAATTGAAGCCGGTTGCACAGGCGCACGCGGCGGCGTGGTTCGATGGCCCGGGCGCAGGCCAGCTGGTGCTGCCGTTCGACCAGGCTGCGTTGCCGGCTGGCTTCGGCGCACCGTACGAGCTGCGCGACCTGCAACTGCAGGACCAGAGCCGGATGGCACCGATTGAATCGCGCGCACTGGCGTTGCGGTTCTGAGGTTGCGTGCAGCGGGCCGGGTTCCGGCCCGCTGCAATGCTCCTAGTAGAGCCGAGCCATGCTCGGCTGCTTCTGCTCGCGGCGAACGGCAGTCGAGCATGGCTCGACGCTACAGACGGCTGCGGAAAGCGATGCGTCTGTCTACCCCGCGTAGGCGGTCAGCCGGCCTTCCTGCTCGACCACCGTGATCGCGCCGCCGAAGACCGCCGACAGCGGCTCGTTGCGCAGCAGCTCGGCGCGGGTGCCGTCGGCCAGTACGCGGCCGTCGCGCAGCAGCACCACCCGCTCGATCTCGGGAATGATCTCTTCGATGTGGTGGGTCACCAGCACCAGGGTGATGCCCTGCTGGGCCAGCACTCGCATGGTCGCCACCAGCTGCTCGCGGGCGACCAGGTCCAGGCCGGTGGAGGGCTCGTCCAGCAGCAGCGCCTGTGGCCGGTTGACCAGCGCCCGTGCGATCAGCACGCGGCGGGTTTCGCCGGCGGACAGCTCGGCATACGCGCGCCCGCGCAGGGACAGGGCGCCGGTCATCGCCAGTGTCTCGCCAACTCGTTCTTGCATGTCGGCGGTCACTTCGCGGAAGGCCGGCACCACGTAGCTGGCGAAGAAGCCGGACAGCACCGCCTGCTCCACCGTCAGCCCGGGCATGTCGGCCAGGTTGCTGCTGAGGTCGCCAGTGACGATGCCCAGCTGTGAGCGCAGCCGGTCGACCTGCCAGCGGTTCTGCCCCAGCACCTTCACCGCCACCGTGCCGTCGGCCTGCGCCAGCGGGTACAGCTCGCGGGTGATCAGCTTGATGAAGGTCGACTTGCCGCAGCCGTTGGGGCCGAGCAGGGCGGTGTGCTGGCCCTGCGCGATGCGCAGGCTGAGTCCGTGCAGCACCTTCACCTGGCCGCGCACCACGGTGGCGCGGTCCAGTTCGATCAACGGCGGCAGTTCCCCGGCGGACGGGGCAACGGTAACGGCGCAGGCGCGCGGATCAAGGCTCGACAACTCAGGTCCCCAACTGTGAACGGTGCCTCGGATGGCGATGCGAAGCACCGCCGCAGGGATGCAGTTTGCAACGCAAGCGCCCATGATGTCTGCCATACCTGTGTCGCTCTGGAGAGCCGCCATGCCTGATGCCCTGATGTCCCTGCTGACCGGTGGCGTGCTAGGCCTGGGCTGGTGGCAGCTGGCCCTGGTGCTGCTGGTCTTCACCCAGCTCACGATCTTCTCGGTCACGCTTTACCTGCACCGCAGCCAGGCGCACCGGGGCGTGGACTTCCACCCGGTGGTCGCGCACTTCTTCCGCTTCTGGACCTGGCTGACCACCTCGATGATCACCAAGGAGTGGGTGGCGATCCATCGCAAGCACCACGCCAAGGTGGAAACCGAGGACGACCCGCACAGCCCGGTTACCCGTGGCATCGGCCAGGTGTTCTGGCGCGGCGTGGAGCTGTACCGCGAAGCACGCGGCCTGCGCGGGGACATCGAACAGTACGGTCGCGGCACTCCGGACGACGCGATCGAGCGCCGCCTGTATACCCCCTATGCAACCTTCGGCCCGGTGCTGCTGTTTGCGATCAACACGGTGCTGTTCGGCCTGCCGGGCGTCGCCCTGTGGGCGATCCAGATGGCGTGGATCCCGTTCTGGGCCGCCGGCGTGGTCAATGGCCTGGGCCACTGGTGGGGCTATCGCAACTACGAATCGGCCGACACCTCCACCAACCTGACGCCGTGGGCGTTCTGGATTGGTGGCGAGGAACTGCACAACAACCACCATGCGTTCCCCAGTTCGGCGCGCTTTGCGATGCGGCGCTGGGAATTCGACATCGGCTGGAGTGCGATCCGCCTGCTGCAGGCATTGCGCCTGGCCAAGGTCCTGCGTGTCGCGCCGGCCATGGACGTGCGCCCGAACATCGCCGTGCCCGACGCCGATACCCTGAAGGCACTGCTGTCGCATCGCTTCCAGGCGATGACCGACTACCAGCGCAACGTGTTCATGCCGGCATTGCGCGAGGAAGCACGACACGCGGGTGCCAAGCTGCGCCGGTTGCTGCCGCGCCGGCTGCGTCGCGGCCTGGTCAACGACGGCCGCTGGTTGAAGCCGGACAGCCGCGCGCAGCTCAGCGAATGGGTCGCCCAGCGCCCGCGCATCCGCACCCTGGTGGAATATCGCGCGCGCCTGGCAACGCTGCTGGAAGCCCGCGGCCACGATGCCGCCGAGCGCCTGCGTCAACTGCAGGCCTGGTGCCGCGAGGCCGAGGAAAGCGGCATCGCCGCGCTGCAGGCCTATGCCGCGCGACTGAAGGGCTACACCCTGGTGGGCGGATGAGGGCTGCGCTGACGGCATTGCTGCTGGCCGCCGTGTGCGCACCTGCCGTGCAGGCCCAGGTCAGCGACACTGCCAGCTATCTGCAGCGCATGGACAGCGATGGCGACGGCAAGGTCAGTGAAGCCGAGTACCTGCAGTGGATGCTGTACGCCTTCGATCGCATGGACCGCAACGGTGATGGCGTGCTGAGCGCCGATGAGCTGCCCGGTGGCAAGGGCAGGGCCATCACCCGCGAACAGCAGCGGCAGACGATCGTGCAGCGCTTCCACAAGCAGGACGCCAACGGTGACGGGTTCCTGGATGCACGGGAACTTTCGGCGCCGCCGCGCTGACCATGGATGACCGGATGGACGACGAACTCCTCGCCGAATGGCTCGATTTCTGCGCTGGGCGCAGCGAGCAGGAAGACTGGTATTTCTCCGGCCTGCTGCAGGGCGTGACCGACGGGGACACACTGGCGGCCGTGTTCGCCGCTTTCCCGCATGCCGACGAACTGCGGTCGCGCGCGCTGGACCTGCTCACCGCCGGCCACTGGGGCGACCACCTGTACCTGCAACCGGCCATCGCCGGTAATGCACAGGCACGGGCGGCTGCCGCGCGCGCCTGGCTGGACGAGCTGGCGCGCGTGGCCGGCGCTGCTGGTGAACCCGGCCTGCAGGCCACGCTGCGCGAGGTGCCCGTGGTGGCTGCTCCGGCCGAGCGCCTGGAAGCGGCGTTACGCGGGTCGGGCCCGGCCGACTACCTGCACGATGTCATCTGCGATGCGGTGCATGAGGCGCGCACGCTGGACAGCCCACAGATGGCCGCGCTCGACGAGGCGCTGTATCACATCGCCTCCGATCTCTATCTGGGCTGGTACATCACCCAGCCCTTGGCCCCGATGGCGATCGACTTCGCCCCCTACCTGGCGTTCTGGAGGCTGGGCGGACGTGGCGCGCTGGTCGAGGGCGCCTTCTTGGTCGAAGCGAACGACCTCGAATCGTAGCCGGTGCCGGGCTTCGCATGGCCCGGCGTAGAATCACCCCATGCCCGAACTACCCGAAGTAGAAACCACCCGCCGCGGCCTGGCGCCGCACCTGCAGGGCCGCCGCGTGCACGGCGTGATCCTTCGCCGCGCCGACCTGCGCTGGCCGATTCCGCCGGAAGTAGCCGAGCTGCTGCCAGGGCAGCGCATCGAGGACATCCGTCGGCGCGCCAAGTACCTGCTGCTGGATACCGCCATCGGCAGCGCGGTGCTGCACCTGGGCATGTCCGGCAGCCTGCGCGTGCTGCCTGGCGATACCCCGCTGCGTGCCCACGACCACGTCGACATCAGTCTGGACAACGGTCGCCTGCTGCGCTTCAACGACCCGCGCCGCTTCGGCAGCCTGCTCTGGCAGCCGGCAGGCGAGATCCACCCGCTGCTGCAGGGGCTGGGCCCGGAGCCGCTGGATGATGCCTTTGACGGCAGCTATCTGTTTGCCCGCAGCCGTGGACGCAGCGCGCCGGTGAAGACCTTCCTGATGGACCAGGCGGTGGTAGTGGGGGTGGGCAACATCTACGCCGCCGAGAGCCTGTTCAAGGCCGGCATCAGCCCGCTGCGCGAGGCCGGGAAGATCTCACGCGAGCGCTACCAACGGCTGGCCGACGCGGTGAAGGAGATCCTGGGCTACGCCATTACCCGTGGCGGCACTACGCTGCGTGATTTCATCAGTCCCGATGGTGCGCCGGGCTACTTCGAGCAGGAACTGCTGGTGTACGGCCGCGACGGCCTGCCCTGCCCGAACTGTGGCCGCACGCTGAAGCACGCCACCATTGGCCAGCGCGCCAGCGTCTGGTGCAGCCACTGCCAGCGCTGAGGCGCGCGGCCAGCGGCAGCTGAACGGGCAGGGCGCGTCTCCGCTGCCCGTTAACGTTTGTCTGCCTATGATGGCCGACCTTCCCTCTGTGCCCGACGCGCCTGCATGCAACGACGCGACTTCATCCGCAATGCCTCCCTCGCCCTGGCTGCATTCGGCCTGCCGTCCCTGCCCGCGTGTGCGGCCAGCAAGAGCGGCCAGATGGGCCTGCGCCGCCTCGGCCAGCCGCAGCCGTTCGACTTCGCCACCCTGAAGGGCCAGGCGCGCGCGCTGGCACAGGCGCCCTACAAGAGCCACAAGCGGGTGTTGCCGGGCCGCCTGGAAGGCCTGGACTGGGACCAGTACCAGTCGATCGGCTACCGCCAGGACCACGCACTGTGGGCCGACCAGCCGGGCAAGTTCCAGGCCAAGTTCTTCCATCTGGGCCTGTATTTCCATTCGCCGGTGCGCATGTTCGACGTGGTCGACGGCAAGGCGCAGGAACTGGCCTATGACGGCGCAGCGTTCAACTACGGCAAGAGCGGCATCAAGGACGGCGAGCTGCCGGCCGACCTTGGCTTCGCCGGTTTCCGGCTGAACACCCGCAAGGACACCGACCGCGATTTTGCCGCCTTCCTCGGCGCCAGCTACTTCCGTGCGGTCGGCAAGGAAGGCCAGTACGGCCAGTCCGCGCGCGGCCTTGCGATCGACACCGGTATGGGCAAGCCGGAGGAATTTCCGGACTTCATCGCCTATTACCTGGAACAGCCGTCGGCTGATTCGGAGACGATCGTGGTCTACGGCCTGCTGGATTCGCCCAGCGTGGCCGGCGCCTATCGCTTCGCGATCACCAATGGCGACGTGCTGCTGATGGATATCGACAGCGCGCTGTACCCGCGCAAGGCAATCGAGCGGCTGGGCATCGCGCCGTGCACCAGCATGTACCAGGTGGGCGAGAACGATCGCCGCATGGCATGGGACTGGCGCCCGGAGATCCACGACACCGACGGCCTGTCACTGTGGACCGGCGCCGGTGAGTGGATCTGGCGGCCGCTGTTGAACCCGCGCAACCTGCGCTTCAACATGTTCGTGGACCGCAACCCGCGTGGTTTCGGCCTGCTGCAGCGCGACCGCAACTTCGACCACTACCAGGACGACGGCGTGTTCTACGAGAAGCGCCCCTGCCTGTGGGTGGAGCCGAAGGGCGAATGGGGCGAAGGCTCGGTGCAGCTGGTGGAGATTCCCACCGTGGACGAGACCTTCGACAACATCGTGGCGTTCTGGAACCCGAAGGAAAAACCGCAGCCGGGCCAGGAACTGCTGGTCGGGTATCGCCTGTACTGGGGTGCCGAGCCGCCCGCACGGCCGCCGCTGGCGCACTGCGTGGCCAGCCGCACCGGCCTGGGTGGCGTGGTCGGCAAGAAGCGCGAGTACTTCAGCTGGCGCTTCGCGGTGGACTTCGAAGGCGGCGAACTGGCCCGGCTGATCGACAAGGGCGAGGTCGAGGCAGTGGTGGAAGCCAGCCGCGGCCGGGTCGAGATCGTATCGGCGCGCCCGCTGCGCGAGATCAACGGTTACCGCGCGATGTTCGACCTGGTCCCGCCGGAAGGCAGCACCGAGCAGATCGACATCCGCCTGTTCCTGCGCAGTGGTGGCAAGACGCTGACCGAGACCTGGCTGTACCAGTACACCCCGCCGCCGGCGGGTGCGCCGGAGCGCACGCTGTACTAAGAGGGGTGGTGGGTTGCAGGGCTTGCAGCCCTGCCCCTGCTTACAAGCCAGATCAACGTCAAAAGCGGGCATCCCACGGATAGCCCGCTTTTGCCGTTGCTCTGGCTCCGGCCTCGGCAGGTGCAGGGCGCAGCCCTGCCGAACACCCTTTACAGCGGCAGCGGCGCCTGCGCCGGATCGATCCGGCCTTCGCCGCGTGTGATCTTCTTGAACTCCGCGCGGCTGACCGACACGTAGCGGTCGTTGCCGCCGATCTCCACCTGCGGGCCGTCCTGCACGGCGTGGCCATGCTCGTCCACGCGCACCGTCATCGTCGCCTTCTTGCCGCTGTGGCAGATGGTCTTGATCTCCTGCATTTCGTCGGCCCAGGCCAGCAGGTACTGGCTGCCTTCGAACAGCTCGCCCCGGAAGTCGGTGCGCAGGCCGTAGCACAGCACCGGAATGCGCAGCTGGTCGACGACCTCGCTGAGCTGCCAGACCTGGGCGCGGCTGAGGAACTGCGCTTCGTCCACCAGCACGCAGCCCATCGGCCCGTTCGTCGCCAGGTCCTGCTCGACCCAGCGCTGCAGGTCGGTGTCACGGTCGAAGGCCATGCCGTCCGCACGCAGGCCGATGCGCGAGGCGACCACGCCGGCGCCGGCACGATCGTCCAGGCGCGGGGTCAGGATCGCCACCCGCATGCCGCGCTCGCGGTAGTTGTGTGCGCTCTGCAGCAGGGTGGTGGTCTTGCCGGCGTTCATCGCCGAATAGTAGAAATAGAGCTTGGCCATCGGCCAATTCTAGTCGCCACCCGGCTCCTCGTCGCGCACCTGCCGCAGGGTGCCGATCTCGACGCTGGGTGTCGGCGGAGCGTTCTGCCAGATCTGGTCCTGCAGGCACCAGTAGCTGTCCGGTTCCCAGAAGGCGTCACGGTAGTAATCATCGCCGGTAATCATCCGGTTGGCTTCCGGGCCTTCGCCCAGCTCCATGCGCAGACCGGGGTTGACGAAGCCGGTACGGCTGCCGGTCATGCTGTTGCGCGCGACCCGCAGAACGGTCTCCATGCGTGGCTTGGCCACGGTATCGCCGTACTGCGCGTACAACGCCGGGCCTTCGGCAAGCACCCGCCGGCGCTGTGCAGGATCCAACCGTTGCCAGTAGCGCTCGCGCTCGACCAGCAGGTCGCGGTAGCCGCGTTCGGAGGCCAGGTCCATCCAGATGTAGGCCAGTACCAGGTCGGTCTCGGTGCCGACACCTTCCTGGTACATGCGCGCGACCATCGATTGCGAGAACTTGTCGGCGTACAGGCTCGCGCGCTGGAAGCGCATCAAGGCCTGTGCCGGCTTGCCGCGCCGCCAGGACAGCTGGCCCAGGTCGCGCCAGTAGAGGTCAGGGTGGGCCTGCAGGAAGCCTTCGGTCAGCAGGGCCGACGGGATCGACGCCGTAGGGTCGGGAGCGCAGGGGCTGGCGGTGGCGCAGAAGGGCGCCAGCAGCATCAGCGCGACGGCGCCGATTGCACGTGGGATGAGGGTCATCGTCCGGACCGGGCCAGCTCCTCGTCCTGCCACTGTCGGTAGGCCACTGGATCCCAGTAGCGCGCCAGTTGATGCTTCTCCGGCTGCAGCACGCGTGCCCCGGCATCGCCGCGGCCCTGGCTGCGCATGGCACCGCTCCAGCCGGCGCGGCTGCCGGTTTGTTGCATGCTGCCGGCCCGCAGTTCGCGCTCCAGCCTCGGGCTGGCTGCCGGGTCGCCGAACTCGGTGTACAGCGTGCGACCCTCGCGCACGGCGCGCTCGCGTTCCTCGGGCGTCAACGCCTGCCAGTAGCGCTCGCGCTGCACCACCAGCCATTCGGTGCCGCGCTCGGCGGCCAGGTCCATCCAGGCATAGCCCAGCGCGCGGTCGGCGGGACCCCCCTGGCCGTTCCACAGCATGTCCGCCAGCGCCGCCTGGGAGAGCTTGTCGCCATAGCGCGCGGCATTGCGGAACTGGGTGCGGGCTTCTTCGTCGCGGCCGCGTTCACGGGCATCCATGCCGAGCCCGCGGAAGCGCAGGTCCGGGTGGTAGGTCAGGAATTCGTGCGACTGCAGCACGATCGCTTCATAGGCATCGGCGCGCGGCGCCTGCGCCGACCCGAGGGAGGGTACCGCCAGCAGGCCCAGCAGGGCGGCCGCGAACGGTCGGATGATGACAATCGATGACATGGACCACGCTCCTGTGTTCCGAAGCCGATTCAATACCTTACGGCGCGCTGCGGTGCAAGTCAGGTCGGCCCGTCGCCGCCCCGCTACAATCCCCATCCAATGCACGGTCTCAATCCCCCCCAAGCCGCCGCCGTCCTGCACATCGAAGGTCCGTTGCTGGTGCTCGCCGGCGCGGGCAGCGGCAAGACGCGCGTGATCGTGGAAAAGATCGCCCACCTGATCGGCTGCGGCCGTTATCCCGCCCGGCGCATCGCGGCGATCACCTTCACCAACAAGTCGGCCAAGGAAATGCGCGAGCGCGTGGCCAAGCGACTGCGCGAGCAGGACGCCGACGAGGTGACCATCTGCACCTTCCACGCACTGGGGTTGAAGTTCCTGCAGATCGAGCACGCGGCGGTGGGCCTCAAGCGCGGCTTCTCGATCTTCGATGCCGACGATGCCGCCGCGCAGATCAAGGACCTGATGTACGGGGCCAAGCCCGATGACATCGAGGACATGAAGAACCTGGTGTCGCGCGCGAAGAATGCCGGCCTGTCGCCCGAACAGGCGATGGCGGCCGCTCGCAGCAACCGCGAGAAGGAAGCGGCCAGCGTCTACGAGCGCTACCAGCTGCGCCTGACTGCGTTCAATGCGGTCGACTTCGACGACCTGATCCGTCTGCCGGTACAGGTGCTGGAAGAGAACCCGGACATCGCCGTGGCCTGGCGCGAGCGTATCGGTTACCTGCTGGTGGACGAATGCCAGGACACCAACGATGCGCAGTACCGACTGCTCAAGCAGCTGGCCGGCGACAAGGGCAATTTCACCTGCGTGGGTGATGACGACCAGTCGATCTACGCCTGGCGCGGTGCCAACCCGGAAAACCTGCAGCAGATGGGGCGCGATTACCCTGCGCTGGAAATCATCAAGCTGGAACAGAACTACCGCTGTTCCAACCGCGTGCTGCGCGCGGCCAACGCGCTGATCGCCAACAACCCGCATGAGCACCTGAAGAAGCTGTGGAGCGACCAGGCTGATGGCGAGCGCATCCGCGTATGGGAATGCCGCAACAGCGAACACGAAGCGGAAAAGGTCGCCGCCGAGATCGCCTTCGTGGCGCAGTCGCGCAAGGTGCCGTGGAGCGATTTCTGCATCCTGTTCCGCGGCAACTTCCAGTCGCGTCCGCTGGAAAAGGCCATGCAGCTGCTGCGCATTCCGTACCACCTGACCGGTGGCACCATGTTCCTGGAACGCCAGGAAGTGAAGGACACGCTGGCCTGGCTGCGGTTGCTGGTGAACCCGGACGACGACACCGCGTTCATGCGTGCGGTGCAGTCGCCCAAGCGCGATGTGGGCGCCGGCACGCTGGCCAAGCTGGCCGAATTGGCGCAGGAAAAGGACATGCCGATGGCCCAGGCCGCAGAAGCGATCGGTGCCCTGCAGCAGCTGCCGCCGCGCGCGGCCAACAGCCTGGCGCGCTTCACCGACATCCTGCGTGACCTGCGTGCGCAGACCCGCCAGATCAGCTCCGGCGACATGATCCGCAAGGTGGCCAAGGAGTCAGGCCTGCTCAGCGAGCTGCGCCAGCAGGCCAAGGAAGAGGCCAGCTACCAGCGCCGTGCCAACAACATCGAGGAACTGGCGCAGTGGTTCGAGGGCGGCCCGCGCGGCGCCACTGCCGCCGACCTTGCCGGCCAGCTGGCACTGCTGTCGCGCAGTGACAAGGACGAGGGCGGCAACCAGGTGCGGATGATGACCATGCACGCCTCCAAGGGCCTGGAGTTCCCGTATGTGTTCATCGTCGGTTGCGAGGACGGCGTGCTGCCGCACCAGGTGAGCCTGGACGAGGGCAACCTGCAGGAAGAACGTCGCCTGCTGTACGTGGGCATCACCCGCGCCAAGATCCAGCTGTGGATGAGTTACAGCAAGCTGACCCGCAAGTTCGGTGAACACGTGCGGCTGAAGCCGAGCCGGTTCTTCGAGGAAATTCCGGCCGAGGAGATCCAGCGCGATGGCGCTGATCCGGTGGCGGATGCGGCGCGCAAGAAGGAGCGGGCGAGTGCCGGGTTGGCGGCGATCGAGGCGCTGTTCGACTAAGGCGCTCCAACGGCGCCGCCCCTCCGTGGTGGAGCGCGCGTTGGCTACGCGGTGTGGCTGGTCGGGGTGGGTTCGCGGGGGACGCCGTGAACCCGTCCCTGGCGGCTTAACCGCGCCATCCATGGCGCGGATACCCCCGCGAACCCACCCCGACCGGCCTCTGACAGATTCCGGGCGCGTCCTGCCACGGCAATGCAAAGAAAATCAAAAGCAACAGCCGCGCGTTGAGGCAGAATCGGGGTTTCTGCTGGAGGTCTGCGCGTGCATCCCATTGAAAGCGAACGCCTGCGCCTGCGTGCGATCGAACCCGACCGCGATGCGGCGCCGATGCTGGCGCTGCTCAACGATCCGGGCTTCGTGCGCTTCATCGGTGACCGCAACGTGCGCAGCGAGGAGCAGGCGCGTGAGTACATCGCACTGCGGGTGCTGCACAGCTACGCGTTGAATGGGTTCGGCATGTATGCGATCGAGCGTTTGGCCGATGGCGCGTGGCTGGGCAATGCCGGGCTGGTGCGGCGTGATGGCCTGCCGGGGCCGGATATTGGTTATGCGGTGCTGTCCGAATTCGCCGGGCAGGGCTATGCCGGTGAGGCGGCGCGGGCGGTGTTCACGCATGCGCGCGCTGAGTTGGACCTGCAGGATCTGTACGGCATCACCGACCTGGACAACGTGGTTTCCGGGAAGATCCTGCTGGGGCTGGGCATGCAGGAGCGCGGTGTGGTCCAGTTGCCGGGTGTCGACTCGCCCAGTCGGTTGTATGCCACGCCGGGTGCGGCGCTGGTCGGGTAGTGCCGGCCGCTGGCCGGCAACCCGGTGGATCATGGATGCCGGCCAGCGGCCGGCACTACCTGATGCGCACGGGGTCGGAGCCCGCCTCGCGGGATCCGACCCCGATGGACTGTTTCAGCCGCGCAGTTCGGCCAGCTGCGCCTGCAGTTCGGCCACCGCCGCTTCCAGCTGGGCCACGCGCTCGGCCAGGCCGGGATCGGCTGCTTCGCTGCCACCGCCGCTGCTGGCGTACTTCGCCGCCAATGCAGCGCCATCCACCTCACCGCACAGCAGGTGCATGTAGCGGTCCTCACGCTGGCCGCTGGCGCGCGGCAGCACCACCAGCAGGGCGCGCTGCTGCAGGCGCTCGATGGCGTGGCGGGCTTCGTCGGCGTCGGCGAAGCGGTGCAGGCGTTCGCTGCGCGTGACCAGCTCGCCCAGGGTCTGCGGCCCGCGCAGCAGCAGCTGCGCCAGCAGCACGGTCTGCTGCCGGGTCAGGTCCAGCGCGGCCTGCAGGCGGTGTTCGTAGCGATCGGCGCGCGAGGAGAAGTGCTGGCGGGCCAGGCCCAGGGTCTCCAGCTGGCGCAGCGCATGCTGCACGCTACCGGCATCGACGTTCATCACCGGCTCGCGGGCGGTCTTCTGGTTGGCGGCCGACTGCGCGGCGTTGACCGTCAGCGGATAGGTGTCCGGGGTGGTCGCTTCCTTCTCCACCAGGCAGCCCAGCAGGCGGGCCTGCACGGCGTCGAGCAGGGGAACGTCGGGGGTCGGGGTGGAATCGGTCATGGCGGCCTTCGCAGGGACAACGGGTCAACCATCAAGCATAGCCGTCCCGGGGCCGCCTTTGCCGGTAAAATGGGCCGGTACATCTGATTTCCGGTGATCTTCATGCGTCGTCCCGTTTCCCTGTCCCTGACCCTGCTCGCCACCGCGGCGCTGGGCTTGTCCGCCTGCAAGCGCGTGGACGCGCCTGCCGCCGACGCCGCTGCGCCGGAGGCTCCGGCCGCCGCTGCCAAGGCTGAAGGCACGCCCGATCTGACCGCCAACGACAACCTCAACGCGGTGCTGTGGATGCAGCGCGCGCAGGAGTACAAGGCGATCACCGAGCAGACCTACCGTGCTGCCGCCGATCACCTCGATGTGGCGCTGAAGGAAGCCCATTGGGACGCGCTGGTGCCGGAAGAACGCGGCAACGAGGCCAAGGGCCTGAAGCCGGCGGTGGTGCTGGACGTGGACGAGACCGTGCTGGACAACTCGCCCTACCAGGCGCGCCTGGTCCGCGACGGCAAGGAATACGATGAAATGACCTGGGACCAGTGGGTGGCCGAAAAGAAGGCCAAGGCGATCCCGGGCGTGGTCGATTTCGCCAAGGCCGCCAATGCCAAGGGCGTGACCCTGCTGTACATCTCCAACCGCGCCGTGCACCTGAAGGACGCGACCCTGGCCAACCTGCGCGAGCAGGGCCTGCCGGTGGCCGACGACAGCGTGTTCCTCGGCCTGGGCACCGTGGTTGAAGGCTGCGAGCAGGCCGGCAGCGAGAAGAACTGCCGCCGCCGCCTGGCCGGGCAGAAGTACCGCGTGCTGATGCAGTTCGGCGACCAGCTGGGTGACTTCGTCGAAGTGACCGCCAACACCAACGACGGCCGCGACGCGCTGCTGCAGCAGTACCACGACTGGTTCGGCGAGCGCTGGTGGATGCTGCCGAACCCGACCTACGGCGGCTTCGAACCGGCGCAGTTCAACAATGACTACAGCCAGTCGCGCCAGGCCCGCCACGACGCAAAGCGCGCTGCCCTGGACTATGCACCGTGAGCCGCGCGCCGCTGCCGCTGCGCGATGAAGAGCGCCTGATCTTCGCGCTGGACGTGCCTGACCGCGTGCGGGCGCTGGACTGGGTCGAGCGCCTCGGCGACAGCGTGGCGTTCTACAAGATCGGCATGGAACTGCTGGCCTCCGGCGAGTACTTCCAGGTGCTGGACGAGCTGGCTCGCCGTAACAAGCGCGTGTTCGTCGACCTGAAGTTCTTCGACATCCCGGCCACTGCCGCTGCGGTGATCAAGCGCCTGTCGCAGTGGCCGGTCAGCTACGCCACCATCCATGGCTGGCACCCGGCGATGATGGAAGCCTGCGCGGCCGCCAACAGCAGCGACATGCGCCTGCTGGCGGTGACCGTGCTGACCTCGATGGGGCGCCCGGACCTGGCGCAGATGGGTATCGACCGCGAGCCGGTGGACGTCGTTGTCGAACGCGCGCTGGCCGCCCAGACCGCCGGTATTGATGGCGTAATCGCCTCGGGTCAGGAGGCTGGCCCGATCCGCGCCGCCACCGGCGCCGGGTTCTCGATCGTCTGCCCGGGCATCCGCCCCGGTGGCCCGGTCGGCGATGACCAGAAGCGCACGGTCGGCGTGGCCCAGGCCTTCGCCGATGGCGCCGACGCCATCGTGGTCGGCCGCCCGATCCGTCTGGCCGCCGATCCGCAGGCCGCAGCGCGGGCGATCCAGCAGGAAATCGCGTCGGCACTGGCAGCGCGCTGAGGCTGTCGCCGATCTTGCTCCACGCAGGTGTTGTGCCCGAATCGGCAGGAATCGCGCCGGAGAAGTCCTCCGGTCTCGCCTGTGGCTCTAGATTTTTAAATAAATCAACAAGTTGAATGGCATTACATCATGTGTTGCCTTAACTTGCGGGGCAGCGTAGGATCGCCGCCATCCGGTCCTCGGACCGGACATGTGCCACAACACTGTCCACCGGCCTCGCGCCGGCTTGAAGAGCCTGTGATCCTCGTGATCCGGGCTCTTTTTTTTCGCGCGGGGTCAGAGCCTCCTGCCGCTGGCAGCGGGATCTGACCCCTCTGCTGACGGAACCGTGACCGGGCGGCTTGCCGCTGTCACGTCGCAGGCCGCAAGATGCGGACCGGTCCGGGGAGTCCGATTGCATGAGCGTGGCGGTGCGAGGAAGGTCTGCGCGTGGATGGGGGCTGGCAGCCATGCTGCTGCTGGCCGTGGCCGTGGCCGCGTGCCGCGAATCGGCCGACGATCCGGCCAAGCCCGCGGCCGAACCCGTGGCGGCGGTACAGGCGATGGCCCTGCGCCTGGCCGAGGACGATCTGATCGGCTACGCGAAGCTGTCGGTTCCACCCAGCCAGTACCAGCGCCTGCAGCAGGCCTGGGCCGACGGCCACAGCCAATGGCCGCTGACCGAGCTGCCGTTGGGCGACCAGCTGCTGCCGATGCTGGCCGCACTGCGCAAGCCCAACGCCAGTACCGAACTGCAGCGCAGCTTCGACCGCCAGCTGGCAGGCCAGGCCAGCGCGGTACGCCAAGCGGCGCAGTCGATGGGCAATTTCGGCGTGCAGTACCTGCGCCACCAGAAGGGCTACACGCCTGGCCAGCAGGCCCATTACGTCGCTCTGGTGCAAACCCTCGCCGAGTGGGCGCAGGGAGCACCCATCAGCGACCGCGCCCGTGCGCGCAACACCATCGCCGCGCTGGTCGGTGCGGCGGGCAAGGTCGGTTTCGACGATGAGGCCGGCCTGCAGGCCGCGGGCATGGAAGGCAGCCTGCAGCAGCTGGCACCGTTCATCCACACGCTCAAGGCCGTGCTTGGCAGTTACGGGCTGGGTGTGGACGAAGCGCTGCGCAGTGTGCGTGGCGAACTGCTGTCGGTGGAGGGCGACAACGCGCTGGTGCGCCTGCGCTACGACCTGGCCGGCCGCGAGATGACCCTGCAGCTGCCGCTGAGCCGGCGCGAGGGCCACTGGTACCTGACCCGCACCCTGGCCGATACCGATGCCCTGCTGCGCCAGGCCGATGCTGCCCGGGCAGCGGCGGCTCCAACGCCTGCCGACGCCCCCATCGAGGGTGGGGAAGCGGCAACGCCGCCGCCTAAGCCATAATGGCGCCGATGTCGAAACAGAACCCGCTGCCGTTCCCCGGCGAAGAATCCCAGTCGACGCCCGCCGATACGGCGCCGGCGTCCCCCTCGACCGGTACCGGCCCGAATCCGGTACCGCCGTCGGCGCATGCGCGGCCGGCCGGCCGTCGGCCGCTGTGGGCGCGCCTGCTCGGCCGCCTGGTCGAGCCATGGCTGTCGCTGAAGATCGAGCCGGAAGACCCGGGCCAGTACAACGATGGCCGCCCGGTGATGTACGTGCTGGAAGACTACGGCCTGTCCAATGCGCTGATCCTGGACAAGGCCTGCCGCCAGGCCGGACTGCCGTCGCCACTGGTGCCGCTGGCCGGTGACCCGACCGGGCGCAAGCGCGCCTACCTGGCGCTGTCGCGGCGCAGTTCCAGCAACTCGCTGATCCCCGAGCAGCGCGGCGCCAAGACCCACTCCGATTCGCTGGCCAAGGTCCTGCAGGCACATCGCGTGCGCGATGACCTGGACGTGCACCTGGTGCCGGTGTCGATCTTCGTCGGCCGCGCGCCGGACAAGCAGAGCGGCTGGTTCGCCGTGCTGTTCTCGGAAAACTGGGCGCTGGTGGGTCGCTTCCGCCGCCTGCTGGCGGTGCTGCTCAACGGCCGCAGCACCATCGTCCGCTTCGCCCCGCCGATCTCGCTGCGCAGCACCGTGGACGAAGGCCTGGAGCCGGAGCGTACGGTGCGCAAGCTGCAGCGCGTGCTGCGTACCCATTTCCGACGCATCCGTGAATCGGTGATCGGCCCCGACCTGTCTACCCGGCGCCTGCTGGTGGACCAGGTGCTGGCCGCCGAACCGGTGCGCGAAGCGATCGCCGCGCAGGCCAAGCGCGACAATTCGAAGCCGGCCGATGCCTGGAAGAAGGCGCATGCCTATGCCTGGGAAATCGCCGCGGACTATTCCAGCCCGGTAGTGCGCTCGGCCAGCTTCATGCTCAGCCATGTGTGGAACCGCATCTATGCGGGCGTGCTGGTGCACCACCTGGACAAGTTCAAGGCCGCCGCGCCGGGCCACGAAGTGGTCTACGTGCCCAGCCACCGCAGCCACATGGACTACCTGCTGCTGTCCTACCTGCTGTACGACCGTGGCATCGTGCCGCCGCACATCGTGGCCGGCATCAACCTGAACCTGCCGGTGGTCGGCACCCTGCTGCGCAAGGGCGGCGCGTTCTTCATCCGTCGCTCGATCCGCGGCAACGCGCTGTACTCGGCGGTGCTCAGCGAGTACGTCGCACAGCTGGTGGCCGGCGGCTACTCGCTGGAGTATTTCGTCGAGGGCGGCCGTTCGCGTACCGGCCGCCTGCTGCAGCCCAAGGGCGGCATGATCTCGATGACGCTGCGCGCGTTCCTGCGCCAGCCGCGCAAGCCGGTGCTGTTCCAGCCCATCTACATCGGCTATGAGAAGTTGATGGAAGGCGGCAGCTACCTGGATGAACTGTCCGGGCGGCCGAAGGAAAAGGAATCGATCTGGTCGCTGCTGTGGGGCATCCCCAAGGTGCTCAAGCAGAACTACGGCCAGGTGGTGGTGAACTTCGGCGAGCCGATCGCGCTGAACGACGTGCTGGCCGAGAAGGCCCCGGAGTGGGGCGGCGAAGCGGTGTCCGAGGATGAGAAGCCGTCCTGGCTGTCGACCACCGTCGATACGCTGGCCGAGCGCATCCAGGTACGCATCAACGGTGCCGCCGACGTCAATCCGATCAACCTGCTGGCGCTGGCCCTGCTGTCCACGCCGAAGCACGCGATGGGCGAGGCCGACCTGATCGCGCAGATCGAGCTGTGCAAGACCCTGCTGGTCGAGATGCCGTATTCGGACCGGGTGACGGTGACCCCGCACTCGCCCGAGCGGATCATCGCCCACGCCGAGGAAATCAACGTCCTCACCCGCATCAAGCACCCGCTGGGCGACGTGCTCAGCGTCAGCGGCGACACCGCGGTGCTGCTGAGCTACTTCCGCAACAACGTGGTGCACCTGTTCACCGCCTCGTCGTGGGTGGCCTGCTGCTTCCAGAACAACCGCCGCATGAGCCGCACCGGCCTGGTCCAGCTGGGCCGCACGGTGTACCCGTTCCTGCAGGCCGAACTGTTCCTGCCGTGGACCGAGGACGAGTTCGCCCAGCGCATCGACCAGACCATCGACGTGTTCGTGCGCGAAGGGTTGCTGCAGAACGTCAACGAGGACGACGGCGGCATCCTTGCCCGCAACACCGGGCAGACCGATGAAGTGTTCCGCCTGCGGGCCATCGGCCACTCGCTGCAGCAGGCCTTCGAGCGCTATTACATCGCCATCTCGGTGCTGGTGAAGAACGGCCCGGGCGTGCTCGGCGCGGCCGAGCTGGAAAGCCTGTGCCAGCAGGCCGCGCAGCGGCTGAGCCTGCTCTATGCACCGGCGGCACCGGAGTTCTTCGACAAGTCCCTGTTCCGTGGTTTCATCCAGAAGCTGCGCGAGCTGCGCCTGGTGTGGCCGGACGAGAACAGCAAGCTGCTGTTCGACGAACGCCTGGACGCCTGGGCCAAGGATGCCAAGTTCATCCTCGGCCGCGAATTGCGCCACACCATCGAACGGGTCAGCCCGGAAGCGGCACGCCCGGACGAGCCTGCGCCGCAGGATTGAGGCTGGCGCTGGGACATGCGGTGGGTGTGGACCTTGGTCCACACACCTTCCAGCCGTGCCAACCAAGGTTGGCACCTACCAGAGCAGGAGGCCAACCAAGGTTGGCACCTACCAGAGCAGGAGGCCAACCAAGGTTGGCAGCTACCGCAAGCAAAGGTACCAACCAGGATTGGCACCCACCAGGGCCGTCTTTAGGCCGGTTCGTCGGGAATCTGCAGGCTTTCCAGCTTGGCGATGCAGTCCTTCAGCTGCAGCTTCCGCCGCTTCAGGCGCTTGGATTCCAGCTCGTCCTCGCCGTTGGCGGCCATGCGGGTGATCTGTTCATCCAGCAAGCGGTGCTCGGCGCGCAGGGCGGCGAGGTGTTCGACGATCTCGGCGGGGCTGTAGGTGTCCACAGCCTCCGAGCATACACAGCGATGATGACTGCCGGGAGAGGGGAATCCCGACACGGGGTCCAGGCTGCCGCAAGCCGTTAGAATGGGCCGATGACCGCCGTGATTTCCCTTCCCGATCCCCCGCAGCGCGCTTCGCGCGATCCGCGCGTGGCCGGGCCCGGGGCGGACAAGCTGGGCAAGCGCCTGCGCCGCCAGGTCGGCCAGGCCATCGCCGACTTCGGCATGATCGAAGCGGGCGACAAGGTCATGGTCTGCCTGTCCGGCGGCAAGGACAGCTACACCCTGCTGGACATGCTGCTGCAGCTGCAGAAAAAGGCGCCGGTGCCGTTCGAACTGGTCGCGGTGAACCTGGACCAGAAACAGCCCGGCTTCCCCGAGCATGTCCTGCCGGAGTACCTGGCCGCGCTGGGCGTGCCGTACCAGATCATCGAGCAGGACACCTACTCGGTCGTCAGCCGGGTCATCCCGGAAGGCCGGACGATGTGTTCGCTGTGCTCGCGCCTGCGCCGCGGTGCGCTGTACAACCACGCCAAGGCACATGGCTTCACCCGGATCGCGCTGGGCCATCATTGCGACGACATGGTGGCTACGTTGTTCATGAACCTGTTCCACCATGCCAAGCTGGCGGCCATGCCACCGAAGCTGCTCAGCGACGATGGCCAGCACGTGGTGATCCGCCCGTTGGCGTACGTGCGCGAGCGCGACATCGCCGAGTATGCGCAGGCCCGCCGTTTCCCGATCATTCCCTGCACTCTGTGTGGCAGCCAGGAAAACCTGCAGCGTCGGCAGGTCGGCCTGATGCTCAAGCAGTGGGACCAGGACCATCCGGGCCGCATCGAACAGATCGCACGCGCCATGGCCGATGTGCGGCCAGCGCAACTGGCCGATGCCACCCTGTTCGATTTCAGGGCCCTGGGCCACAGCGGGCGTGCGGCGCATGCCGATGCCTGGCTGGCCGACGCAGTCCCCGAGACGCCTGCCGTTTAAGGTCAGGCGCCCTTCTCCTTCAGACACCGGAATTCCATGTTCTTTCGCAACCTGACGTTCTTCCGCTTCCCGACCACCACCGATTTTTCCGAAGTCGACACGCTGCTGCCGCATGCCCTGTTGAAGCCGGTCGGCGCACTGGAAATGAATTCGCGCGGCTTCATCTCGCCGTTCGGCCGCGAGGAGAAGGAACTGCTCTCCCACCGCATCGCCGAGCACCTGTGGCTGACCGTGGGCGGCGAAGACAAGATCCTGCCGGCAGCGGTGGTCAACGACCTGCTCGAGCGCAAGCTGGAGGAGATCGAGGAGAAGGAAGGCCGCCGCCCCGGTGGCCGCGAGCGCAAGCGCATGAAGGACGACCTGCTGCATGAACTGCTGCCGCGCGCCTTCGTGAAGTCCTCGCGCAACGACGCCTTCATCGACCTGCAGCACGGCTACGTCGCGGTGGATACCTCCAGCCGGAAGACCGGCGAGTACTTCATGTCCGACATCCGTGGCCTGCTCGGCAGCTTCCCGGCGATGCCGCTGAACGCCGAAGTCGCGCCGCGCTCGATCCTGACCGGCTGGATCGCCGGCGAGCCGCTGCCGACCGGGCTGAGCCTGGGCGAAGAGTGCGAGATGAAGGACCCGGTGGAAGGTGGTGCAGTGGTCAAGTGCCAGCACCAGGAACTGCGCTGCGACGAGATCGACAAGCATCTTGACGCCGGCAAGCAGGTGACCAAGCTGGCGCTGATCTTCGAAGACAACCTGTCCTTCGTCATCGGCGACGACCTGATCGTACGCAAGCTGAAGTTCCTCGACGGCGCGCTGGACCAGCTGGAGCATGCCGACGAAGACGGCCGACGCGCCGAGTTTGATGCCCGCTTCGCCCTGCAGAGTGCCGAGATCCGCCGCCTGTTCCTGTTGCTGGAAGAAGCCTTCAAGCTCAGCAAGGCTGACTGAACAGGCAGCCCGACGGCCGCCGGTCATCCGGCGGCCCGAAGCGGCGCTATGCTGGGTACATGAGCCGTCTGCTGCGCCGCCTGATCAGCCCGACCCCGCCCGCCACCGTCCAGCGCGACACCGTTCGCCTGCGCCTGGAGGATGCCGAGATCGAGGTGCTGCGCGTGCGTGATCCGCGTGCGCGCCGCATCAAGCTGAGCGTGGACGAGCGCGGCGCACGCTTGACCCTGCCGCCGCGTGCAAGCCTGGTGATGGGCGAACGCTTCCTGGAACAGCACCGTGACTGGTTGGCACTGCAGCTACGCCAGTACCAGGGCCAGGAACTGCCAGCACCCCTGCAGCCGGGCGAAGCCGGCGTGCTGCCACTGCGCGGTGAACTGCTGCCACTGCGCTGGCAGGAAGGCCGTTACGCGCGCCTGGAGATCGACGACCACGGTGCCTGCGTGCAATGGCCGACCCGTGCCGGTGATGCCACACTGCGCCGCCTGCTGCGCGAGTTCTACGAAGCGCAGACCCGCGCCGACGTCGGCCGCTGGCTGCCGAAGTACCTGCCGGGCCTGCCGCGTGCACCCAGCCGTCTGCGCCTGAAGGTGATGTCTTCGCAATGGGGCTCGCTGGCACCCGATGGCAGCATGGCGCTGGACCTGGCCCTGGTGCTCGGTCGACCGGAAGCGTTCGAATATGTGCTGGTGCACGAACTCTGCCACCTGATCCAGGCCAACCACTCGCCCGCGTTCTGGCACGAAGTGGAACAACGCTTCCCCGCCTGGCGCGAACAGCGCGACTACTTCCAGCTGGAAGGGCGCCGCTTGAAAGCCATGCTTCGCCAGCTTCTGTAACTGTAGAGCCGAGCCCACGCTCGGCTGCCGTTGAATGCAAGCGAGCATGGGCCAGGAGCGCGCGCAGCGCGCGACCCGCTCCTGCTCTTCCTTCCTTCTTCCGTGGCTGAGCACGCACGGAAACTGTCTGAGGCCGGGCGGGTGAGCCATGCAGGGGCGTTGGCGCCATGGATGGCACCATCGAGCTTACAGGGGTGAAGGCGCTTTGCTTGCGAAGCACTGCTTCGCAAGCGCCTGAACGCACAGCCGCCAGCGGCTGGGCCGGGCCCCGGAGGGGGACTTGCAGCGACCCCTGCGCAATTCACCCCGCCCGGCCAAGCACGGCTTTGCCTTCAGATGTCTCCCACCAAGAGGGGCTCAGCCGTTGGCCGAAACCCTCACCTCGCCCGCAGCGCCGCCGCCGTCGCCCAACGCGCCGCCACCCGTGGCGCCGTAATGCACACCGCCTGGTCGGTCACCGTCGTCACCGCACGCTCCAGCAGCTGGATATCCGCCTCATGCTGGCGCGCCACATGCGGATCCTCGAAGAAGATCGCGCGTTGGCAGCGGCCTTCCAGCACCCGGTCAGCAATCTGCGCATCCCCGCCCATCGGGCCACTCTGGTAGCGCGTCACCCACGGCGTATCGCTGGACCAACCGCGGCTCCAGGCCAGCTCGTTCAAGCGCTGGCCGGTGGTGCCGGTTGCCACGCGTTCGCCGAACCGGGCCAGCACATCGAAGTGCTCATCGGCGAAGGCCAGCATCGCCGGCTTCATCGCATCGTGCGCGATCAGCGCCAGTGTCTGGTCTTCGAACGCATGCAGATCGTCGGCGCCGGCATCGGCCGCCAGCCCGGCGTGGATGCGTTCGACCTCGACCCAGTCGCGCGCCGTCGCCACCGTCGAAATGAACGGCTTGCCGTGGATCACGCACTGCCGTTTCAATGCCGTGGCTTCCGGAAACACCGAGGACGGATCGACCGGATCAATCAGATAGATCGCACCATCCAGTGTCCGATCCGGCCCCATGCCGACCACCTCGGCGACCAGCTTCATCAACCCGCCTTCGCGGCCATAGGGATAACGGTGCAGGCCGCCGTATCCGGCCAGAAAGCCGTGCCGTTCGATCGCATCATGGGTACGCCCGACCGCGTGCAGCGATACACCGAGTTCGCGCAGGCCAGCCTCACTGGCACGCAGCCAACGAAACAGGGCGGCGCGCACGTCGTGGTGGTGGAGACGGTTGGCAGCCAGGCCGATACGCATCAAGAGCTCCGCAGGTACGGGTGAAGGCGGCAGTGTATGTCGCCATTAGCGCTTCCGGATGCTTTTGCAACTTTCTTCATTGCCGCCCGTCCGCAGGTCGATAGCGTGTCACGCAGCGGTACCGCTGCGCGGCCGTTGTTTCCGCCTGCGAAATGAGGAAGTCCACCGTGAATGCCGCCGGCCTCCCTGCAGCTGTTGCTGTCATGGTCTGCCTGATGCTGCCCGCAACTGCGTCTGCGGCTGGCTGCGAGACACCGCTGCGCATTGCCTTGCCCTCCGATCGGGCGCCGTTGTCGTCCGTGGTCGAGGGCCAGGCGGACGGGGTCAGCGCGACCTACCTGAACCTGCTGGGCGAACAACGGCCGCTGCAGGCGCAACTGCTGCCGGCCACGGCGGTCGTCGAAGGCTTGTTGCCGCCCGCCACCCAGGCGTTGCTGGGCTGGCCGCACTCGCAGCTGCCTGCCGGCTGGGTGGCCAGCGCACCGTACCTGCAGCTGCCGCAGGTGATCGTGCGCCGCGCCGATGCGCGGCCGGTACTGGGGCTGGACGACCTGCGCGAGCACGCGGTGGCCAGTCCCGACCGGCTGCCGTTGGCCACGCTGCTGGCCGAGCAGGCTCCGGGTGCACAGCTGCTGCCGCCGGCGCCGTTGGATGATGCGCTGTCGCTGCTGGGCACCGGTCTGATCGACGCGGTGATCGCCAATCTCGGCGAGGTCGAGGCCGCGCTGCGCCGCTACCAGGGTGATCGGCTGGTGATTGCCGCGCCAGCCGGGTTCAACGACGCGCTGGTGCTGGCCACCGTACCGGCCTGCGCCGGCGTCATCCCCGATTTCGAGCATGCAATGTCGCAGCTGACCGACACGCAGCGCGACGCGATCCGCACAGCATGGCTGCCGGCCCGGCCACGCAACCCGCCGTCGTCGTCCCCCTTGCGTTGGTTGGTGCCGGCCTCGCTGATCCTGCTGGCGCTCGCGCTGGTCTACGCCTTCGGCTACTGGCGCGTACATCGCGAAAGCGCAAGGCGTCGCATCGCCGCGCAACGCCTGCAGGAAGTGACCGCGAACCTGCCGGCTGTGGTCTACCAGGCGCGCCGCACCGCTACCGGGGACTACAGCTTTCCGCAGATTGCCGGCGATGTGCAGGCGCTGTTCGGGGTGAGCGTGGAGACCGCGCGGATCGACCACCCGCGGCTGCTGGCTGCGGTCCATCCCGATGACCGGACTGTGGTGATGGGCTGTGTCGAAGCGGCTGCATTGGCCCGTGGACCGATCGACGTCACCTTCCGTACGCGCTCGCCACAGGGCTGGCGCTGGGTGCATTCGCAGGGCCGCACGCTGGCGTGCGATGACAGCAACGTTGAGTGGAGCGGCTACTGGATGGATGTCAGCGAGGTGCACACACGTACCCAGGCGCTTGCAGATGCACGGCGCGAGGCCGAACAGGCCGCGCTGGCCAAGACCCATTTCCTGGCGACCATGAGTCACGAGATCCGCACGCCGATGAGCACGCTGCTGGGCATGCTCGAACGATTGGCCGCCAGTAATCTGGACCCGCGGCAGCAACAGGTGCTGGCCACCATCGGCGACGCCGCGCAGATGCTGCGGCAGATCCTCGACGACGTGCTGCACAGCCAGCGCCTGCAACCCGCGCCACTGCAACGGCAGCCGACCGATCTGGCCGCATTGCTGCGGGCAGTGCAGCAGCTGCTGCTGCCGGTGGCTGCCAGCCGAGGCCTGTACCTGCGAATCCATCTCGATCCTGCGCTGCAGGCCGGGTCGCTGGCCGACAGCCTGCGCCTGCGCCAGATCCTGTTCAACCTGGTCGGAAATGCGCTCAAGTTCACCCTGCATGGCGGGGTGGAACTACGGGTGCAGGTGCTGCAGCAGCACGCACAGGGGCAGCGGTTGCGCCTGCAGGTAAGCGACAGTGGCGTGGGCATCAGTGCGGAACGGCAGCAGGCGGTGTTTGCTGCCTACACCCAGGCCGAGGCTTCGACCACGCGCCGCTTCGGCGGCAGTGGACTGGGCCTGGCAATCTGCCGTGAGCTGGCCGTGTCGATGGGGGGAGACCTGCAGCTGCACAGCATGACCGGCGAGGGCACCACGGTGTGGCTGGAGCTGGACCTGAGTGCCTGCGAGCTGCCTGCTGGCGCGCCATCACCTGCGATCGCCGAGGAACCGCCGTTGCCGCCGGCGCGGGTACTTGTGGCCGAAGACCATCCCACCAACCTGCAGCTGCTGGAGCAGCGCCTGCACGACCTGGGGCTGCAGGTGCATGCCTGCGCCGATGGAGCGCAGGCCCTGCGGGCCTGGCAGTCGCAGCCATTCGAACTGGTGATCACCGACTGCCACATGCCGGGCATGGATGGCTTCGCGCTGGCACGGGCGATCCGTGCTGACAGCTGCCAGCACCGCGCGCGGGTACCGATCATCGCGCTCACCGCCAGCGTTCTGGAACGTACCCGCGAGGCTTGCCGCGACGCTGGCATCGATCACTTCCTGGCCAAGCCGTTGGAGCCGCGTGAACTGCGTGCATTGCTTGCGGCGCTGCTGGCGCCGGACTCAGTGCGCCAGTAGCCGGACGATGCTGGCGGCGGCGTCGCGGCCTTCAGCTACCGCAGTCACCACCAGGTCGGCACCGCGCACCGCATCACCTCCGGCGAACAGGCGCGGATGTGCTGTCTGGAACGGCAGGCGGTCCTTGCCGCCGGCGAGGATGCGGCCGTTGGACTGCCCCTCCACGCCATGTTCGGCCAGCCACGCCGGCACGCTCGGCGAGAAACCGAACGCGATGATCACCACGTCCGCTTCCAGCAGCGATTCGCTGCCCTCGATCGGTACCGCGTTCTGGCGGCCATTGGCATCGGGCTCGCCCAGCCGCGTTTCAACTACGGTCACGCCGATCACTTCGTCATCGGCACCGGCTTCGATCGACAGCGGCTGCCGGTTGAACAGGAAGCGCACGCCTTCCTCGCGCGCATTGGCCACTTCGCGCGCGCTGCCCGGCATGTTCGCTTCGTCCCGGCGGTAGGCGCAGGTCACCTTGGCCGCACCCAGGCGCACTGCGCTGCGCACGCAGTCCATGCCGGTATCGCCGCCGCCGAGCACCACCACGCGCTTGCCGTTGAGATCGGGCAGGGCGATGGTGTCTTCCCAGCCGGCGATCGGCCGGCCTTGCGGATCATCGCCACCGACGATGCGGCTGTTCTGCACCAGGAAGGGCAACGCCGGCAGCACGCCCTTCAGGTCCTGGCCGTCGAGGCCGCCATCGGTGTAGCGGTAGGCGCCGGTGCCGAGGAACACCGCGTCGTGCGTATCCAGCAACTGCTGCAGGCTGATGTCACGGCCAATCTCTACCCCCAGGCGGAACTGCACGCCCATGCCTTCGAGCACCTCACGGCGGCGACGGATCACGTCCTTGTCCAGCTTGAAGCTGGGAATGCCGAACTGCAGCAGCCCACCGACCTGCTCGTAGCGGTCGTAGACCACGGCGGCGATGCCGGCATGCGCGAGGCGGTCGGCGCAGGCCAGACCGGCCGGGCCGGCGCCGATCACCGCTACCGTGTGGCCGGTGGCCTGCACGGCGGCCATGTCCGGCCGCCAGCCGGTGGCCAGCGCGGTATCGACGATGTACTTCTCCACTGCGCCGATGGTCACCGCACCGAACTCCTCCAGCGTGCAGCTGCCTTCGCACAGCCGGTCCTGCGGGCACACCCGGCCGCACACTTCCGGCAACGGGTTGGTGCTGTGGCACAGGGTGGCCGCTTCATGGATGCGGTTTTCCTGCACCAGCTGCAGCCACTGCGGAATGGCGTTGTGCACCGGGCACTTCCAGCTGCAGTAGGGGTTGCCGCAGTCCAGGCAGCGCCCGGCCTGGTACTGGGCATCTTCCTTGCCGAATTTTCCGTACAGCTCGCCCCAGTCGCCGGAGGTGCGCAGTTCCACCGGAATGCGCTGCGGCATGGTGCGGGGCAGGTCGAGGAACTGGAAGGCGTGCTTGCGGCTCATGGCGGGCTCTGTGGTGTTTTCCGGTTGCCGGCCAGCGGCCGGCACTACCGTTATGCGGCGCGGCGCAGGGTTTCGGTCAGGGATTCGATGCTGGCGGCCTTGGGTTTGACCAGCCAGAACCTGCCGATGTAATCGCGGAACTCGTCCAGGATCTGCTGTGCCCAGATGCTGCCGGTCAGCTCGCGGTGGCGGCCGATCAGGCGGTGCAGGTGCTGGCGGTAGTTCTCGAAGCCCTCGGCCGATACGCGGTGGATGTCGATCAGCTCGTGGTTGTAGCGGTCGACGAAATCGCGGTCGACGTCCAGCACGTAGGCCAGGCCACCGGTGAAGCCGGCACCGAAGTTCAGGCCGACCTTGCCCAGCACCAGCACCACGCCATCGGTCATGTATTCACAGCAGTGGTCACCGGCGCCTTCCACCACCGCCAGCGCGCCGGAATTGCGCACAGCAAAGCGTTCGCCAGCGCGACCGGCCGCGAACAGTTCGCCGCCGGTGGCGCCGTACAGGCAGGTGTTGCCGATGATGGCCGTGCTGCGTGCCTCGAAGCGCGCGCCGCGCGGCGGACGCACCACCAGGCGGCCGCCGGCCATGCCCTTGCCGACGTAATCGTTGGCTTCGCCTTCCACTTCCAGATGCAGGCCGCCGACGTTGAACGCGCCGAAGCTCTGCCCGGCACTGCCGCGGAAGCGTAGTTCCAACGGTGATTCGGCCATGCCCTGGTTGCCATGCGCGCGTGCCACCGCACCGGACAGGCGGGTGCCGATGCTGCGGTCGGTGTTGTGGATCAGGAAGCGGTGTTCGCCACCGCGCTTGTGCTCAATGGAATCGGCCAACAGGCCATCCATCTGCGTGGCCAGGCTGTCCGGCGATTCGTACAGGCGCTGCGCGGCACAGTGGCTGCCTTCGTAACGGGCATCGGCCAGCAGGCGCGACAGGTCCACGCGCACGCCGTCGCGTGGCGCCGCCTCGATCTGCCGCAGCAGGTCAGTACGGCCGACGATCTCTTCCAGCGAGCGCACGCCCAGGTAGGACAGCCAGCCACGCACTTCCTCGGCCAGCAGGCGGAAGAAGTTCTCCACGCGCTCGGGCTGGCCGGTGAAGTGGTTCTCGCGCAGGCGCTCATCCTGGGTGGCAACGCCGGTGGCGCAGTTGTTGAGGTGGCAGATGCGCAGGTACTTGCAGCCAAGCACGATCATCGGCGCGGTGCCGAAGCCGAAGCTGTCCGCGCCCAGCAGTGCGGCCTTGACCACATCCAGGCCGGTCTTCAGGCCACCGTCGGTCTGCAGCAACGTGCGCCCGCGCAGGTCGTTGGCCAGCAGCGCCTGGTGTGCTTCGGCAATGCCCAGCTCCCACGGCACACCGGCATAACGGATCGAGCTGACCGGCGACGCACCGGTACCGCCATCGTGTCCGGAGATGGTGATCAGGTCCGCACCGGCCTTGACCACGCCTGCGGCGATCGTGCCCACACCGGCATGGCTGACCAGCTTCACCGACACCAGCGCGGTCGGGTTGACCTGCTTGAGGTCGTAGATCAGCTGCGCCAGATCTTCGATGGAATAGATGTCGTGGTGCGGCGGCGGCGAGATCAGGCCGATGCCCGGCCTGGCATAGCGCAGGCGTGCGATCAGTTCGTTGACCTTGTGGCCGGGCAGCTGGCCGCCTTCGCCGGGCTTGGCGCCCTGCGCGACCTTGATCTGCAGCACTTCGGCGTTGACCAGGTATTCGGCGGTGACGCCGAAGCGACCCGAGGCCACCTGCTTGATCTTGCTGCGCCGCGCGGTGCCATAGCGTGCGGGATCTTCGCCACCTTCGCCGGAATTGCTGCGGCCGCCCAGGCGGTTCATGGCGATGGCCAGCGCTTCATGCGCTTCAGGAGAGAGGGCGCCGAGACTGATGGCGGCAGTGTCGAAGCGCGGGAACAGTTCGCTGGCCGGAGCCACGTCATCCAGCGGTGTCGGCGCAGCGGCTGGAACCAGTTCCAGCAGGTCGCGCAGCGCCGATGGCGGGCGCGCATGCACCGCATCGCAGTACTGCTGCCACGCACGCGGGTCGCCACTGCGCGCCGCGCGCTGCAGGGTGGTCACCACGTCCGGGTTGTACATGTGGTACTCGCCGCCGTGCACATACTTCAGCAGGCCGCCGACATCCACGCCCTGCTGCGCGTCCCAGGCCTGAGCGCACAGTTCGCGGGCGTCGGCATCCAGCCGCGCGAAGCCGGCGCCGCCGATGCGCGAGGCGGTGTCGGGGAAGCACAGGTCCACGACTTCCGGCTCCAGGCCGATGATCTCGAACAGCTGCGCGCCGCGGTAACTGGCCACGGTGCAGATGCCCATCTTCGAGATGATCTTGGACAGGCCCTTGTAGATGCCCTTGCGGTAGCGGCGGCCGATCTGCGATTGCTCGCCGCCCTTGCTGAGCTTGAGGATGCCGCGACGGCCGAGGTCGAACAGGGTCTGGTAGGCCAGGTACGGATACACCGCGGTGGCGCCGAAGCCGAGCAGGCAGGCCATGTGGTGCGGATCGCGCGCGGTACCGGTTTCCACGATCAGGTTGACGTCGCAGCGCAGGCCCAGGCGCGACAGGTGGTGGTGGACCGCACTGGTGGCCAGCAGGGCATGCACCATCGGACGCCCGGCCACCGGGTAGCGGTCGGACAACAGCAGCATCACCATGCCATCGCGCGCGGCCTGTTCGGCTTCGGCGCAGATGCGCTCGATGCCGGCACGCAGGCCTTCATCCTCGCCGTAGGACAGGTCGAGCAGGCGGTTGGCCTGCACGTACTGGTCCATCTTCAGCAGCTGCCGCAGCTTGCGCTGGCTCAGCACCGGCGAGTTGAGGATGACGTGGTTCACCGTCTCCGGGCCGGCATGGAAGATGTTGGTCTCCCTGCCGAGCTGGGTGGACAGCGACATCGCGCAGTCTTCGCGCAGCGGATCGATCGGCGGGTTGGTGACCTGCGCGAAGGCCTGGCGGAAGTAGTCATAGAGCGGACGGCTGCGCTGGCTCAGCACCGCCATCGGCGTGTCGTCGCCCATCGAGCCAGTGGCTTCCTGCTCGGTCTCGGCCAAGGGCCGCAGCACCTGCTCCACTTCCTCACTGCTGAGCTGGTACAGCTTGTGGTAGCTGCGCAGGGTGCCTTCGTCGAACGGTTCCTCCACCAGCGATGGATCGATCAATTCGGTCTGCAGGTAGGTCACGCCCTGCTGCAGCCATTGCTTGTACGGCGCGCGACCGCGGTTGATGCGGTCCACCGCATCCGAATCGAGCAGGTCGCCGCGCTTGAGATCGATGGCGATCATCTCGCCCGGGCCGAGCTTGCCCTTGCGCACCACGCGCTCGGTGGGCACTTCCCATACGCCTGCTTCGGAGGCGACCAGGAAATGGCGGTCGGCGGTCAGCATCCAGCGCGCCGGGCGCAGGCCGTTGCGGTCCAGCGTGCACACCGCATAGCGGCTGTCACAGGCAACGATGCCGGCCGGGCCGTCCCACGGCTCGCTGTTCAGGCCGTGGAATTCGTAGAACGCGGCCAGGTCCGGGTCCTTGAATTCCAGCGACTGCGTTGCCGGCGGCACCAGGATGCGCAGGGCCTGGATCAGCTCCATGCCACCGGCGACCATCAGTTCCAGCATGTTGTCCAGGCTCTGCGAATCGGAGCCATGCATGGAGATGACCGGGTCGAATTCACCGATGTCGAAGCGCGGCGTCTTCCACACCTTGCTGCGCGCCTGCGCCCAACGCCGGTTGCCTTCAATGGTGTTGATCTCGCCGTTGTGGGCGAGCATCCGGAACGGGTGTGCCAGCGGCCAGCGCGGCAGCGTGTTGGTGGAGAAGCGCTGGTGGAACACGATCGCGCTGGAGGCCAGTTCGCGGCGCTGCAGGTCCAGGAAGAAGCGGCTGAGCTTGTCTGGCAGCACCATGCCCTTGTAGCTGATCGCATCCGGGGTGAGGGTGGTGACGTAGAAATCGGCATGCTCGCGCAGCTGCTGTTCGCTGCGACGGCGGGCCAGGAACAGCGCCAGCGCGAAGCCAGCATCATCCTGGCCGACGCCGGCGTCGACGAACACCTGCTCGATGCGCGGCAGCGTGTCGCGCGCCAGCTGGCCGCAGACGCTGTCATCGGTGGGCACCTCGCGCCAGCCGGCGAGCTTGCAGCCCACCGCTTCCAGCTGCGCCTGCAGCTGCGTACGGCACGCCTGCGCGGAATCGGCATCGTGTGGCAGGAACACCAGGCCGGCGGCGAAGCGTGCGGAGACCGCGATGTCGGCTTCGCTGGCCAGCAGTTTCAGGAAGGCATCGGGGCGGCGCAGCAGCAGGCCGCAGCCATCACCGGTCAGGCCATCGGCGGCGACACCGCCACGGTGGGTCATGCGCGAAAGCGCGGCGATGGCGGTATCAACCAACAGGCGCGATGGTTGATCGTCGAGCTGGGCGACCATGCCAAATCCACAGGCATCGCGCTCGGAGCGCGGGTCGTAAAGCCCTTGGCGGTTGCGGGGGGCCATCTCTACCTCGATGCGGAATGAATTGAACGGGGACACTCAAGCCCGCTCAATCCCTGGAGCGCATCGTGAGGCCACCGGATGCCTCGACTAGATCACAGGTTGCTGCAACGCCGCAATACACGGTTGCAGGTGCAACAGAACGCGCCGGCAACACGGTGCCGGCGCGGGGCCGGACTCAGCCGCAGCGCGCGCCGCTGACGGCGCCCTTGGCGTCCACTTCGATGTTGAGGCGGTCGCCGAGGAACTCCATCGTGGCCACGTCGTTGGGCTTGAGCACGCGCACCTGGCTTGCGCCGGCATCTTCCTGTGCCTGCTTGCCCAGTGCATCGGTGTAGGCCTGGCCGACCAGGCTCTGCACCTGGCTGGCATCGCAGGTGCCGACCGGCGGAGCCTCGGTGGCCTTGCCGGCTTCGTCGGCCGGCGCCTTGGCTGCTTCGGCGGCCTGCTGGGCGTGGGCCGTGGCCGAATCCTGTTCATCCAGCGCCGGTGCCTGGCAGGCGGTCAGGGCCAGCACGGCCGGCAGCAACAGGGCGGAGAGCGAACGGGCGCGAATCGGGAACGACATCATGACTCCGGAAGGGGTTGTGAAGACCCGAGCATAGCGGCGAACCGGCCCTCACGTGTTTGTCTTGTGTTATCGACAGGATCGCGGCATGGCGACGGCGACACTACAGGCATGCCAACCCCCTCCACCCCCGAACGACAGGCCGCACGCGCGGCCGGCCTTCGCTATGTCGACGACACCCAGCCGGGCATCAGCCGGCGCCGCGCAGGCAAGGGTTTCAGCTACCGGGATGCTGATGGCCACGCGATACGCGACGCCACCACCCTGCAACGCATCCGTGCGCTGGCGATTCCGCCGGCGTACACCGCCGTGTGGATCTGCGCCCACGCCAACGGCCACTTGCAGGCCACCGGCCGCGATGCACGCGGCCGCAAGCAGTACCGCTACCACGCCGACTGGGCCAAGGAGCGCGACGCCGGCAAGTTCGACCGCATCATCGCCTTTGGCGAGGCCTTGCCCGCGCTGCGGCGGCGGTTGTCGCGGGATCTCAAGCGACCTGGGTTTCCGCAGGAAAAGGTGCTGGCCATGGTGGTCGCGCTGTTGGCGGACACCTTGGTTCGGGTCGGCAATGAAACCTATGCACAACAGAACCGTTCGTTCGGACTGACCACACTGCGCAACCGCCATCTGGAGTTGCTGCGCGGCGGCCGGGTACGCATGCGCTTCCGTGGCAAGTCCGGCCAGCTGCAGGAAGTGACGGTGGGCGATCGCAGGCTGGGACTGCTGGTACGGCGCCTGCAGCAGTTGCCGGGGCAGGCGCTGTTCCAGTACCGCGATGACGACGGTGCGCTGCAGCCGGTGGATTCCGGCGCGGTGAACGACTACCTGCGCGGGGTGATGGGCGAGGACTTCACTGCCAAGGATTTCCGCACCTGGGGCGGAACGGTGGCGGCGGTGCAGGCGTTCGCCGCCACCGAGCTGCCGGAACCGGCCAGCCAGCGCGCGCTGGCGCAGGCGCAGCGCGCGGTGGTGTGCGAAGTGGCGGCGCTGCTGGGCAACACCCCGGCGGTATGCCGCAAGGCCTACATCGACCCTTGCGTGTTCGTCGGCTGGGAGCGCGGCGAACTGGCCAAGCTGGCCGGCCTGCGTGGGCCGCGCCAGTGGGAACAGGCCACCTTGCGCGTGCTGCGCAGGGCGCGCAGGCTCAGCCGCAGTAGATCGCGGTGATGTTGTTGGTGCGGCCCTTCTCTATGGTCAGGCGGTCGCCGCCCTCGCTGGCCGGCGGCACCCGCGGACCGTCGTGGCGCAGCACCCGCACGTGCAGGCTGTCGCTGTCCACGCGTGCGCGGGCCACGGTGGCATCCGAAGCGGCCAGGCCCAGTGCGCCGCGCACCATGTCGCTGTGGCACTGCCCGGAAATGACGCCGTCGATTGGCTGCACCTGGGCCACCGGCGAGCTGCTGCAGGCGGCGAGGGCAAAGCAGACGGCGGCGGTGGCAATGGCATGTTTCATGGAGGCGTTCCTTGTGTGGTTGCGTGCAGCGTGCGACGCCGCACGTGGTGGCGGAATGAATACCGTGCACATCGTGGGCACGGTGCGCTCACTGCCGCTAACAGGATAGGTGCAGACACTGCAGGAGCGGCGTGCGCCGCCCCCGGTAGTGCCGGCCGCTGGCCGGCAGCCCCCTTCCCTCCCGAGGAGACCTGCATGGCCACCACCAAGAAAACCCCCGTTCGCCGCAAAGCCTCGCCCAAGGTGCGTAAAGGCAGCACCGCGACGAAGACCGCTGCCGACCCCGATCGCCCACGGGTGGTGAAGACGGCAACCCGCAAGGCGGCCGCCAGCGATCCACGGGCAGCGCGCGTCGCGGCCCGACAGCGACGCCTGCAGGACCAGGAAAAGGCCAAGGACGTGCGCGCGGCAAAGAAAGCCACGAAGAAGACCGCAACCCAGGCCGGCATACGCCGACAACCGGAGGTGATGCCGGCGCAGCAGCTGGCCAAGCCCGGGCATGAACACGAACTGGAGTTGGCGCCGCGTTTCCTTGCACCGGACTACGCCGGCAGCGGCAAGCTGCAGGGCATGCGCGCGATTGTCACCGGTGGCGATTCCGGCATCGGCCGTGCGGTGGCGGTACTGTTCGCACGCGAAGGCGCCGATGTGGCGGTACTGCACCTGGACGAGGCTGCAGACGCCGACATCACCCGCCAGCACGTGGAGCGCGAAGGTAGCCGCTGCGTGGTGATCGCCGGCGACGTGCGCGATCCGCGCTTCTGCAACAAGGCGGTGAAGCAGGTGGCCAAGGCCTTCGGCGGCATCGACATCCTGGTCAACAATGCTGCCTTCCAGCTGCATTGCGAGCGCCTGGAGGATCTGGAGGACGCCCATCTGCAGGAAACCCTGCAGACCAACATCGGCGGCTACATCCAGATGGCGCGCGCGGTACTGCCGCATCTGGGCGAGGGTGCCAGCATCATCAACACCGGTTCGGAAACGGGAATCTTCGGCAGCAAGGCGCTGATCGACTACTCGGCCACCAAGGGCGCCATTCATGCCTTCACCAAGGCGCTGGCCAGCCAGCTGCTGCCGCGTGGCATCCGGGTCAACTGCGTGGCACCGGGTCCGGTGTGGACGCCGTTGAACCCGGCCGACAAGCCGGCGGAGGACGTGGCGGAGTTCGGCAAGGACAGCGACATGGGCCGGCCCGCACAGCCCGAAGAACTCTCGCCGGCCTATGTGTTCCTGGCTTCGCCGGTCTGTGCCAGTTACATCAGCGGGGTGATCCTGCCGGTGATGGGCGGGCCGCGGGGGTGAGGCCGGGCGCGGCATGTGCTGCCTGAATGGGACGTGGCGCGGGGTGTGCGCTGTGTCAAAAGCTCCGCCGGGCGGCTGGGGTAGGCTGACTCCCAACCGATCACGTTCAAGGACCGACCATGCCCGGGATGGACATCAACGCGGCGGCCAATGAAGTCGTCGCGCTTTTACGACAGAACGACGCGCGCGGTGCCGCCGTTCGCCTGGAGGCCCTGCACGACGGCCAGAGTGTCGTGGTGCAGGAATCGCTGGATCGCTACATTTCGGCGCGTGCCGCCAGCGAACTCGAGGCGTTGCGACGCAGCGGTGGTGTTGCCGCAGCGGATGCGGCCACGGTGAACCCGATGCTGGATCGCCTGGGCGAGGCGACGCGGCCACCGCGGATGCCCGATGCGGCAGAGACCGCAGCGCTGAGCCAGGCCCAGCAGTACGATGTGTATGGCAGCATCGTGGCCCAGCGCGGCAACACTGCGGCGAATGACGCGATGGCAACGCAGGACCGCGTGGTGCTGGGGCTGCGCGACGAGAACCGCACCACCGAGGCGCGCGGGCGTGGCGTCTACGACGACCGTATCGTGGTGCTGTGGAAGGATGCGCAGGGCCAAGGCCATGTGCGTGAGTTCAACCAGGCGACGACCGAACCGACCGCCCAGTACGACGGCCATGCCAAGACCACGCCGCGCAGCCCGGGCTTCGGCAACGTGGCACCGCGTACCAAGACCGAGGGTGAGGACGTCAACGGCGACCGGGTCAAGGACCTGGGGCGCTTGGGCGAGGGCACCACCGAGATGCGCGCAACGACCCATCCGCGCAATGGCCATCCCGATGAGTTTGCGCTGCGCCCCTCGCAGGACGCGATCACCGCAGGCGCCGGCCGTGTGGAGCGCGACAGCAATGGCGACGGCTGGTTCGATGCGCGCGATACCCAGGGCGTGCAGGACCTCAACGACACCTTCAAGATCCATCGTGGCAGCCGCTCCAACACCGATTCGGCCGGCTGCCAGACCATAGGCAGCGGTGAGTACGACGACTTCGTGTCGACGGTGCGCGGCACGCCTGGGCAGAACCGTTGGCAGTACGTGCTGACCTCGGTTGCCCCCGGCCAGGCGCGCGAGCTGGGGCAGAACGTGCCGCTCGCGGCCACTGACGATCCCCGTCAGCCGCAGCATCGCGACCATGCCCTGCAGCAGCAGATCAGCACGCGCCTGCAGGCCCTGGGCGGACGCTACGCCGAGCATGCCGATGACTACAGTCTGGTGATGCTGCGCGAAGCGAAGGCCGCGGGCATCACCCGGGTCGACCAGATCGTGGCCAGCAATCCCAGTGCTGGACGCACGGCGGGCGAGACACTGTTCCTGGTGCAGGGCAGTCCGGGCGATCCTGCGGCGCTGCGCGCAGGGGTCAATGCAGCCGAGGTGCGCGAGACTGCGGTGGAAGCCAGCCTGCGTCAGCTGCAGCAGCAATCACGCGAACAGGCGGCACCCACACCCGCGCCTGCACACCTGCAGGAAGCGCCGGCGATGGGAGGGCGTTGAGCGATGATCCGATCACACCTGATGCCGAGCGTTTCGTTGACGCTGTTGCTGGCCTGCAGCGCCTGCGCGCCCGCTGGGGAGCGCGTCGCGCCGGTAGCGCCCACCGCCAGCTCGGCGGCGAAACCTGAGGCCTTGCCTGCGCAGACCCTGCCCACTGATCGTGGATTGCCCGCACTGCCGGAAGCCTCCGGCAGCGCCCATCCCGGCGGTAGCTACGCTGCGCTGCCCGAACCTGCCAGGCAGGTGCTGTCGCAGTTGAAGTGCAACGTGGAGAGCGCCAGCAAGGTGCAGGTGCTTTCCATTCCCGCGCAGGATGGCCAGCAGGATTTCATGGTCACCGATCGCAGCGGGCCGCGTTTCCGCTACTGGATGCGGTCGTTCTCCGGTCGTGGCGGTACCACCGGGTATCTGGTGCAGCTGCAGGACTGCCCGGCAACCACCACGGGCATGCGCGCCTACATCGCACAGGGAGCCGCACCGCTGCAGGATGTCACCGCGTCGTTGCTGGCGCAGGCCGAGCTGCCCGACGCGGCGACCATGACGGCTTACCAGGACAAGGGCGCGGGTGATCTGTTCGCCTTCATCGGGGCGCTGGACAAGGTGCCGGTGCTGCGCTGGGTGGCCGAAGCAGACCCCGAACAGCCACTGGCCGTCGAGGCGCGCAGCTTCGACCATGGCAATGCCATCCACGGTGGTTTCCTGCGCTGGAACCAGGATCACTTCGAAGTGGCCAGGACCGTACCCGCCGCCCTATGGCCCTGCGACGACAGCCCGTTGCTGCCGTGCAAGGGTGACCCGTTCGTGAGCGGGCGGTGAGGCGTCACGCGCGTAGAAATCGGCAATGCGGGGGATGAACTGCTGTGGATTGGCGCCGACCAGATTGGTCAGCACCACCACCGCGACGTCGCGGTCGGGATAGACCACGAAGGCCGAGCGCGCACCGCCGATACCGGCCACCTGAAGGTCGGGCGATGCGCGCAGTACCGGCCAGCCACCCGCCCACGGGCCGGCACGGCCATCAGCCAGGCGCTCCGCGCTCCACATCCGCCGCAGGGCCGTCTCCGGCAGCAGGCGGCCTTCGGTCAACGCAACCAGCCAGCGCGCGGTGTCATCGGCGGTGGTGAGGATGCCACCACCGGCCCACAGTGAAGGCGGAATGTCGTAGAACCAGTGCGACAGGCGCGGCGGTGCATCGGCTGCGTCGGTGGCACGCGGGGCCAGGCTGTACATCGTCGCCACATCCGGGATCAGGTCGTAGCTGTCGCCAAAGGTGGTGCGTGCCATGCGCGCGCTGCTGAACTGGCCGGTGGCGAGGAATCGTTGATAGGACATGCCCGATTGCTGCGCGATGATCCGCGCCAGCAGCACATAGTTGGTCTGGTTGTATGCGAAGCGCTGGCCGGAGGCCGCCTCCATCGGCAGCGCGGTGACCGCCGCCCACGCTTGGGCTTCGGTACCACCGCCCAGCAGTCCGCTCGCATCGAGGATGTCGGGCAGTCCCGAGGTATGTGCCAGCAGTTGGCGCACACGCACGTCCTGCCAGGTGGCCGGAAGATCATCCAGATAACGCGATGCCGGGGCATCCAGATCCACCCGGCCCTGCTGCGCCAACTGCGCGATGGCCACGCCGGTGAACGCCTTGGTGGCCGAGTTGAGCGGGAAACGGGTATCACGCGAGGCCGGCACCCCGTTCTCGACATTGGCCAGGCCATAGGCCTCGGACAGCACGACCTGCCCATCCTTGACCACTGCGATCTGCAATCCGGGGATGCGCTGCTCCAGCATGGTCTGGCGGATCAGGCGACGGGTCCGGTCGTTGGGGTGGTCCTGGCTGGCGGACACGGCGGGTAAGGGCAGGGCGCTGATGAGCATGAGCACGACTCGAAGCGTTGGGCGGAACATGCGGGATTCCGGCGGGGCGTCGAGGATCGGATGCAGGGGGCACGGAAAAGGTTTAACGGCATTGTTGCGCCTACCGTTCGTCGGCCCATGACTTCCGGGGGGTTGACTACAGTTGTCGTCAAGCAGAAATTGACGACACGTGTAGTCAAGGGAGTGGTGTCATGCGTGGCAAGACGATCGGGGACCAGGAACTGGCCCTGCTGCAGTACATCGATGAACATGCGCCGGCCACGGTCGGCGAGGTTGCCAGTGGCTATGGCGAGGCCCGTGGCCTGGCCCGCTCCACCGTGCTGACGATGATGGAGCGGCTGCGGGCGAAGGGGTATCTTCGTCGCCAGCAGCAGGACGGCGTCTACCGCTACCAGGCCACCCGTGGCCCGGAAAGCGTGCTGCAGGGCGCGGTGGCCCAGTTCGTCGACAACACCCTGCAGGGCTCGGTGTCGCCGTTCGTGGCCTACCTGTCGCAGCGCCAGCAGGTCAGCGACAACGAGCTGGCCGAGCTGGAAGCGCTGGTCGTCGAACTCCAATCGCGCCGCCACGAGGGCTGAGCCATGGACACCACGATGCTGATCCTGTTGTTGGAACGGCTGGGCTGGACCAGCCTGCAGACCGTGCTGCTGGTGGCCCTGGTGTACGGCGTGTGCCGCGCACTGCCGTCCCTGTCGGCGGCCACCCGCTGCCGCCTGTGGTGGCTGGTTTCGCTGCAGGCCGTGCTCGGCCTGTTCTGGAGCCAGCCGCTGCAGCTGGCCTGGCTGCCGGCACCGCAGGCGGTGGCGATCACCGCCACTGACGTTGCCACCGATCTGGTCTACCCGCTGGCCCCGGAGGCCTCGGCACAGCTGTTGGCCGTAATGCCGATGCCTGCCGCGGATGTGCCGGCGGTGGCATGGTGGACCGTCGCACTGGCCGCGCTGTGGATGTCCGGCGTGCTGCTGATGGCACTGCGTACCTTCGGTGAGTGGCGTCGCTGCCGCGCGCTGTTGGCAGCGGCCTATCCCTGCGAGGACCAGGCGCTGGTGCAGGCCCTGCAGCTGGCCGCCGACGCGCACGGCGTGCGCCCTGCGCCGCGGCTTTGGATGAGCACGCAGGTGGACGCACCGCAGCTGGTCGGCCCGTTCCGCCCGGTGCTGCTGCTGCCGGCCGGCGACAACGCCTTGCAGGGCGATGCGCTGGACCTGGCACTGACCCACGAGCTGCAGCATCTGCAGCGGCGCGATCTGCAGTGGGGCCTGCTGCCCGCATTGGCCCAGCACCTGTTCTTCTTCCACCCGCTGCTGCGCTTGTCGGTGCGCGAATACGCACAGGCCCGCGAGGAAGCCGTGGATGCGGCCGTGGTCGGCCAGCACGGCGCGAGTCGCCAGGCCTATGGCCGCCTGCTGTTGCAGCTGGGCGTGGCACCGCAGCCACACCTGGGCGTGGCCAGCGCCGCGCCGAACACCACCAGCCTCAAGCGCCGCCTGCTTTCGTTGCAGTCGCGCCGGTCCTGCCCGCGCATCCTGGCGATGGCGTTGACCGCTATCGTCGTTGTGGTGGGCGTGGCACCGATGCGGCTGGTGGCGGCGCCAGTGCCGCCGGCACCGCCGGCGCCTCCGGCCGCACCGAAGGCCGTGGTGCCGCCGCCACCGAAGGCACCGCCAGCGCCTCCGATGTCCGCGCGAGTGCCAGCCGTTCCGGTGGCTCCTGCGGCACCGGCCGAGCCGGCCGATGTCGAGGCGCTGTCAGGCCCGGACGATGCGGATGTGGCGGTCGACGTGGATGTCGATGTGGATACCGACATGGACAGTGAGCATTCGACCTCCCACACCACCTCCATCACCACCTATGGCCGTCTGGATCTCGGCAAATCACCGCGACAGGCCTACGTGCTTGTCGATGGTGATTCGACCTTCGCCAATGGCGGCATCGACGATGTAACGGTGGCCCGCAGGCAGCTCGGCAAGGGGCCGGCGCTGTGGTTCCGCCAGGGCGACAAGCGCTATGTGGTGCGTGACCCGATGCTGATCCAGACCCTGCAGCGCGCCTACAGCGGCGCCGCAGACCTGGGCCGCCAGCAGAGCGAACTGGGCCGCCAACAGAGCGTGCTGGGTCGCCAGCAGGGCGAACTCGGCAGGCAGATGGGTGAAATGGGCCGCCTGCAGGGCGAGGAGTCGCGCCGCATCGCACTGGCCGCCGCCGAGGCAGCACGCAATGCGATGGCCGCCCATGACATCAACCGTGATGCCGCCGCGGAAGCGGCGAAAGCGGCGCGCGGTGCCACCCACGATGTGGCCGTTGCGCGAGAGGCTGCACGCGAGGCTGCCGCCGAGGCACGTCGTGCGATGCAGGAAGCCCGCAGCGAGGCCGCGCAATCCGGCCGCACCCGTGACATGCAGCGCCTGGCCAGCCAGCAGTCTGAACTGGCCAGCCGTCAGGCGGCACTGGGCAGCCAGCAGGCCGCGTTGGGCGAGCGCCAGGCACGCGTGCAGGCCCAGGCATCGCAGCAGGCGCAGCAGGTGATCGCGCGTGCACTGGCCAGCGGCAAGGCCGAGCGACTCTGATCGGTAGTGCCGGCCGCTGGCCGGCAATGTGGGGTGCCGGCCAGCGGCCGGCACTACCCTGGGAACATCAACCGCAGCTGGCGCGCTCGATGCGGTTCTGCGCATCTACCTGCACGGTCACGCGATCCTGGCGGAAGTCCATGGTCACCGCCATGCCGGGTTTGACCACCCGTGCACCGCGCGCGCCGCTGTCAGCCACCAGTTTCTTGATCGTGGCTTCGTCGGCGGTCTTGCCGGTGAAGGCTTCCAGCGCCTCCGGCCTGCATTCGTGCGTGGCGTCGGCCACTGGCGCTGGCGCGGGATCGTGGGTGGTGCTGCTGCCGGCGTGACTGCAGGCTGCCAAGGGCAGGATGGCGAGCAGGACCAGGGGATTGAGGCGCATCGTCGGGCTCCAGGCGTGGATGATGGCGGCAGTGTCACCGCTGCCACCGTCAGGCCGCGTCAACGCCTACTGCCCGACCAGTGCCAGGGTTTCGCGTTCACGCTGTTCTTCCCGTACCAGCCGCTGCAGCAGCAGGGCCAAGGTCACCACGTCCTGGTGGTTGTGGTCGGCCACCCGGCGCAGGTTCACCGCGTCGCCGCCACGCAGGAAGCGCAGCCATGCGCCGGGCGCTTCCGAGCCGGGCAGGTCATCCTCGCGCACCACGCGCAGCAGCTGCCGTTCGATGGTGGACAGCTTGCAGTTCTCCCACGTGCCGCGATAGCGGCGGCGGGTCGGATAGAGCAGATCAACGTGATCCAGCGCTGTGATCGGGCAACGCTGGCGGGCCAGTCGGTAGCGCGCCTTCAACAGGGGCGCATCGTAGCTGCGGCCGTTGTAGCTGCAGAACACGGTGGACGGCTGCAGCCAGCTGGCGAAGGTGGCCAGCATCGCGTCCTCGGCGGCCATCGTCGACATCAACAATTGGCGGATGCGCAGGCCTTCACCGCGTTGCGGGCACACATGCCAGTCGGCGGCACCGATCATGAAGGCGCGGGTGCCGGTACCGCCGGCCAGGCCGGTGGTTTCGGTATCGAAGAACAGCAGGTCGCGCGCGGCCACGCGTTGGTCTTCGCGCTTGGCGAAGGCCAGTGACAGCGGGGCAGTCGGGATCGGTTGCGGCTGCAGCGATTCGATCAGGAACAGGCCTGGTGCGATTTCTTTACCGGGGAGCTGGCGATCCTGCGCGCTGGCACGTGTTGGCAAAGGACCACTGCGTGTGCGCAGGCCGAGCAACCGATGCAGGCTGCCCACCTCTGGTTGGCGCAGCGGTGCCGCTGCAGCAACGGGCGCCGCTGCGCCAGTCGCCTTGTGGCGGATTTCCTGTTCGACCCAGGCGAACACAGAACGTTCGGCCGGTGGTTGCCGTGTATCGTTGGCGGCCACCGGGGCCGGCGCTGCGGGCGGCGGCGCGGGCGGCGGCGCGGGCACGGCCGGCGCAACCGCCTTCGGGTCACCGGCCTGCTTCCGCAGCAGTCGCAGCTTGTCCAGACTCAGGCTCACGGGGCCAGCAGCTCCATGGGATCGCGCGTGGTCACCACCACGTCGGGCACATGCTGGCAGGCGTCGGCATCGAACAGGTCGAGCACGCGCAGCGCCAGCGCACGCGGCGAAGTCTCATCTTCTTCCTGCGCGGCCAGCACCGGCCCGACACAGGCCGGACAGCCGGCCTTGCAGTCGCAGCGCTGCACCAGTTCACGCGCGCGCTGCACCAGCTCGGCCTGGCGCTGCCACAGCGGCTCGCTGAGGCCAACGCCACCGGGGAAGTTGTCGTACAGATAGACGGTGGGCACGAACTCCTGCAGCAGCTCGACAACGCCAGGATCACCCTCGCTGCCGCGCAGCTGGCCGCGGCCGCTCTGGTCGGCGATCGCGAACCAGGAACCATCACCGTTGCCGACCGACTTCTGCAGGTCGCGCGCATCGGCCATCACCGCCACGGTGGCGACGATGTGCAGCGCGTAGGCCGCGCCGAGGAAGCCATCCAACGCATCCTGCTTGCTGGCAAAGGCGCGCAGCAGCAAGGCCTGCGGCAGCTGCCACCACACCGCGGTGGTATGCAGTTCCTGGTCGGGCAGATTCACCGGGCCGTAGCCGATGTTCTCGTGGGTGTAGTAACGGATCTTCTTGTAGCCGGCCACGCGGCGAACCACGTGCACTTCGCCATGGTGCGAATCGCCACGCCCGGCCACGCCGCCATCGAAGCGGTCCAGCACCTTGAGCTTGGTGAAGTCGATGCTGTCGGTGTAGTAGTCCACGTGCGTGCGGGTGACGTAGGCTTTGCGGCCTTCCCAGTCCAGCGTCTCTACCTGGTAGGGCGTGGACTGCACCATGTGGATGGCACCCTCGTACAGGGTGAGTGCGGCAGCGGAATAGTCGACCTCGGCGATGATCTGCTGGCGGCCATCGCTGCGGTCGACCACCACGAAGTTGCCGTCGGCCACCGCGCGCAGGCTGACTGCGTTCGCTGGATAGCTGTCGGCGATCCATTCCCAGCGTTCGCCTTCGCGGTGGATCACTTCTGTCTCTGCCAGCGCTTCCAGGAACACTTCCGGATCGATCGGGCCGAAGCCATCGCCGACCCGGAACGGCAGCTCGAACGCCGCGCAGCGGATGTGATCGAACAGGATCAGCGGCTGGTCCGGTGCGATGCGCGCGTGCTCGGGCGAGGCTTCGGCGAAGAAGTCCGGATGCCGCACCACGTACTGGTCCAGCGGCTGCGAACTGGCCACCATCACGCCGAGTGCGGGCTGCTGGCGGCGACCGGCACGGCCGAAGCGCTGCCAGGTGGCGGCCACGCTGCCGGGGTAACCGTTGAGGATGACCACGTCCAGGCTGCCGATATCCACGCCCAGCTCCAGCGCCGAGGTGCTGACGATGCCGTCGATGTTGCCGGCGCGCATCGCCCGTTCGGTCTCACGCCGCTCGGTAGGCAGGTAGCCGCCGCGGTAGGCGCGGATGCGCGGTGGCTTGCGCGGGTCGTGGTCGAAGATGTCCTTCAGGTACTTGGTCAGCACTTCCACCATCAACCGTGTCTGCGCGAACACCAGGGTCTTCAGCCCGGATTTGATCGCGATGCGCGCGATGCGGTTGCTCTGCGAACGTGCCGAGGCACGCAGGCCCAGGTCCGGGTTGATCACCGGCGGGTTCCACAGCAGCACCTGCTTGGGCCCGCTGGGCGCGCCGGATTCGGTGATGGCGGTGACCGGTGCCTCGATCAGCGCCTCGGCATGGGCCTGCGGGTTGCCGATGGTGGCCGAGCACAGGATGAACTGCGGTTGCACGCCGTAGAACGCGCAGATGCGCTTGAGCCGGCGCAGTACGTTGGTGACGTGGCTGCCGAATACGCCGCGATAGGTGTGCACCTCGTCGATGACGATGTAGCGCAGGTTCTCGAAGAACTGCGCCCACTTGGTGTGATGCGGCAGGATGGCCTGGTGCAGCATGTCCGGGTTGGACACCACGATGTCGCCATGCAGGCGGATGGCCTGCCGCGCATCGCCGGGGGTGTCGCCGTCAAAGGTGAAGGCCTTCACCCCCAGATCGCCGGCGCGGTTGAGTTCCAGCAGCTCGGCCACCTGGTCCTGGGCCAGCGCCTTGGTCGGAAACAGGTACAGCGCCTTGGCCTTGTCCTGCATTGCCGCGCTGACCACCGGCAGGGTGTAGCACAGCGACTTGCCGCTGGCGGTGGGGGTGACGATGGCCACGTGCTCGCCGCGCTGGCTGGCCTCCCAGGCTTCGGACTGGTGGCTGTAGAGCTGTTCGATGCCTCGCGCTTTAAGGGCGGCAGCCAGGGCCGGCGGAACCGAATCGGGAATGGGCGCATAGCGGCCTTCGCGGCCGGGAATGGCGAAGCTGCCGGTGATGCGGTCCTGGTAGCGGCGCTGCAGGCGCGCACTGAGCAGGGCACCGTCGCGGGCCGGCAGGCCATCACGGGTGGCGAGCTTCTGCTCGGCATCGGCGGTGCGCTTGGCGAGTTCGTAAGCCATGGAAGATGGAGCCGGGACGTTTTTCGAGGGGTCACATGGCACCACATTCACGTCTCAGGATGTGAGACATCGCACGCGAAGGGCGTGAACCGTTCAGTGCCACGGGTCCGGACGCTGCGCGATGTCAGCGTCAAGTGCCTCGTTGCGGCGGAGGAACTGCACCATGCAGATTACAAACCGCACCGCGTGCCAGCCCAACGCCAGCAATGCCAGCGCCTGCCAGCCGGACGCAAGCGGCCAGCCCAGCTCCAGCCGCTGCGACAACGGCATCCAGGCGGCGCCGAAGACCAGCACGCACAACAGCAGGCCCAGCCACGCCAGTTGCCAGAACCCTCCCGTGGGCGGATAGCGCCGTCGGTCGCTGGCCAGGCACCATGCCGTGCCCACGCCGAGTACCCATCCATCACAGGTGCGCACTTCCATCAGCATCGAGCGCCCGTGGGAGAATGCCGCAGCGTGCTCCCACTTCTCTGGAAGCTGCACACGCCGGTCATTGCCGAGCAACCACACTCGTGATGTCTGAGCAGTACGCTGGTATGCGCGCAGGCGCCCGCGGACCTGCAGCACGCGCTGCGCTGTCGCAGGGCCGTTGCGGCGAGGGAAGCCCAGCCAGGCCGCAAGACCGGCGATGGCGAGCAACGTCATGGCGAGCAGGCCCGGGACGCCGGTGGCGGCCCATAGCGCCAGTGCGGCAATCACCAGTGGGGAAGGGCGCAGGCCGGGACCTCGTCGCATCGAAACTTCCTCGGGCGTCTCTAGGCGCTCGCCACAGACGCGGCTGGTGGCTGCATCCGGCCGTGCAGCAGCAATACTGAAGCCATTGAGACGCACCACCACCGCCACGCGTTTGTCCAGCACCACTTCGGCTTCATTGTCTTCCGAGAGGTAGGGCCACGCCCGCCTTGGGACCAGGACGGGAACTCCACCCAGCAGGCCGTCGCCGACCGGGAAGTTGTTCCAGCACGCCCCCCCGGTGAACACCCCGCGCAGCCGTTTCACTTGGTCGTCGTAGACGCAGCCGGTCAGCGCGCGCAGTGCTGCCAGTGCGCAGTGTTCGTCGGCGTCGAGCGTCCGCAGGGTGCTGCTCCGGCGCAGCGAGGCCAAGCGTGTGCGGACACGTGTTGCCCATTCGGTAACGGCCGCGAGGACCATAACCAACAGGACTGCCAGACCGATCAGCAAGGATGCGCGCGACATCACCAGGCAACCGACCGCAGCGATGGGGCTGTAGAGGAAGCTGTCATGGCTGTCTGCCGTACCCGGTATGCCACAGGATGCAGGCCCCGCCCTGGCAGGGGAATGAAGTTAGTTGCAAACTTCGGCGGGCTGGCCGCGCTTCGGTGATGCGTGACACACCCTGAATGACCCCGTCGATGGCAACGAAATCTGAAGCCCGCATCCGTATCCTTGGGTGCTGGACGCAACCAACAGGGTGGATGGCTGTGGCACGACGTGGAACGCAGGGAGCACTCCTGGCCAGCATGCTGCTGGCCGGCATCGCACAGGCGCAGCAGGCCACGCCGGTAGCGGTGCCCGACCCAACGCCCGTGCCCCCTGCAGATGCGCCGGCGGCAACCACCGCGCCGGTCTCCACCACCCCGCAGCAGGACAACGTCACCACCCTCGGCGAAGTGCGTGCACTCAAGCCCGAAGACGAGCCGCTGGACCTGTACCGCTTCAAGAACCCGGTCAAGTTCGGCGACAACCGCTTCAGTCGCGATTGGAGCGAGCCGCCGTCGCCGGAGCAGGTCAGCATGGGCGGTGGCTACATCATGATGGGCGTGGTCAAGGGCGTGCTGGCGGCTGGCAGGGGCTTGAACAAGCTCACCGGGGGACCGGACCAGATCCAGGCCGCGACCGCACGGCCACCGCCGGAACTCAGCGCGGAACAGCGGCAGCGTGCGCTGCGGTTCTCCCAGCAGCAGGATGCCGGTGATGCATCGCCGGTGAAGTAGGTCGGTATATCCTGCCGGCTCCCCCTCCGGTAGTGCTGCCATGTTCCTGCGTTCGATCTGCCTGCTGGCCGCATTGCTGCCGGCGTCCGCCTTCGCGGATGCCATCGCCGGTGATGGCGCCTGCCGCAACGGTGCGTTTCCCTCCGAACAGAGCCGGTTCGCGCTGGCCAAGGTGACGGGTGCGCCCCGTCTGTACCTGCTTGGTGACATGGACGGCTGCCCGGCGAAAGGCGAACCTGCCTGCCGCCAGCGCAGCTATGTGGTCAACGGCGATACCGTTGTGACCGGGCGTGATCTTGGCCGATACCGCTGCGCGTTCTTCCCGAACAAGGTGGGCGGTAGTGCTGGCTGGGTGGACCGCAGCAAGCTGCAGGCGTTGCCGGTGGTCGTGCCGTCGCTGCAGGACTGGACGGGCAATTGGAAGGATGGCGACAACGGCCTGCGCATCACCGTGCAGGGTGGGCAGCTGCATGTCGAAGGCGACGCCTACTGGCCCTCCGCCAACCCCACGCCGGAGCAGCGCCCGTATGGGCCGAACATGGGCCAGGTGGAAGCGCACGCGGCGCCCCGTGGTGCCGATGCCGAGTTCGTCGAGGACACTTGCAGAGTGCGCGTGCATTCTCTGGGTGAGGTGCTGATCGTGGCCGACAACAGCGAATGCGGTGGCATGAACGTGCGCTTCAATGGCGTGTACCGGCGCGCGGGCATGCGTTGAAAAGTGCCAACCAAGGTTGGCATCTACCAGGGCAACCGGCCAGTAGATCCACGCCATGCGTGGATGCTGCCTGCAATCCGATCGGTGGGGTCAGAGCCCTTTCGCGGGCGGAAGGGATCCGACCCCGGGATCAGCGCCGCCGTTCCAGCCACCACAACAACGATGCGCACAACACGAAGGCCAGCCACCAGGGCCAGCGCGAGCCCGGTACTGGCTGCGTGGCCAATGTGCCGGTCGGAGTGCTGGCGGCCAACATCCGTGCAGTCGCATCGATCATCGCCTGCCGATGCAGCGCAGCTGCATCCTTCGGGTCGAACACATAGCGCCAGACGGTGCTGTCGCCATGCTGCAGGCGCTGCCAGCCCGATTCGAGGGGCCACCAGCCAGCGCAGCGCATTGCAGATGTCGCGCCATCGACGATCAGCGGCGCGCCTTCGCCGCGCTCATTGAGGGCCTGCAGCGGTGCCTGCACGCCGCACACTGACTGCCGTTCGCCTGCCCAGCTGATCGGCTGCGGCGACCACAATGCATCACCGCTGCCCAGTGCCCGCGCCAACGTGGCCACCACGCTGCTCCACAGCTCGCCATGACGGTCATCGCGGCCGGCCAGCATCCAGCGCCAGCTGTCGGTCAGCGGCAACAGGCCGATGCGGCCCTTGCCGACCGCGCGCCAGCCACCGATGGCGTTGCCAGCACGATCATGCAGCAGCGCGCTGCCGCCCGGAAACTGCAGCGCCAGTGCTTCCAGCACGGGCAGGACGGCACCGTGCGAGCTGCGGTCGGCGTCTTCGCCGTAGCCGGTCGGCAGTGTGCCGGCGGCGAGTGGGCCACGTCGTGCGGCCAGGATGGCGCTTTCGCCGTCGCCGGGAAGCTCGACTGCATGGCTGCTGCCATCACCCTGCACTGGCAGGCCCAGATCGCGGAGGCGCTGGCGCGCGCTGGCCGAAGGTGCGCCTGCACTCCGTACCAGTACACCGATTCCATCGCGCAGCGCCTGGCGCACGGCGGCCAGCTGGCCCGCACTCAATGCCGCCAGGCTGCGCTCGTCCAGCAGAAGCAGGTCAGTGTGTGCGAGCGATGCTGCATCGATCGACACCGGGCCATCGCCGATGCTGAGGCCCGCGCCTGTATCGGCCTGCACCTGCACGCGGATGCCGGCATCGGCCGCCCAGCGGCGCAGGTACTTCAGCTCTGGGCCCGGCGCGCTGGCGCGCACCAGCAGGCGCAACGGCGCCGCGGGCACGGTCTGCTGTGGCACCGGCACGCTATCCACCACATGGCCATCTGCATCGAGCAGGCGCAGGCGGAATACGCTGCGTCCCGCCGCGCGGGCGATGCCGCTGAGCTGCACGCGGCCGTCGTCGTCAACGACCGCGCGATCGACCACGCTGTCGGCCGGGTCGAGCAGCTCTGCCTTGGCTTTTGCCACGCCGTGCGCCTGCGCCTGCACGGCGAAGCGCGCACCGGGGGCGACGTCGACCGGTGGCTGCAGTGCGACCCAGCCACGCGGCGCGGGCGTTGGCTGCCAGCGCACATCCTGTGGCAGCACCGCGTCGCGGTCACGTGCGGCCAGGCCCGCACCGACCAGCGTCAGCGCGGAGGCCGGATGCTGGCGCAGCGCGGTGGCAAGGTCGGGAACGCGCTGTGCGCCAGGCACATCAGCAGCTTCCGGCAACAGCAACAGCGGGCCTTCGCTGGCCGGGAGTGCGCCGGCCTTGCCGGCATCGGTTCCGAGCACGACCAGCCCGCCTGCGGGTTGCTGGCGTGTGGGCGGCACCAGGCAGAAATAAAGCAGAGTCGCGGCGATCAGCTGCAGTCCGATCACGATCCCCTGTCGTCCACGGCGCGTGGTGCTTCCACGCAGCTGGCGCACGCTGGCGATGACCACGACCAGAGCAAGCGCCAGAGCAATCCACAGGTTCACAGCGGAGGCGCTCATGGCTGCGTCTCCAACGCATCAAGATAGCGTTGCCCCATCGCATCGGCGGCACTGCGCCGCATCGCCTGCGGCAGCGGCCGCTGCAGCGCACGCCACAACTGCGCACGCAGACGCTGGCGACAGTCACGGCATCCTGGTTCGATGCGCAGCTGCTCGATGGCGGCAGCCAGATCGAGTGCATCGGGCAGGTAGGCGGTGTTGCGCTGCTGCCAGGTCGCGAGCGCATCGAGATCGGGCGCGCCGGTGTCATCGCCGAGGCGCTGCCAGGCTTCGACGATGGCCGGGTCCGGCGGCGTGCGTGCGGCCAACGGCAGTTCGCGGCTGGCCAGCCCGGCGCGATCACCGCCCAACCGGCGGCCTTCATCGATCGGCGGCAGCTCCGGTCCGACCCGGGCCAGGTAGATGCGCTCGGCCTGCTGCACCTGCTTGATGAAGGCCAATGCCTTGTAGGCGAATGGCAATGCCTGCTCCGGACGGCCCTGGCGCAGCTCGCCTTCGGCCGACCACATCTGGTCCAGCGCAGCCTTCAACGTCGCGCGGGTCTGCGGATCGAGCAGAGTGGCGGCCTCGGCATGGTCATGGGTGTGGCCATACTCGGAGAGCACGTCGGTGGCGCTGCCGAACACCGGCGACGTATCGGCATTGGCCGGCTTGCCACCGTGATCGTGGCCATGCGCGTCGTGCGTCCCGGCATCGGCGTCATGGTCGTGATCGTGATCGTGGTCGTCTGCGGCGGGCGTATCGCTGGTGGGCAGATCGCTGGTCGGCGGTGGCTTCGGCGCACCTTCACTTTCCTCACCCAGGAACTGGCCATAGCGCAGGCGCAGGATGCGCTGGTCGACGCCGATCGCATCGCTGCGCTTCACGAAGTCCTCGGCGGCGAGAGTGCGGCGCTGTCGGATCAGCGCTTCGGCATCGATGATGATCTGCCGCTGGCTGCGGAAGTAGGCCGGCAGGGTCTTCTTGATGCGGCCTTCCAGCTCTGCACCGAGTGCGACTTCGGCGCTGGGCAGGCGCAGGATCACGCTGCTGCTGCGCCCGGTCTGCGGTGTTGGCGCGTGGTTGTCGCGCACCTCCAGCTGGGCGATCACATCGTTGCCGGGCTGCGCGCCCAGCGCAGCAAGATCAAGAGTATGTGCGAAACGCCGCGCGGTGGCTTCGCCGCTGCCGGCAAGCGTGACGCTGCGCTTCACGAAGGTGATGTTCTCCCCGCTGCCCTGGGTGGTGGTGATCGACAGCGTTGCCTGCGCCGCGACACCGTAATCGTCGCTGGCCTCGAAGCGCAGCGCCCATTGCCGTTGCCCGGGCGTGCCCAGAACCAGGCTGGCGGTCGGCTCCAGCACGCGCACGCTGGGCGCGCGGTCGGCCACCACATCCAGCCGGTGCAGGCGGGTTTCGGCCAGCGCCGGTTCGCTCACCACGCGGTACAGCACCGGCGTGCGCGCCACATCCTGTGCCTGCCACTGTCCATCGCGCTCGCTCAGCGGCAGCCGTCGACCATCGTGGAACTGCAGCCATGCCCTGGCCGGTGCGCGGTCGAAGCGCAACGACCACGACAGCTGGCTGTCGGCGGCGACCTTGGCATCCAGCGTGTTCTGGGTGATCGTGGCCTGTCCGGTATAGGCCGGTGCGTTGATGCGCAGCCGGGTGGACTGCAGCCGCAGCGGGCCCGCGGACGCGACGCTGCTGGTCGTGGCGGAATGGACGGCTGCCGGGACTGGGTTCGAACGCGGCCAGCCGAACGCGAGCAGGGCAACGGCCAAGCCACCGATGCAGCACAGCACCACCGTCAGGTGCGGCCAACGTGGACGCAGCTCCGGCATCGCCTGTTCCAGCGTGGCAAGCACATGCGCGCGCTGGCGCTGCTGCAGCGGATTGAGCGTGGTGGCGTCGGCGAACAGCAGATCGGCGCTGTCTTCGCTCGTACCGCTGCCATCGAGTTGCCGCTGCAGCCACTGGCGGTCCAGCTGGCGGCCACGTGCAGTGGCGAAGGCCGCGCAGGCGAGCAGGCTGACCGTGGCGACCACGCAGGCGATATCGAAACCGGACAGCCGCAGTGCGAGCGCCGTCGCGGCCAGCGCCCACGGCAGGCCCAGCAGCAGGGTGATGGCGGCGCGGCGACGGCGCGCACGTTGCCAGGCATGCTGCAGCGTCTTCATGCGACCGCCCTGCGCCGCGCGCTGCTGGCCATCCAGCGTTCCAGTGCGAACAGCAGCACGATTGCCAGCAGAAGCCACGCCGTGGGCTCACGCACCGGCGATGCTGCTGCGGGCAGTGCAACCTGGCGCGGCGCCTGGTCCTGTGCATCGCCCAGGCGTGGCGACGGCAGCGGCTGCAGGGCCAGCAGCAGGGAACGCGGCAGCTGTGGATCGCGCAGCGCGGCGTTGCTGGCGGTGTTCCACTCGCCCGTCAGCGACAACAGGCGACCCTGGCCGATGCGCTGCTGCCCCAGCAGCGGCACGCCTTCGGTATCACGCAGCAGGACGGCGGCGTTGGCGGCGGGCCTGGCCGCGGTCAATACGCTGCCGCCCTCATGCAGCCAGGCTTGCCAGTTCGCCGGCAGTGCATCGCTGCGGCTCCATACACCGATCTCGCCACGTTCGGGCAGCGCATTCGCTGCCAGCGGCGCGAGCGGTGCCTGCACGCCCCAGCCGCGCTGCAGTGCGTTCAACCAATGCTGGGCAGTGGCGGATGCCTCGCCGTGCACGCGCAGCTGCGGCAGTGCGGCTGCCGTCCGCGGCGGAGTGATCGCCGTCGGCTGCGGGTGCCACTGAACTTCGCGCGACAGCTGCAGGCGGGCGCCATCCAGGCCGGGCAGGGGATCGGGAACATGCACGGTCAATGCGGTGCCGGATGGCAGCTGCGCGTCCAGTTCGCGCAGCAGGCTGGGCAGGGTTGCCGAGGATGTGGGGGGCGCCTGATCAATGGCTGGGAAGCCGGGCGCCAGCCAATGCCAGTTGCCATCCTTGGCCGTGCCGCGCAGCGCCGTGGCATCCAGTCCTGGGACCACCACCGTCCACGCATCGGGGGCTGGAGCAGGGCCGGTCAGCGCTGGTCGTGCCAGCAGTAATGCCAGCGCGGCCAGCAACAGCAGGCGCACCAGCAGCAACGGCCAGTCATCGAAACGGATGCGCTGGCGCGGCCGGATCTGTGCGCGCAGCCAGCGCAACGCGGCAAAATCCAGCGGCGTATACGGATGGCGTCGAGCGAGGTGGATCAGCAGTGGCAGCAGCCACGCGGCCAGCGCTGCCAGCCCCAGTGGGAACAGCAGGCTCACGCGTCGCCCCCGCGACCGAACAGCGCCTGCAGCGGCTGGTCCAGCGGTTGGTCGAGCCAGCCGGCCGCGCTGGCAATCCCGCTGGCCTGCAGCCGCGACTGCAATGCGGTACGTGCGTCGGCGAAGCGTTGCAGGTAGTCGGCGCGGATCGCCGCGCCATCGCCCAGCAGTTCCTCGCCGGTCTCCGGGTCGCGGAAGCGGTGGCCGGCATCGAACGGGAAATCGCGTTCGTCAGCGGTCAGGATCTGCAGCAGTGCCACTTCGCGGCGTGCGCTGGCCAGCTGCTCCAGCAGCACGATGCCGGCTTCATCGAAACCATCGCCAATGGCCAGCAGCATGTCGCCCGGGCGCACGCGTTCCCACAGTGGGCGCAGTCGATCCGCCGCAGGCCAGCCGCCGCGCGCCTGCAGCGCATGAAGTTGCAGGTGCACGCGGTCACGTTGGCGTGCGCCGCTCGCTGCGGGCACCAGCTGCAGCCCATCGCCATTGATCGCCAGCAGGCCGAAACGGTCGCCCTGCTGCAGGGCCAGCTCGGCCAGGCAGGCGGCAACGCCGCGCATATGGTCCAGGCGCGTGCGTTCCGGCGCGGCGCGATCGGCCTGGCCGGCCGAGGCGGTGGCATCGAGCAGCAGCCAGACCGTGATCGGGCTTTCGCGTTCGGATTCGCGTACGAAGAAGCGGTCCGAGCGTGCATACAGCTTCCAGTCGATCTGGCGCAGTTCGTCGCCCGGCTCGTAGGCCCGGTACTGGGCGAACTCCAGGCCGGCACCACGGCTGCGGCTGGCGTGCTGGCCAATGCCGCTCGCACCGCTGGCCAGGCGCGGCCGCAACCGCAGCAGGCGCAGGCGCGCGCGCAGTTCGGGTGGCAGGGTCAACGACATACCAGCGTTCACGCGTGGATCAACCCGGGAACGGCACGGCCTGCAGCAGGGCGGCGACCACGTCGTCGGCACGCTTCTGCTCAGCCTCGGCGGCGAACGACAACAGCAGGCGATGACGCATCACCGGCGCGGCCAAGGCCTGCACATCCTCACGGGTGGCGGCAAAACGGCCCTGCAGCAATGCACGTGCTTTCGCCGCCAGCACCAGCGATTGCCCGGCGCGTGGGCCAGCGCCCCATTTCACCCATTGGTTGATTGCTGCCGGTGCGCCTTCGCTGGGACGGCTGGCGCGCACCAGGCGGGTGATCCAGGCCAGCACATCGGGGCTGACATGCACCTGGCGCACCGCGGCCTGCAGGGCAATCACCGCTTCGGCATCCATCACCTTGGGCACCGCGTCGGTGGCACCGCCGGTGGTCTGTTCAAGGATCTGCCGCTCTTCGTCCTCGCTGGGGTAATCGACCAGCACATGCAGCAGGAAGCGGTCCAGCTGTGCTTCGGGCAAGGGGTAGGTACCGGCCTGTTCGATCGGGTTCTGCGTCGCCAGCACGAAGAACGGCGCCGGCAATGTGTAGGTCGTGCCGGCGTAGCTGACCGTACGCTCCTGCATCGCTTCCAGCAGCGCCGCCTGGGTCTTGGGCGGGGTGCGGTTGAGCTCGTCGGCCAGCAGCAGGTTGGTGAAGATCGGGCCCTGCTGGAAGCGGAAATGGCGATGGCCGGTGCCGTGATCTTCCTCCAGCAGCTCGGTACCGAGAATGTCGCTGGGCATCAGGTCGGGGGTGAACTGCACGCGCCTGAACTGCAGTTCCAGCGCCTGGCCGAGCGAGCGCACCAGCAGGGTCTTGCCGAGCCCGGGCGCACCTTCCAGCAGGCAGTGGCCTCCGGCCAACAGGCCGATCAGCAGCTGCTCGACCACGGTGTTCTGGCCAACCACCGCGCGTGCGAGCGCGGCGCGCAGATCGTGCAGGCGCGGCAGCAGGGAGTCGAGGTCAGCGGTGGTCATGGGCGTGCAGGTCCTATCAATTGTTCAACGCGTACATCACGATGTTGACGCCGAAGCGGGTGTTGTCTTCGGCCAGGAAGCGCTTGTTGCGCCAGTCGTAGTCCCACTCGCAGCCGTAGTCCTTGTTGCTGTAGAGCAGGCCCAGGCGGCCGTCGACCTCGATGCCTTTCAGGTAGTCGTGTACCAGGTCATCGCCCCAGCCATTGAGCTCGAAACTGGTGGCCGGTGGCCCATCGGGGAAGCGGAAGAAGCTGCGGTACAGCGCGTGGCTGTTGGGCAGCTTCTGCAATGCCTTCGGTCCAAACAGGCGACCCATCTGTGCCTCGAACGAGGTGGCGAACAGGCCGTCGATATCATGGTTGCAGTCGTCGACGAAGACGAAGCCGCCATTGCGCACGTAGCGCACGAAGTTCTGCCGCTCGGCGGCGTTGAACTCCACCAGTGTGTGCCCGGCCAGGTAGCAGAACGGCGCTTCCAGCATGCGCGGGTCGGCCAGCGCCACCACGTGTTCCTGCGGATCCACGCGCAGCGAGGTGTAGTCGATCAGCGAGGTGATCAGGTTGGACGGCATGCGCGCGTCCACGTCCCAGTCGCCGGAGTCGTACTGCAGGCGGGTGAACCAGAAGTCGTAGCGCGAACTGCGCGGGCCTGCCTGCGCGAAGGCCGGCAGCGCCGCCGCCGAAGCGGCAGCGGCCAACCAGCGCAGGCAGGCCCGGCGATCCATCAGACCGCGTCGGACAGCGAGGTGAAGGTGAAATCGCGCAGCTTCATCGGCGGGATCATCATCACGTAGCTGGATTCATCACCGGCCACGCGCACCGGCTTGCCCAGCTCTTCGATGTTGTTGAGCATGATCACCGGCGACTCGTTGAAGCGGAAGTTCTTCACCGGGTGCTTGATCTGGCCGTTCTCGATGTAGAAGGTGCCGTCGCGGGTCAGGCCGGTCAGCAGCACGGTCTGCGGATCGACCATGCGGATGTACCAGGTACGGGTGACCAGGATGCCCTTCTGGGTACCGCGCACCAGCTCGGCGGTGCTCTTGTCGCCACCGCTCATCAGCAGGTTGCCCGGCGAGGCCTTGGCGGTCTTGCCCTGCTTCTGGGCCCAGAAGCGCGAGTAGTCCAGATTGGCGATCTTGCCGTTTTCGATGATGGCGATGCGCTCGCGTGGCATGCCCTCGTTGTCCCACGGCAGCACCGGTGCATCCGGGTGCCACGGGTCGGCGAACATGGTCACGCGCGGGTCGTAGACCTGCTCTCCCAGCTTGTTGCCGCCGCCCTTCTTCGACAGGAAGCTGCGGCCTTCATCGGCCGAGCGTGCGCTGAAGAAGTTCATCATGAAGCTGATCAGGCCTGCGGCCGCGGCCGGTTCCAGGATCACCGTGTACTTGCCGGGCTCCAGCGCCTTGGCTTCGGCCGACTCGGTGGCCTTGCGCATGGCGATGCGGATGTCCTGGTCGGCCTTGAAGTCCGCCGCGTCCTTCAGGTTGCGGCCGACCCAGCCCGAACCACGACCGTCTTCCGTACGCACGGTGCAGGTGTAATCGAAGTTGGTGGTGCGCTGGTAGGCGAAGTTGCCATTGCTGTTTGCGGTGGCCTGGAAACCCTGGCCGTCTTCAAGGAAACCGGCGGCGATCAGGCCGTGGCCACGGCATGGTGCGATCGAATCTGCGGCGACCTTGGCGCGGAAGGCTGGGTCGATTGCTGCAGTGGATTCGCTGAAGGTGGGGCTGGCGCGGTAGCTCTGCTTGCCGATGGCCGGCATGAACTCCGGATTCTCCGGGGCCAGGCGCGCCAGGTCTTCGGCACGGCGCACCACGCGTTCCAGCGCGGCATCGTCGAACTCGTTGATCGAGGCCGTGCCGACGCGCTTGCCGAAGGCGACGGTGACGGCCAGCTCGGTGTTGTCGACGATGCCGCTGGTGGAGACATTGTTCAGTGCGAAACGGATGTTGCCGCTGATCGCGCCGGCCAGCACGGCGGTGCATTCGTCGGCCTTGGACAGGGCGATGACCTTGTCGAGGATGGCCTTGGCCTGGGCTTCGGTAAAGATACTCATGGTGTAAGGGCTCCTGACCGATCAGCCGAGGCTGCGTGCGGTGTTGATGACATTGATGCCGTTGAAGCGCGCGGTCGACGAACCGTGCGAGACCGCCGAGACCTGGCCCGGCTGGCCCTTGCCATCGAAGAACGAACCGCCCAGGCGGTAGTCGCGCTCGTCGGCCACGGCCGTGCAGGCATTCCAGAACTCCGGCGTGCGGATCTGGTAGGCCACGTCTTCCAGCATGCGGGTGATCTGGCCGTTCTTGATCTCGTAGAACAGCTGGCCACCGAACTGCGCGTTGTAGCGCTGCTGGTCGATCGAGAACGAACCGTCACCGATGATGTAGATGCCGTTCTCCACGTCCTTGATCAGGTCCGGCACGCTCAGCGGCTTCTTGCCCGGCGCCATCGACACGTTGGCCATGCGCTGGAACTGCACGCTGGACCACGAGTCGGCATAGCAGCAGCCATCGGACTCGGTCTTGCCGAGGATGTGGGCCTGGTCGCGGATGGTCTGGTAGTCCACCAGCTTGCCGTTGCTGATCAGGTCCCAGCGCTTGCACTTCACGCCTTCGTCGTCGTACGCCACCGCACCGAGGCTGCCCTGCTGGGTCTTGTCGGCGAAGATGTTGACCAGCTCGCTGCCGTACTGGAAATGCTGTTCGCGCTTGTCCAGGGTGGCGAAGCTGGTGCCGGCGTAGTTGGCTTCGTAGCCGAGCACGCGGTCCAGTTCCAGCGGGTGGCCGATCGACTCGTGGATGGTCAGCCAGGTGTGCGACGGATCGAGCACCAGATCGTACTTGCCCGGCTTCACCGACGGTGCCTTCAGCTTCTCCTGCGCCTGCTTGGCGGCGGCGATGGCGTCTTCCTTCATGTCGTAGGAAGAACTGTAGTTGACCACGCCGTTGGGACTGACCACCTTGCCGGCGGCGGCGCCGTCCAGGTACTCGTAGCCCAGGCCCATCGGCGAGGACAGGCCCGAACGGGTGCGGAACTTGCCGCTGGTCTTGTCGATGGCGGTGACCGTCATCGGGGCCCAGATGCGGTGTACGTCCTGGTCAATGTAGGAGCCATCGGTGGAGGCGAAGTACTTCTGTTCGTTGACCAGGAACAGCATCGAATTGACGAAGCTGGCACCGGCGCCCATTGCTGCGGCGTTGACGTCCAGCAGCAGGCCGACCTTGTCCTTGATTGGTACCTCCATCGCGTTCTTGCGGATCGGTGTGCGCCAGCTCACCTCACCGACGCCGGGTGCCTTGGCCAGCTGTACGGGGGCGGTCTGCACGCCTGCATTGGCCTTGGCGATTGCCGCGGCCTGCTGCGCGGCCCTGGCCACGTCGGCGGTGCCCAGCGCGTTGGTGGCAGCGAAGCCCCAGGCGCCGTTGACGATCACACGGATGCCGACGCCGGTGGACTCGGTGTTCACCACGTTCTGCACCTTGTCCTCGCGGGTGATCACGAACTGCCGCAGGTAGCGGCCGATGCGCACGTCGCAGTAGGTGGCGCCGGCGCTGCGCGCAGCCTGCAGGGCGGCGTCGGCCAGGCGCTTCTTCAACGCCGGGTCGAGGCTGGACTGCAGCTGTTCGGCGGCGATCACCTTGCCGAAGAAGGAGGGCACGATCAGCCCGCCCGCGGTAAGCCCGGTCAGGGCCAGGAAGTCACGTCTTTGCAAGGCTGCTCTCCATGTCGAACGATGGGTGGCTCAAGCGCCGAGACTGCGCGCGGTGTTGATGATGTTGATGCCGTTGAAGCGGGTGGTGGACGAACCGTGCGAGACCGCCGAGACCTGGCCGGGCTGGCCCTTGCCGTCGAAGAACGAACCGCCGAGGCGGAAGTCGCGCTCGTCGCAGATCGCGGTACAGGCATTCCAGAATTCCGGCGTACGGATCTGGTAGGCCGCATCCTCGACCATGCCGGCGATCTTTCCGTCCTTGATCTGGTAGTACAGCTGGCCGCCGAACTGCGCGTTGTAGCGCTGCTGGTCGATCGAATACGAACCGCGGCCGTGGATGTAGATGCCGTTCTCCACGTCCTTGATCATGTCCTCGACGCTGAGTGGCTTCCTGCCCGGCGCCAGCGAGACATTGGCCATGCGCTGGAACTGCACGCTGGACCAGGAATCGGCATAGCTGCAGCCATGCGAAGCATTGCGACCGAGGATGTGGGCTTCATCGCGGGTGGCCTGGTAATCGACCAGGATGCCGTCGCGCACCAGATCCCAGCGCTGGGTCTTGACGCCTTCGTCGTCGTAGCCGACCGCACCGAGGCTGCCGGGCTGGGTCTTGTCGGCGAAGAAGGTGACGATGTCGCTGCCCCAGCGGAAACCGGCATCGCGCTTGTCCAGCGTGGCGAAGCTGGTGCCGGCGTAGTTGGCTTCGTAGCCGAGCACGCGGTCCAGCTCCAGCGGGTGACCGACATTCTCATGGATGGTCAGGAACAGGTTGGACGGGTCCAGCACCAGGTCGTATTTGCCCGGCTTCACCGAAGGCGCCTTCAGTTTTTCGCGCGCGTGGCGGGCGGCGGCGATGGCGTCCTCGACCGGGTCGTAGGAATCACGATAGGCGGTGATGCCGCCGGGCAGCTGCACCTTGCCGCGCGCATCGCCATCGAGGAACTCGTAGCCCATGCCCATCGGCGAGGACAGGCCTGCGCGGGTTCGGAACTTGCCGCTGGCCTTGTCGATGGCGGTGGCAGTGAACGGCAGCCAGATGCGATGTATGTCCTGGTCGATGAACGAGCCATCGCTGGAAGCGAAGTACTTCTGTTCGTTGACCAGGAACAGGGTGGAGTTGATGTAGTCGGCGCCCGCATTCAGCGCGGCGGCGTTGAGCGCCAGCAGCAACTCGACCTTGTCCTGGATCGGTACTTCCATGGCATTGCGGCGGATCGGCGTCTGCCAGCGGACCTCACCGACCGACGGCGTTGGTGCCAGTTGCACCGGCCGGGTCTGGATGCTGGCATTGGCACGGGCGATGGCCGTGGCCTGCTCGACCGCAGCGCGTACGGCGGCCTCGGTCTGCTGATGGGTAGCGGCAAATCCCCAGGCGCCGTTGACGATCACCCGCACGCCCACGCCGGACGATTCGCGGTTGGTCACGTTGCCGACCTGATGCTCGCGGGTGATGACCGACTGGTTGAGGTAGCGGCCGATGCGCACATCGCAGTAGCTGGCCTTGGCCGTGCGCGCGGTAGCGAGGGCGACCTCGGCCAAGCGCCTGCGCAGCGCGGTGTCGACCGGGGCGAGCAACTGCTCGGCGGCGATGGCACGGGAATGCGGCAGCAGCAGGCCCGCCAGGCCCAGACCGGAAAAAGCCAGGAACTCACGTCGTTGCACAGCGTTTCTCTCTCTCGCTTGCGTGCAGCCGGCAACAGGCCGAGCCGATCACGTCAACTCCTCGACTTTCGCCAGCGCGGCGCCTCCGGGCAAGTGACTGCAGTCATGGTTGGTGGTGTTTCGGCAGGGCTTGCAGCCCTGCACCTGCTCAATGCAACGGCAACGGCCAAAGCCAGAGCCAGAGCCAGAGCCAGAGCGGCATTCCGTGGGTTGGCGGGGCGGTGTCGGATTGCGGGGACGCCGCAAGTACGTCCGTGTAGGCTTGGCAGCCGCATCCATGCGGCTGACACCCCGCAATCCGACACCGCCCCACCTCTGACAGATCTCCGCGGCTGTTGGTGGGTGTCGACCTTGGTCGACACATCTGTCAGATATCGAAATGAATCCGGGGTCAGATCCGTTTTCCGCAGGAAAACGGATCTGACCCCAATGCCGTTCCAACAGACCGCAGGAAAATGTCGAAGGCGGGGTGGGGCCGGTTGCGGGGGCGTGAGCCGCATGGATGCGGCGACCGAGCTTACATGGACGTACTTGCAGCGTCCCCCGCAACCGGCCCCACCTCGCCAACCCACGGAATGCCAGCTTTTGACGTTGCTCCGGCTCCGGCTCCGGCTCCGGCTTCTGCAGGTGCAGGGCGCAGCCCTGCCGAGCAACACCCCCTCGTGCACAATGGGGCCGACCCCGCCTGGACACCGTCCTGATGTCGAGCAAGCCGTATTCAGAAGCCTGCGAGCGCAACCGCGAACCCATCGCCACTGCACTCGACCCATGGATGGGCGACCGCCATCGGGTGCTGGAGATCGGCAGTGGCACCGGCCAGCACGCGGCCTTCTTCGCCGAGCGCTGGCCGTGGCTGCGCTGGCAGCCCAGCGATCATCCGGACCATCTGCCCGGCATCGAGGCCTGGCGTGCGGAGGCCGCGCTGCTGAACCTGCTGCCGCCGGTGGCGCTGCAGGTGGAACTGCCCCCAGCGCCGGGCCTGTCGTTGCCCGAGGGCAGTACGTTCGACGCCGCATTCAGCGCCAACACGTTGCACATCATGGGCTGGGAGCATGTGCAGGTGCTGTTCGGCGCGCTGCCGCCGCTGTTGCGCCACGGTGCGCTGTTGGCGATGTACGGCCCGTTCAACTACGGCGGCCGCTACACCAGCGACAGCAACGCGCAGTTCGATGCCTGGCTGAAGGCGCGTGATCCGCGCAGCGGCATCCGCGATGTGGAAGCGGTGCAGGCGCTGGCAGCGGACAAAGGCTTCACCCGCCTGGGTGATGTGGCAATGCCGGCCAACAACCGCCTGCTGCTGTGGCGGCTGGGGTGAATCGCCGGTAGTGCCGGCCGCTGGCCGGCACCCGATTGCCAGGAGGGATGCCGGCCAGCGGCCGGCACTACCTTCAAGCCACCTGCACGATATGCAGCGCCTTCGGATTGCGCCACTGCGCCAGCAGGGCGGCTTCGCGCGCCTTGGCCTGCTCGAAATGCGCTTCCTTGACGTGGCCGAAGCCGCGGATGTGCTCGGGGACGCTGGCGATCTCCACCGCCAGCGCCAGGCGGTCGTCATCCAGGCCGTCCAGCAGCAGCTGCACGGTGGCCTCGTAATCGCCGATCAGCTTGCGCTCCATGCGGCGCTCCCCGGTGCGGCCGAACACGTCGAAGCGGCCGCCGCGCAGGAACTTCAGTTTGGCCAGCAGTCCGAAGGCCTTGAACATCCACGGGCCGTATTCCTTCTTCAGCAACCGGCCCTGCTCGTCCTTCTTGGCGAACAGCGGCGGTGCCAGGTGGAAGCGCAGCTGGTAGTCGCCCTCGAACTGCTGCTGCAGGCGGCGCTGGAAGTCGCCGCTGGTGTACAGGCGGGCCACTTCGTATTCGTCCTTGTAGGCCATCAGCTTGAACAGGTAGCGGGCCACGGTCTCGGTCAATGCAGTGGAACCGCCGATGCGGTCGGCTTCGGCGGCGCGCACGCGCTCGACCAGACTGCGGTAGCGGTTGGCGTAGGCAGCGTCCTGGTACTCGACCAGGAAGGCGGCGCGGCGCTCGATCATTTCGTCCAGCGAGCGCGACAGGCGGGCGTCGTCCAGCGGCAGGAACGCCACGTCGCCACCGTGCGAGGGCAGGCCACGCAGTTCGCGCTCGTCGCCGGTATTGCGCGGTGCGGCGGTGGCGCCCCATTCGTTGCCTTCCCACTCCCCCGGCGGCAGCGGGTGCAGCGGGCCCGGGGTGGATTCGGTATCGGTGTGGCGGTTGCGCACCAGGCCGGCGGCCTGCTGCACGGCTTGTGGGTCGACTACGGCCAGGCGGCCCCAGGCGAAGGCCTGCTGGTTCATCGCCACGGCGGCGCCGTTGAGCTCGATGGCGCGCATCAGCGACTCGAACGACAGCGGTACCAGACCCTGCTGCCACGCGTAGCCGAGGATGAACAGGTTGGCGGCGATGGCATCGCCCAGCAGCGCGGTGGCCAGCTGGGTGGCATCCAGCAGCAGCGGTTCCTCGCCCCCCAGCGCCACGCGCACACCGGCCACGATGTCGGCGGCGGGGAACTGCATGTCCGGGCGGGTGGTGAAGGTGCCCGGCATTGCTTCGTAGGTATTGAGCACCACCTGCGAACGACCGGCGCGCACCTTCGACAGCGCCCAGTAATCGTTCACCACCACCATGTCGCAGCCCACCACCAGGTCAGCCTCACCGGCGGCGATGCGCACGGCGTGGATGTCTTCGGGACGACGGGCGATGCGGATGTGGGTTGTCACCGCGCCGCCCTTCTGCGCCAGGCCGGTCTGGTCGAGCACGGTCGCGCCCTTGCCTTCCAGGTGGCCGGCCATGCCCAGCAGCGCGCCGATGGTCACCACGCCGGTACCGCCGACGCCGGTGATCAGGATGTTCCAGGGCTGTTCCAGGGTGCCGCGGATGGCCGGCGTCGGCAGGTTGTCCAGCAGGGTGGAGGCATCGCGCTTGCTGCCCTTGCGTGGCTGGCCGCCGTGCACGGTGACGAAGCTCGGGCAGAAACCATTGACGCAGGAATAGTCCTTGTTGCAGTTGGACTGATCGATCTCGCGCTTGCGCCCGAACTCGGTTTCCTTCGGCAGCACCGACACGCAGAAGCTCTTCTTGCCGCAATCGCCGCAGCCTTCGCAGACCAGCGAGTTGATCAGCACGCGCTTCTGCGGATCTTCCAGCTTGCCGCGCTTGCGGCGACGGCGCTTCTCGGTGGCGCAGGTCTGTTCGTAGATCAGGATCGATACACCCTTCACTTCGCGCAGGCGTTTCTGCACCGCATCCAGTTCGCTGCGGTCATGGAACTCGACGTCACTGGGAAAGTGCTCGCGCTGGCCGGTCCACTTGCCGATGTTGTCCGACAGCACAACGATGGTGTGGATGCCCTCGGCACGCATCTGCCTTGCGATGTCCGGCACGCTCAGCGGGCCGTCCACCGGCTGGCCGCCGGTCATCGCCACCGCATCGTTGTAGAGGATCTTGTAGGTGATGTTGACGCCGGCGGCGACCGCCTGGCGGATCGCCAGCGAACCGCTGTGGAAATAAGTGCCGTCGCCCAGGTTCTGGAACACGTGCGGGGTATCGGTGAACGGCGCCTGCCCGGCCCAGGTCACGCCTTCGCCGCCCATGTGGGTGAAGGTATCGGTGCTGCGGTCCATCCAGGTCACCATGTAATGGCAACCGATGCCGGCCAGCGCCCGCGAGCCTTCCGGCACCTGGGTGGAGGTGTTGTGCGGGCAGCCCGAGCAGTAATGCGGTACGCGCGGGAAGCTGGCACGCGGCAACGCAAGCTCGGCTTCCTTCTCCTGCATCCACTGAAGGCGCTGCTCGATCGACTCGTTGTTGAAGAACTTCTGGATGCGGCGACCGATCACGCCGGCGATGGTGGCCGGCGTCAGCTCACCGGTGGACGGCAGGATCCACTCACCGCTCTCGTCGTACTTGCCGACGATCGACGGGCGCTGGCCCCAGCTGGCCGGCCAGTTGAAGAACTGTTCCTTCATCTGGCGCTCGATGAAGGCACGCTTCTCCTCCACCACGATGATGTCTTCCAGGCCCTGCGCGAAGCGCGCGATGCCTTCCGGCTCCAGCGGCCAGGTCATGCCGACCTTGTACACGCGGATGCCGATGTCGGCGCAGGCGGCTTCATCCAGGCCCAGGTACTCCAGCGCCTGCAGCACGTCCAGATAGCTCTTGCCGGTGGTGACGATGCCCAGCCGCGCACGCGGTGCGTCCATCACCACCTTGTCGATGCCGTTGGCACGGGCAAACGCTTGTGCAGCCTTCACCGCATAGCGGTGCAGGCGCATCTCCTGGTCCAGCGGCGGATCCGGCCAGCGGATGTTGAGACCGCCCGACGGCATCTCGAAATCTTCCGGCAGCACGATGCGGCGTGCCAACGGATCGACTTCTACCGAGGCCGAGGATTCCACTGTCTCGGCGATCGTCTTGAAGCCGACCCAGCGCCCGGTATAGCGGCTCATTGCCCAGCCGAGCAGGCCCATGTCGAGGATGTCCTGCACGCCGGCCGGGTTCAGCACCGGCATCATCGCGCTGACGAACTCGTCTTCGCTGCCGTGCGGCAGGGTCGAGCTGCGGCAGGCATGGTCGTCGGCCGCCAGCGCCAGCACACCACCATACCGCGAGGTGCCGGCTGCATTGGCGTGCTTGAACACGTCGCCGCAACGGTCCACGCCCGGGCCCTTGCCGTACCACATGCCGAACACGCCCTGCACGTTGGCACCAGGGAACAGGTTGGTCTGCTGCGTGCCCCAGACCATGGTCGCGCCCAGATCCTCGTTGAGGCCGGGGGTGAACTTCACCTTGGCCGCGTCCAGATGCTTGCGCGCGCGCCACAGTTCCAGGTCGAAACCACCCAGTGGGCTGCCGCGGTAACCACTGACGAAACCGGCGCTGTCGATGCCTTCGGCGGCATCGCGCAGGCGCTGCATCAAGGGCAGCCGTACCAGCGCCTGCACGCCACTCAGGTAGATCCGCCCCTCGTTGCGGGTGTACTTGTGGTCGAGCGTGTAATCACGGTCGAGCAGGTCGGCGGAAGAGGGCGAAGTGAGTTGCGCGGTACTGGTCATGGCTGGCCCGGTGAGGATCGGCTGGCACCGGCCACGTGCAGGCACGCGGCGGGAAAGGCGCGAATTGTAGCAGCGAGGCCGTGCGGGCCCCGGCACTCGCGCCGGTGGCGGCGCCGGGGTTAGGATCGGGGGGAGAGAGGGAGGCTGCGCTTGCGGCCTGGGGAGAAGGGATGTCAGTTTCAGGAAAGATCCTGGCCAGCGTGCTGCTGGCTTCGGGAGCGGCCACTGCGTGGGCCGCGCCGGCCCTGCCGGCACCACAGGAGTTCTACTTCGACAGCGACCTGGCGGCCACGCCGATGGTGGCGATACAGGGTGAAGGCGATGAGCTCGTTGCCCAGTTGGTCAAGCTGCGTGAACGCGGCCGGCGTGCGGTTGAGGCCACGGTGCAGCTGGCGTCGGTGGCCGGCGCCCAGGGCCGCGGCGAGCTGGCCGAGCAGCTGTATGGCGAAGCCTTGAAGGAGGCATCGGCACAGAGCAGCAGTGGCCGCAGCGTGCGCTGGAACTACGGATGGGATCTGTTGCGCCAGGGTAGGGTGGAGGCGGCGCTGGAACAGTGGCTTTCATCGGCCGGCAACGCCCGTACCAAGCCCAGCTGGGTGCCACCGACCTACGCGCTGGCGCTGTGGCGGCTGGGGCAGAAGCAGGAGGCAGTGCAGTGGTACGCCGCTGCGGTGCGTACCGAGCCGTCGCAGTGGAGCACCAGTGCGCACTATGCGCAGCTGCTGCCGCAATGGCGCGAGGACGAGCGCGCCACGCTGATGGAAGTGCAGCAGGCCTGGGCCGCCGCGCCGCCAGCCTGGCCATAAGGAGGGGGTTCGGCCGGGTTGCACCCGGCACCTGCAGAGGCAAGGGCTGAAGCAACAGCAACAGCAACAGCAACAGCCGAAGCAACAGCAACGGCAGACTTCCCGAGGATGGCGGGGCGGTATGGGCAGTCAGGACACGCCGTGAACCCGTCCATGGGGGCTCGATGGCGCCATCCATGGCGCCAACGGTCCTGCCTGCCCATACCGCCCCGCCTCTGACAGTTCCCTGTTGCTGTTGGTAGGTGTCGACCTTGGTCGACACGGTAGGTCCACGCCATGCGTGGATGAATCTGTATCGGAATCGATTTTTCGATATCTGATCGAAAGGCAGCCGAGCGTGGGCTCGGCTCTACAAAGAGCGGCAGGCCAAGCCCCCATGGACGGGTTCACGGCGTCCCCCGCGAATCCACCCCGCCCAGCCAAGCGCGGCTTTTGATGTTCACAGTCAACCAGCCGCCACGAGGGGCTGCGCCGTTCGCTGGAAACCCCTCAGTCGTCCGCGGAAACCGTCCGCCCCGACGCCCACCCACGCAATGCCGCCACCTGCTCGGCCATCAGCACCGACAGCGGGCGCGTGGCGCGGATCTCGTTCATCAGCAGCTCGGTGTCCAGCGGCCGGCCCTCGGCATGTGCTGCATACAGGCCGGCCACGATCGCCTGCTCGATCTCGGCGCCGGAAAAACCATTCGCGGCGGCGGCCAGCGCCGGCAGCGCGAAGTCATCCGCGTTGAGCTGGCGCCGGCCCAGGTGCAGCCGCAGCAGTTCCACGCGGACCTCCGGCGAGGGCAGGTCGACGAAGAAGATCTCGTCGAAGCGGCCCTTGCGCAGCAGCTCGGCCGGCAGTTCGTGCACCTGGTTGGCGGTGGCGACGATGAACACCGGCGCCTTGCGCTCGGCCATCCAGGTCAGCAGGTAGCCGAGCACGCGACGCGAGACGCCGCCGTCCTCGCTGCCGGTGGCCAGGCCCTTCTCGATCTCATCCATCCACAGCACGCATGGTGCCAGCTGCTCGGCCGAGGCCAGCGCCTGGCGCAGGTTGGCCTCGGTCTCGCCGTGGTACTTGTTGTACAGCGCGCCTACGTCCAGGCGCAGCAGCGGCACGCCGAAGCCGGCGGCGGTGGCCTTGGCCAGCATCGACTTGCCGCAGCCCTGCACGCCCAGCAGCAGCATGCCGCGCGGTGGATCCAGCCCGGCCGGCGCCGAGCCGGCGATGAATGCGACCCGGCGCTGGTTGATCCAGCGTTTGAGCCGGTTCGCTCCGGCGACATCGCCGAAGCGCGCGCTGTCATGCTCGAAGAACAGGTGGCCGCTGCGGTTGAGCAGCTCGAACTTCAGCCGCGCCAGCTGTGGCAGGTCATCGTCGCGCAATGCGCCGTCGGCATAGATCAGCTGGCGCGCGATGCGCCGGGCATCGACCAGGCTCAGGCCCTGCAGGTTCTTCAGGATCTTCTTGACCGCTTCGCTGTCGACTTCAACCCGCCGACCACCATGCTCGCGCGCATAGGCGTCGGCCTCCTCGCGCAGCATCTTCAGCAGGGCGTTGGCATCGGGCAGGCGCGGGTTGAAGCGTACCGCCAGCGCTTCCAGCTCGGCCGGCAGTTCGACCTTGGCACCGATCAGCACCAGCACGTGCGGCTCGCTGTGGCGGCGCTGGATCAGGTCGCGCAGGGCGCGCTGGTGGCTGGCATAGCCCAGGTAGGGGTGGAAATCGAGCAGCAGGTAGACCCCGCGCTGGTCGGCCTGGCGGATCATCTGCAGGGCCGCGCTGGCATCGGGCGGCCCGATCGCGGGGTCCTCGCTGTCCAGATCGATACGGCGCAGGCCCTCGGTGATCGACCAGCGGTGCAGGGCCCGCCAGACGTGCATCAGCGTCTGCCGGAAGAGTTCGACGATGCGACCCTCATCCTGGGTCTCGATCACGATCAGGGGGGTATTGGCGCGGATCAGTGCGCTCAGGTCCTGCAGTTCGCTCATGCCGGTTCGATCCTTCGGGGGCGCCACGATAGCAAAGGCAATGGCCGCAGGTTCAGCGCGGTGCTACCTCCCGTCACCACCGCCGGTGTACGCTCGGGGCACGTACCCGGAAGCGAGGCTGGCATGAAGACGATCCTGGTGGCCGGTTCCAAGGGCGGGGTGGGCAAGACCACCGTCGCCACCCACCTGGCCGCGTACGCGGCATTGCAGGGCAAGGCCACGGTGATCGCCGATGCCGACCCGCAGGGCTCCAGCACCCGCTGGGCGCAACGGCGTGCCGGGCTGGAAAGCGCGGTGCTCCCCATCGACGTGTATCGGAAGAAGCAGTGGGCGCAGAAACTGCCCGACGGCACCGAAACCGTCATCATCGATGCCCCGGCGGGGGCGTTGGCCGACGATATCCCCCATTTCCTTGACGCTGCCGACGCGGTGGTGGTGCCGGTGCTGCCCTCGGCGCTGGACATCGAAGCCATCGTCGGCTTCCTCAACAGCCTGGCCCAGAACCCGCGCGTGCACAGCCGCAAGCTGCCGGTGGGGCTGGTGCTGAACCGCACCAAGCCCTGGACCCAGACCTCGCAGCAGGCGCTGCAGATGCTGTCCGAATGGCCGTACCCGGTGGTCGCGCAGCTGCGCGACAGCCAGAGCTACGTGGTCATGACCGGCCTGGGCCGCAGTCTGTTCGATTACCGCTCCGCCCAGGTGCGCGAGCACCAGGCCGACTGGGAACCCCTGTTGTCCTGGCTGAAGCTGTAAGAGTCGTAGGTACCCACCCCTTTACTGGAATCCCGCAATGCGCGAACTGATCCTGCTCCGTCACGCCCATGCCGAACCGGCCGTTTCCGGCCAGGCTGATCTCGACCGGCCGTTGTCGCCGGTGGGGCTCGCCGAAGCCGAAGCCGCCGGCAAGTGGCTGAAGGAGAACAAGCTGCTGCCGGACTGCGTGCTGTGTTCCCCTTCGCGACGGACCCGCGAGACCCTGGAAGCGGTGATGGCGGCCATCGGCTATGTCGAAAAGCGCCTGGAAGACCGTATCTACGAAGCGACCCCGGGTACCCTGGCCGCGCTGGTGGATGAGCGGCGTGACCTGGACAGGGTGCTGATCGTCGGCCACAACCCGGGCCTGGAGCAGCTGGTGGCGCTGATGACCGACGGCACCAGCAGTGACTATCGCGGCATGCCGCCGGGCGGCGTGGCTGTGCTCGGTTTCCCCCGCGAGGCCTCGATCGAGCCGGGCGTGGCCAGCCTGAATGCGTTCTGGTGGCCGTGATCCGATGAGCATGGCGCGGCGCAGCCGCTTCCTGCTGCCCGTGCTGCTGGTGTACGGCCCGGCCTGGGCTGCCGCACCACCGCCTGCGACATTGCCACCGGTGGTCGCCGAGGCGCACCGCGTGTTGCGCCTGGATACGCAGCGTTCGCAGATCGGTTTCGAGGTGCGCACCCGCTTCGGGCAGCGCATCGAGGGCGTGTTTCCGCACTTCGAGGGACGCATCGAGATCCTCTCCGACGGCCGCCACCAGGTGCACCTGAAGATGTTCACACGCTCGGTCGAGATCCCTGGCAAGCCGCGCTACACCGGTTGGATGCGCGGTGAGGAGTTCTTCGATGCCGGCCGCCATCCGGTGGTCGAGTTCGACTCCCTGCCGTACTGGCCGGAGACCGTGGAGGACGGGGGCGACATCAACGGCAGGTTGACCCTGCGTGGGATCAGCCACCCGGAGTCGCTCAAGGTCGAGAAGGCGGACTGCGCCCGACCCGGCTATGATTGCGACGTCGTCAGCCGCGGTACCGTGCAACGAGGCCGGTATGGCATGGAAAGCTGGCAGCTTGCCTTGAGTGACCGAGTGACTTTCGTATTGCGTGCGCGCCTGAGCGAGGCGCCTAAACCGTGAACCACCTGCTGCGTGTACTGGTGCTGGCAACCGTGTTGCTGGGCAGCGGTTGTGCATCGCTGTCGCATGCCGAGCGTGACCGGGCCGAAGCCATCGCCGTGCAGGCACGCTCGACCGAAGTCGATTGCCAGCGCGCCGACCGTTGTGCGCTGGATTCGCCACTGCGGGCCCTGGCCGGCCGGGCGTTCACCGAATCCACCCCGGAACGGCCGCAGCATTACGCCACGCTGCTGGATGAGGGCGAGGGCGCCCTGGTCGCGCGGCTCAACCTGCTGCGCAGCGCCACCCGCAGCATCGACCTGCAGACCTATATCTTCGACAAGGACGACAGCGCCCGCCTGGTCATCGACGAACTGCTGGCCGCATCCCGGCGCGGGGTCAAGGTGCGGGTGCTGATCGACCAGCTCTCGGCGATCTCCGACCTCGAGATCCTCGGCGCGCTGTCCGGTGCCCACCAGAATTTCCAGCTGAGGGTCTACAACCCGACCTTCGGCAAGGCGCGCCTGAACTATTTCGACTACGCCGGCAGCGTGCTGTGCTGCTTCCGTCGCTTCAACCAGCGCATGCACAACAAGCTGCTGGTGATCGACGATGCGATCGGCGTGGTCGGTGGCCGCAACTACCAGGACGACTATTACGACTGGGACCGCGAGTACAACTTCCGCGACCGCGATGTGCTGATCGCTGGACCGGAAGCGCGGGCGATGGCCGCCAACTTCGATGCGTTCTGGCGCGCGCAGCGCAGCGTGCCGGCCGAACGCCTGAACGACGTAGGCCGTACCCTGCTGCGACAGGGCGTGCCCACATTGCCCCCGGCCACCTTCCGCCGTCCCGAGCGGGTGCAGCGGGTCAGTGCTGAAGCCAACGACATCGACTTCGTCACCCGTTCCTTTGTCGATACCGCGCTGCCGGTCGCCTCGGTGCGCTATGTCGCCGACCTGCCGCGCAAGCATCGCCGTGAAAAAGCCGATGCACCGCTGGCCGGCCAGCATGTGACCGAGCCGCAGCTGGATGCGCTGATCGCCAGCGCGCAGAAGGAAGTGATCCTGCAGACGCCCTACCTGGTGTTGTCCAAGCCGGCGCAGAAGCTGTTCCGTGAACTGCGCAAGCGTCCGCAGCCGCCGCGCGTGGTGGTGTCCAGCAACAGCCTGGCGGCCACCGACAACCCGATCGTGTATGCGCTGTCGTACAAGTACAAGCGCCGCAACATGCGCGAACTGGGCTTCAACATCTTCGAATACAAGCCGTTCCCGCTGGATGCGCCGGTCGACTACCGCAATCTGCTGCCTGACCCGATCGCCGTGCCCGATGGCGCGGATGACAGTGGCCGCAACCCGTTGATTGGTGGCAGCGCGGCGGGCAGCAACGCGCGGGGTGGCAGCGATGGCGGTTCAAACGGGACCGGCAAGCAGGGGCCGGTGAACCACCCGCGTACCGGCAGCGCCTACCAGAATGCCCGCGAACGCCGTCGGGCGGCTGGCAGCGAGGTCGAAACGCGACTGCTGCGCACCGAGACGCGGCCGTCGTTCCTGGGCAGCAAGGCAGTCAACAAGCCGCTGCCGGTCACCCGCAAGGGCGCGCGCATGGGGTTGCACGCCAAGTCGCTGGTGGTGGATCGCCGCATCGGCGTGGTTGGCACCCACAACTTCGATCCGCGCAGCGAGAACTACAACACCGAAGGCGCGGTGATCATCGACGACCCGGTCTTTGCCGAGGAACTGGCGCAGAGCATCCTGCGCGACACCCATCCGCAGAACTCATGGACGGTGGCGCCGCGGGCCAAGCCGCCGGTGCTGTCGGGGCTGAACTACAGCGTAGGCAAGGCTTCCGAAGCGCTGCCGATTCTCGATTTCTGGCCGTGGCGCTACGCCACCGACTACGAATTCAAGCCCGGCCCGGACTGCCCGCAGCCGCTGCCGAGGCAGGATCCTGATTTCCATCGCTGCTACAGCGCCGTCGGTGACTTCCCCGAAGTCAACGTCGGGCCGAAGTGGCTGCTGGTGCGCATGCTGACCGCATTCGGTGCCGGCCTCGTTCCCATCCTCTGAAGGTGCCCGCATGACCCAGGTGTTCCGCGAAGCCGTTTCCATCGAGCAGCTCAACGCGCTCAGCCGCAACACGGCGATCGAATCGCTGGGCATCGTCTTCAGTGCGGTTGGCGAGGACTGGCTGCAGGCCACCATGCCGGTGGACGAACGCACCCGGCAGCCGTACGGCATCCTGCATGGCGGTGCTTCGGTGGTGCTGGCCGAGACGCTGGGCAGCAGCGCCGGCAACCTGTGCGTGGATGCCACAAAGCAGATCTGCGTTGGCCTGGAGATCAACGCCAACCACGTGCGTGCCGTGCGTTCGGGTACGGTCACCGGCACCGCCCGCGCGCTGCACGTGGGCCGCAGCACCCAGCTGTGGGAGATCCGCATCGAGGACGAGCAGGGGCGGCTGGTGTGCATCTCGCGGCTGACCCTGGCGGTGGTGGCCGCCGGCCACGGTTGAGCCCCACGAGGGCGCGTTGACGGCAGCGGAACCCAGCGTTCCCCGCCGATTGCCCCGGCCAATGGCTGTTATGGCCTAAATCGGCTGGCAGCTGCTGCGGCGCTCCGGTATCGTGCGCGGATGACTTCCCCCACTCCGGCCCCCCGTGGCGGCGTGGCGCGTGTGTGCCGTTACCTGTACCGCGTACCGCTGCTGTTGGTCCACATCACCGTGTTCCTGCCGCTGATCCTGATCGGCATGCTGCCGCCGTGGGGCGAGCTGCGGGTGGGCGAGGATACGTTCGGAGCCAAAGTGGTGAACTGGTGGCAGGGCGGGCTGATGTGGATCTTCGGCTTCCGCCTGTCGCAGGTCGGCAGGCCGCTGCCGGGCGCGGTGCTGTTCGTTGCCAACCACGTCAGCTGGGTCGACATCTCCATCCTGCACAGCCAGCGCATGATGGGCTTCGTTGCCAAGCGCGAGATCGCCAGCTGGCCGCTGGTCGGTTGGCTGGCCGCGCGCGGGCAGACCATCTTCCACCAGCGTGGCAACACCGAATCGCTCGGTGGGGTGATGCAGGTGATGGCCGACCGGCTGCGTGCCGGCAAGGCGGTGGGCGTGTTCCCTGAAGGGCGCACCCGCGGAGGCCACGAGGTGGGCCCGTTCCATGCCCGCATCTTCCAGGCTGCCGTTGAAACCGGCGTGCCGGTGCAGCCGGTGGCGCTGGTGTACGGGCTGAAGGGCGACGCGCAGACCATTGTCGCGTTCGGTCCAGGCGAGAGTTTCTTCGCCAATTTCCTGCGCCTGCTCGGTGAGCCGGCGCGGCATACCGAAGTGCATTTCCTGGAGCCGATCGGTGCCCAGGACCTGGAAGGCCGTCGGCGCATCGCGGAAACCTCGCGCGCGCGCATCGTGGCGGCCATGAGCACGCAGTGAGGGTGCGGTGGCTCTGATCCCGCCACCTGTCCTGGACGCCGGTACGCCGACGCTGCATGCGGCCGACTACCAGCCGCCACGCTGGCTGCGCAATCCGCACCTGCAGTCGATGCTCAGCTCCAGCCGCATGCGCCTGCAGCGCGGCCTGCTGCTGCTGGCGGCCACCGGTGCGGTCAGCGAAGAACTGATCCTGGATGGCGGCGACGGCGTGCGCCTGCAGGGCTGGCACAGCCATGTCGAAGGTCGCGAGCCCAAGGGCATCGCGCTGCTGCTGCATGGCTGGGAGGGCAGTGCCGAATCCAGCTACATGCGCATGGCGGCTGCGCGCATGATCGAACAGGGTTTCGATGTGGTGCGCCTGAACTTCCGCGATCACGGCAACACCCATCACCTCAACCCCGGCATCTTCCATTCCAACCTGATCGACGAAGTGGTGCATGCCGCAGGCGATATCGCCCAGCGCTGGCCGCAGCTGCCGCTGGTGGCGGCCGGCTATTCGCTGGGTGGCAACTTCGTGCTGCGGCTGGCCCTGCGCGCGCCGGCCGCCGGCGTGCCGCTGCTGCGGGTGGCGTCGGTGTGCCCGGTGCTGGACCCGGCGCTGACCATGGACAGCATCGAGAGCGGCCCGGCGATGTACGACTGGTACTTCCGCCGCAAATGGGCCGGTTCGCTGCGCCGCAAGCGCGACCTGTTCCCCGAGCTGAGCGACTGCGACGACCGCGTGCTGAAGCTGGACATCCGCGCGCTGACCGCATGGCTGGTCGAACGGCATACCAGCTTCGGCTCGTTGCAGGCCTATTTCGACGGTTATTCGATTGCCGGTGACCGCCTGGCCACGCTGCAGGTGCCGGCCGACATCCTGATGGCGAAGGATGACCCGGTGATCCCGTACGTGACCTTCAGCGACTGGCAGCTGCCGCGCCAGGCGCACCTGGAAACGGCCTGCTGGGGAGGCCACTGCGGCTTCCTCGAAAACTGGCGGGGTGATGGCTTCTCCGAGCGCTGGGTGGCGCAGCGCCTGCAGCGGGTGCTGCAGGCCTGAACCGGCACCGGTGCGCAGGCCGCTACAATGCGGGTTTGCACTTGAACCGGACTGTCATGCAAGACCAGATCATCCAAGCGTTGCGCCAGAACCAGGCCGACCAGGCCGTGCAGCTGGCCCAGGCGTGGACCCGTGATGAACCCGGCCAGGCCGAGGCCCACCGCTGGCTGGCGCTTGCGCTGCAGCAGCAGGGCAACGCCGGGGCCGCGATGGAGGCCCTGCAGCAGGCGCTGCAGCTGGCTCCGGACGATGCCCAGCTGCACCTGCAGCACGCCGGCCTGCTGCTGGCGCTGCGCCAGTTCGAAGGTGCTGACGAAGCGCTGGCGCGTACTACCGGCCTCGATCCCAATTCCTTCTCCGCCTACCTGATGCGGGCGCACCTGGCGATCGGCCGCAACGATTTCGACGAAGCCCAGCGCCTGTCCACTCTTGCCTCGCGCGTCGAGCCGGACCATCCGGAACTGCTGACCATCGACGGCATGATCGCGCTGCGCCGTGACGACCCGGATCGTGCACTGACGCTGCTGTCGGCCGCCAACCAGGCACAGCCCAACGATACCCGCGTGCTCTACGCACTGGGCTTCGCCTATCTGGGCAAGGACATGCTGGCCTTCGCCGAACAGGCCTTCCGCCGTGTGCTGGAGCTGAACCCGGCGATCACCTCGCTGCACGGCCTGGTGGTGCAGCTGGCGCTGCGCCAGGGCAACCTGGAGGCGGCGGCCGAAGCAATGCAGATCGCCCTGCAGCAGGAAGGCCTGGATACACCGTCGATGCGCCGCCTGGCCGGTGAGCTGGCCCTGCGCAGCGGGCAGCCGCTGCAGGCGCTGGAGCATCTGCTGCCGTTGCTGGAATCGCTGCCCGACGATCGTCAGGTACTGCAGCTGCTGCTGATGTCCTGGCAGCGCCTGGGCCGCGAGGACGAGGCGCGCGCACGCCTCGACGCCGCGCTGGAACAGCATCCGCAGCTGCACGACCTGTGGCTGGCACGGCTGGCCGTGGAAGACGTTGGAAGCCCCACCGCCGCCGCGACGGTCGAGCGCTGGATGGATACGATGCCGGGCCACCTGCCGGCGCTGGAAGCACGCCTTCGCCTGCATGACATGCTGGGCGAGCATGCGCAGGCCGAAGCAATCGCCGAGCGCATCGTCAGCCTCGAGCCGGGCCGCGTAAGCGGCGAAACCCGCCTGGTCGAAGGCCTGCTGCAGCGCGACCCGGCCGCCGCCGTCGCCCGCGTGCAGGCGCTGATCGACATGGCACCGGAAGGCCATCGCGCCGACCTGCGCACCTGGCTGGGTGAAATCCAGGATCGCGCCGGCCAGCCGGAAGAAGCACTGAACACGTGGCTGGCGCTGCAGGCCGAGCAGGCACCACAGCGCCTGCCGCTGCCGCCGCAGGCCAAGGCACCGCCGAGCTGGCCGGACAAGGGCGAGATCGACGGTGATGCCACCTCTGCGCCGATCTTCCTGTGGGGCGCACCGGGTTCGGGCGTGGAACGCGTGGCGACCGGCCTGGCCGCCGCCAGCCCGGTGCTGCGCAGCGACCGCTATACCTCCAATGCGCCTGACGATGCCTTCCAGAACTACCACACGCTGCAGGACCTCGCGTCCGGCGTGCTGACCCCGGAGCGGCTGGTGCAGCGCTGGCGCGAGCAGTTGCCGTCGCGTGGGATCCAGGACGACGCCGTCATCGACTGGCTGCTGTGGTGGGACAACGCGCTGCTGTGGGCGCTGCGCCCGCAGTTGCCGCAGGGCCGCCTGCTGGTGGTGGTGCGCGATCCGCGCGACATGCTGCTGGACTGGGTGGCCTATGGCGCCGCCGCACCGCTGGCGATGACCTCGCTGGCCGAAGCCAGCGAATGGCTGGCACGCGCACTGGCCCAGGTCGCCACCCTGCACGAGGAAGACCTGTATCCGCAGGTGCTGCTGCGCATCGACCAGATCGGCAACGATCCGCAGGCGATGGCCGATCTGCTGGGCCGCCTGTTCGAGCGGCCGATGCCGCCGGCCGCCCAGCTGGGTGCACCGCGCTTCCCGCCGGGCCACTGGCGCACCTACCGCGACGTGATGAGCGCCGCCTTCGCCAAGCTCACCCCGATCGCGGTGCGCCTGGGTTACCCGGAAGAGTGAGGAGACACCGATGCAACTGAGCAGCCACAGCCTGACCAACGGTGCACCGATCGGCCGCGAGTTCGCCGCCGGCGATGCCGCCGGCTTCGCGCCGGACCGCAATCCGCACCTGGCCTGGAGCGGCGTGCCGGAAGGCACCCGTTCGTACCTGCTGGTATGCGTGGACCCGGACGTGCCGACCGTGCCGGAAACGGTCGGCCGCGCGGACATGACCGTGCCGCGCGACCAGCCGCGCTGCGATTTCGTGCATTGGGTGATGGCCGATATCCCGGCCTCGGTGCAGGAGATCGCCGCAGGCAGCTGCAGCGACGGGTTCGTGGTGAAGGGCAAGACCGCGCCGGCTGGCCCGGCCGGCAGCCGTCAGGGCCTGAACGATTTCACCGGCTGGTTCGCCGGCAACCCGGACATGGCCGGTGATTACCTTGGCTACGACGGCCCGTATCCGCCGTTCAACGACGAGCGTATGCATCGCTACTTCTTCCGCGTGTTCGCGCTGGACGTGGCTTCGCTGGATCTGCCGGTGCGCTTCACCGCCGCCGATGCGTACCGCGCCATGCACGGCCACGTACTGGCCGAAGCGGCGCTGCACGGCACCTACACGCTGAACCCGGCGCTGGGCTGAGGCTGTATATCGGGTAGTGCCGGCCGCTGGCCGGCATGTCCCATGTCCGCCGGCGGTGCCTGTGGCAGCCGGCCAGCGGCCGGCTCTACCGCCAACGAAGAAGGGCGGCCTTTCGGCCGCCCTTCCATCGTTTTACTTCTTCTCGATGGCCGACTCGACCACCATGTCCAGCACGTACGCCTGCGACGGCGCATCTGCCGGCGGGTTCTTCACTTCGTAGCGCTTCACACGCACCACGTTGCGCACGCCGTCTTCGTGGGTGTAACCCTCGATGTTGCCGTAGAAGTTCTCGAACTTGCCCGGCTCGCCCTGCTTCAGGCCCTTGTCGTCGAACTTAACTTCGCGCACCTGCAGGCACTGGTAATCCGGGATCAGCGGGTGCGAGCACTTTTCGGTCTTCGCAGCCACTTCCAGGAACACGGTTTCGCCGGCGCCGCCATAGCGGGTTTCAGCGGTCGGTTCCGGGTTGAACACCAGCACATCGCCCTTGGCGGTGGTCAGGGTCAGCACGCCGTTGGCGTCCTGTTCGGCCTTCAGTTCGCCCTGCAGACGGCTGGAGACGGCTTCGTCCAGCGCCATCAGCGCCTTGTCGGTGCAGGCCATCATGGTCGAGGCCATCGCGCTGACGCTCAGCTTGCCGTCGGCCAGGGTGTAACCGCCACCCATGTGGTTGCAGGCGTTGCTGACCGACAGGCGGCCATCAGCGAAGTCCAGGGTGACCGGCTTGTCTTCGCGGGCGAACAGCGCGTCGATGCGCTTGCCGTCGGCGGCGGTGGCCTGCTGCAGCAGCCAATGCTGGCTCTGCAGTCGCTGCGCATCCAGGTGCGCCAGCGTCTGCTGGTCTGCTGCCTTGGCCGCCGCCGGGGCAACGTCGTCGCCGCCGGTGCCGGCCGGTGCCGGGGTCTGGCTGCAGGCGGCCATCAGGGCCAGCGGGAGGAGCAGTGTGAGCTTGCGGTTCATGGTGATTCTCCTTGGGGAACCGTGGGGGAAACGGGGTGGGGCCGGCAACGGGGTTACCGTGCCCCGGCGCTGTTCAGCTGCCGGAGGGCAACCACAGCAGCAGCGCGGCGCCCAGCGCGATGCGGTAAAGCGCGAACGCGGTGAACCTGTGCGACTTGATGTAGCCCATCAGCCACTTCACTACGACGAAGCCGGTGATGGCCGCGGCAATGAAGGCCACACCCACCTCGGTCCAGTTCTCGCTGGCCAGGTTTCCTTCCTTGGCCAGTTCCAGGAAGGTGTACGCACTGGCCGCGAACATGGTCGGAATGCCGACCAGGAACACGAATTCGGCGGCCGCCGCGCGACGGCTCAGGCCCAGCAGCATCGCCAGGAAAATCGCCGAGGCCGAGCGCGAGGTGCCGGGAAACACACCGGCCACCACCTGTGCCAGGCCGACACCAATGGCCACCGTCCAGGTCACCTGGTCGCGGTCGGGCAGGCGTGCGGTATAGGCCTCCACCAGCAGCATCCAGATGCCGCCGATGATCAATGCCCAGGCCACCGGGCTGACCGTTTCCGGTAGGGACCAGCCGGCCTTGCGCACCACCAGGCCAACCACCGCGGTTACCAGGAAGGCGGCACCGAGCTTGAACACGTACTCGCGGTTCTCGCGCTGGCCGAAGCCGGTGGCCAGCTGCAGCAGGCGCTGGCGGAACACCAGCACCACGGCCAGGATCGCACCGGCCTGGATGATGATGTTGAAGAAGTCCGATCGCGCGCCCAGCCAGTGCTGGGCGATCAGCAGGTGGCCGGTGCTGGAGATCGGCAGGAATTCGGTCAAGCCTTCGAGGATGCCCAGCAGCAGGGCGGAGAGCAGGTCGGACATGGACAGTGCGGGTGTGGGCGGCAGAAGAAGGTCGAAAGAATAGACGATCCATGCCGCACCAAACGGGTGCGTCTGGTTCCAGTTGCACCCGTTTGGTGCGCGCTGTTCTGCACCGATCCGGAGCGCCCTTTTTGAAATCAATGACTTGCGGGCGGCCAAAAGTTGGCACGGTCGTTGCTGTACCTCAGCAGGCATTCATCCCCATCCGAGGTCGTACCGATGTCCGTGGAAAACGTAGAAAAGCTGATCAAGGACAACCAGATCGAGTTCGTCGACCTGCGTTTCGTCGACATGCGCGGTGTCGAGCAGCACGTGACCTTCCCGGTCAGCATCGTCGAGCCGTCGCTGTTTGAAGAAGGCAAGATGTTCGATGGCAGCTCGATCGCTGGCTGGAAGGGCATCGCCGAATCGGACATGGTGCTGCTGCCGGACACCGCCAGCGCCTACGTTGATCCGTTCTACGCCGATCCGACCATCGTGATCAGCTGCGACATCCTCGACCCGGCCACCATGCAGCCCTACGGCCGTTGCCCGCGCGGCATCGCCAAGCGCGCCGAGTCGTACCTGAAGTCCTCGGGCATTGCCGAAACCGCCTTCTTCGGCCCGGAGCCGGAATTCTTCATCTTCGATTCGGTCCGCTTCGCCAATGAAATGGGCCACACCTTCTTCCAGGTCGATTCGGAAGAAGCGGCGTGGAACAGCGGCGCCAAGTACGACGGCGCCAACAGCGGCTACCGTCCGGGCGTGAAGGGCGGTTACTTCCCGGTGCCGCCGACCGACACCCTGCACGACCTGCGCGCCGAAATGTGCAAGACCCTGGAACAGGTCGGCATCGAAGTGGAAGTGCAGCACCACGAAGTGGCCACCGCCGGCCAGTGCGAGATCGGCACCAAGTTCAGCACCCTGGTGCAGAAGGCCGACGAACTGCTGCGCATGAAGTACGTGATCAAGAACGTGGCGCACCGCAACGGCAAGACCGTTACCTTCATGCCCAAGCCGATCGTCGGCGACAACGGCAGCGGCATGCACGTGCACCAGTCGCTGTCCAAGGGCGGCACCAACCTGTTCTCCGGTGACGGCTACGGCGGCCTGAGCCAGATGGCGCTGTGGTACATCGGCGGCATCTTCAAGCACGCCAAGGCCATCAACGCCTTCGCCAACTCGGGCACCAACAGCTACAAGCGCCTGGTGCCGGGCTACGAAGCGCCGGTGATGCTGGCCTACTCGGCCCGCAACCGTTCGGCATCGTGCCGCATTCCGTGGGTGTCCAACCCGAAGGCACGCCGCATTGAAATGCGCTTCCCCGATCCGATCCAGTCCGGCTACCTGACCTTCACCGCGCTGATGATGGCCGGCCTGGACGGCATCAAGAACCAGATCGACCCGGGCGCACCGAGCGACAAGGACCTGTACGACCTGCCGCCGGAAGAAGAGAAGCTGATCCCGCAGGTCTGCTCCTCGCTGGACCAGGCGCTGGAAGCGCTGGACAAGGACCGCGAGTTCCTGAAGGCCGGCGGCGTGATGAGCGATGACTTCATCGACGGCTACATCGCGCTGAAGATGCAGGAAGTGACCAAGTTCCGCGCGGCCACCCACCCGCTGGAATACCAGCTGTACTACGCCAGCTGATCGGTGGCGATGGCGGTGGGCTTCCCCCTCCCACCCGCCGCCATCGCTTCCGTCTTCGCGGCTGGGGAGCCGCAGGGCGGGCCCCGGCCCGCCGTGGTAGAGCGGACCATTGGTCCGCTGCATTGGAAACGCGGGCCCTTGGCCCGCTGATCCAGGGGTAAGAGAGACCGGATACGCGACATGGGCCGCCCTCCCTCCCGCGTCGGCCGTGCAAGGAGAGAGGCACGGCTGTCCCGGCCCGGTTCGTGTCCGGTGCAACAGCCACGGCCATCAACACGATGGCCCGTGGTTGCCTGATGCCATCGCGCGCTGGCGCGCTGGCCCCATCCACCATCGGGACATGCGCATGAAACTGATCTCCGCCATCATCCGACCGTTCAAGCTCGACGAGGTCCGCGAGGCCTTGTCCGATGCCGGCGTGTCGGGCATCACCGTGACCGAAGTGAAAGGCTTCGGTCGCCAGAAGGGCCACACCGAGCTGTATCGCGGTGCCGAGTACGTGGTCGACTTCCTGCCCAAGATCAAGATCGAAACCGTGGTCACCGACGAACGTGCCGACGCAGTGATCGAAGCGATCCAGTCGTCTGCAGGCACCGGCAAGATCGGTGACGGCAAGATCTTCGTCACCGCCGTCGAACAGGTCATCCGCATCCGCACCGGCGAAATCGGTGCCGACGCGCTGTAACCCCCTTCCGGAGACTCCCCCATGAAGATGCGCCTTCTCACCGGGTGGCAAGCCCGGTTCCATCTGGTGTGCCTGTTGATGCTGCTCAGTGCGCTGGCTGCTGGCGCCTGGCCGGGAACTGCCCATGCGCAGGCCCAGGTGTCGCCGCTGCCAAGCGAAACCGTAGCGGTCGAACCGCTGCAGGACCCGGTCGCCGCGGCTGCCGCACCTGCCGTCGCCGAAGCCGCCGCGGCCTACGACCATGGCGACGTGGCGTGGATGCTGACCTCCACCCTGCTGGTGCTGCTGATGGTGGTGCCGGGCCTGGCGTTGTTCTACGGCGGCCTGGTGCGTTCGAAGAACGTGCTGTCGGTGCTCAGCCAGATCCTGGTCGTGTTCTCGCTGGTGCTGCTGCTGTGGGTGGCCTATGGCTACAGCGCGGTGTTCAGCGCCGGTAATCCGTTCTTCGGTTCGTTCACCGAGTTCGCCTTCCTCAAGGGGTTCACGCCGGAGTCGGTGGGCAACACCCCGATCAAGGGCCTGCCGGACTACCTGTTCGTCGCCTTCCAGTCGACCTTCGCCGGCATCACCACCGCACTGATCGTCGGCGCCTTCGCCGAGCGCATCAAGTTCCGCGCGGTGCTGCTGTTCTCGGCGTTGTGGTTCACCCTCAGCTACATCCCGATGGCGCACATCGTGTGGGGTGGCGGTTACCTCGGTGAAATGGGTGCGATCGATTTCGCCGGCGGCACCGTGGTCCACATCAATGCCGGTGTTGCCGGCCTGGTCGCCGCGTGGTTCGTCGGCAAGCGCCTGGGCTACGGACAGACCGCGCTGAAGCCGCACAACGTCCCGTTCACCTACATCGGCGCGATGCTGTTGTGGGTCGGCTGGTTCGGCTTCAATGCCGGGTCCGCCGCCGCCGCCGATACCGTCGCCTCGCTGGCCTTCCTCAACACGGTGCTGGCCACCGCTGCTGCCGTGCTGGGCTGGACGCTGGTCGAAGCGATCAGCAAGGGCAAGCCGTCGGCACTGGGCGCCGCCTCGGGTGCGGTGGCCGGTCTGGTCGGCATCACCCCGGCCTGCGGCACAGTCGGCCCGCTCGGCGCGATCGTCATCGGCTTCGTCGCCGGTGTGGTCTGCGTGTGGGGTGTGACCGGTCTCAAGCGCCTGCTGAAGGTGGACGACACCGCCGACGTGTTCGGCGTACACGGTGTCGGCGGTATCGTCGGCGCGATCCTCACCGGCGTGTTCAGTGCGCAGTCGCTGGGCGGCACCAAGGCCGATCTGGATATCGCGCACCAAGTGTGGGTGCAGGTGGTCAGTGTTGGCCTGACGGTGGTCTGGTCGGCGGTGGTGACCACGCTGATCCTGCTGGTGGTGCGCAGCGTGGTCGGCCTGCGCGTGACCGAGGAAGCAGAGCGTACTGGCCTGGATGTGACCTCGCACGGCGAATCGGCCTACGAGGCCTGATGCGTGGCGGGCGGCCCTGCGGGGCCGCCTTTGCGTTTGGTGGGTGCCAAGCTTGCTTGGCACTGCTCCTGCTCTGGTGGGTGCCGACCGTTGGTCGGCACCGTGGCATGCATCATCCGGCCTGATCGCGCACAATCGGGCCATGCACCCGATCCGCACCGCTCTGATGCTCTCGGCCTGTCTGTTGCTGGCCGCCTGCGCTTCCGCGCCACAGGAAGCCCGCAATCCGCTCGCCACCTGGGTGCCGTCGCCGAACCAGAACGCGCGCACGCCGGTCATCATCGTCATCCATCACACCGAGCAGAAGTCGGTGCAGCAGAGCCTGCACACGCTGCGTACCGCCAACAGCGGCGGACGGGTCAGCGCGCACTACCTGATCGGCGCCGATGGCCATCGCTACCAGCTGGTGGCCGATGAACGCCGCGCCTGGCATGCCGGTGCCGGGCGCTGGGGCACCATCACCGATCTCAATTCAGCCTCGATCGGCATCGAACTCGACAACGACGGTCGCAGTCCCTTCAGCCCGGCGCAGATCGAGTCATTGATCGTGCTGCTGCGCGATCTCACTGAACGGCTGAACATCCCGCCGCGGCAGGTCATCGGCCATGCCGACCTGGCGCCGACCCGCAAGCAGGACCCAAGCCGCTTCTTCCCCTGGCAGCAGCTGGCCGACGCCGGGTTCGGCGTGTGGCCGCGCGCCGCCGATGGTGCGGCACCCGAAGGCTTCGATGCATGGAATGCGCTGGCCCGCTTTGGCTACCCGCTGGACAACCGCGAGGCCACCGTCGCCGCCTTCCACCGTCGCTTCCGTGGCCGCGACGACCTGCCGAAGACGCTGGATGCCGAAGATGCCCGCATCCTGCATTCCTTGCTGCTGCAGACCCCGTAGATGCTCGCGCGGCGCAGAACACCCGGAAGTGGGTAGCGCCGGGCCATGCCCGGCGAGCGCGCAGCGCGGCCACCACCACGAAGTGCAGTAGTGCCAGCCCATGGCTGGCAGCTTCCACACCTCACTCCATCCCCAGCTCTCCGCGTATTGCCGCCACATGCGCGCGGCCCACGGCCAGCTCGCTGCCATCGCTCAACACCAGCCAGTAACGGCTGCCCGATCCTGCATGCAGCATGCGCACATGCTGCAGATTGACCAGATAGGAACGATGGCAACGCACGAAGTCGCCAGGCAGCACGCTGCCCAGTCCGGCCAGGGACTTGTCGTGCAGCTCGCTGCGGCCATCGCGCATGCGCACCTGGCTGTAGTCGCCGTCGGCGCGGATCCAGAGCACGTCAGCAAGTTCTACGGTCGCCGTGCCCTGCGCCCGCCAGACACCCAGATAGCGCGCGCGGCCAGGGCGGGAGCCGCCGGTGTCGAGCAGGCGTTCCAGTGCCTGGCCAAGGCGCTCACGCGAGAACGGCTTGGGTACGAAGTCGAGCACACCATGCTCGAATGCCTGCAGCGCGCGATCGCGATGGGCCGACACCACCACGCACTGATAGCGTCCGGCCACCGCGCGCCGAAGCAGCTCGAAACCATCGTCGCCGCCCAGGTTGAGGTCCAGCAGCAGGCCATCGTAGACGCTGCGTTGCAGTCGATCTCCGGCCGACTCCAGATCAGCAACGGCGTCGAAGCGCGCGCGCGCGCCTGCCAGTTCACTGCACAGGCGCAGCAGGCGCTGGCGTACCAGCGGCTCATCCTCGACGATCAGGATGCGCATGTCAGTTCGATCCGGCTGCACCAGTGGTCGCCTTCGGCGCCCTGCACGAAGGCCCATCCGCCAGGACAGGCGGCGGCCAGGCTGGCCTCGATATAGCGCGTGCCGGTGCCGCGGCCACGGTGTGGGGCGGAACCCCGCGCACTGCGCAGCTCCAGTATCCAGCGCGCGTTGGTGCGTTGCACGTGCAGGTGGAACGGATGCTTTGCGCAGGCCAGCGCACCTGCGTGGGTCAATGCATTCTCCACCTGGGCATGCAGGATGCCGGGCGGCAACGACAGCATCGCGTCTTCGCCATCGACCTCCAGCCGCATGCGCTGGTCCAATGCCATGCCAACGATATCCAGATGGCTGCGACAGAGCGCCAGTTCGTCCTGCAGGGGAACGCTGCGCCGGCTGCTGCTGTCGCGCAGGCGATCAAACTGGTCGGCCAGTGATTCCACCAGGCGGCTGGCACGCGCTGGTGCCTGTTCGATCAACTCCTGCAGGCAAGTCAGGGTGTTCATCAGCCAATGCGGCTGGATGCCCCGTTGCAGCAGCTGCAGCGAAAGCTGCGCGCGTTCTTCGCTCAGCCAAGCGTTGTGCCGGTCCAGTGCCTGCAACTGGGCAGCGTGGCGCAGCAGCAGGAACACCATCAGCACCGCCAGCAGCAGGAAAAAGGGCCCATCGAGGAAGGCGCCGCCTGCGACCAGCAGCGCCAGCAGTCCGGCCAGCAGCAAGGCCAGGATCGGCCAGCGGTCCTCGGACTCGCCATGCGCGCGCAACAGTACCCCTGCCGAGGCGATCAGGCTCGACAGCAGCACTGCCGCTGAGCGCGTATCGAAGCCGGGCAGCGCGACAGCGGCGGCAATGATCACGGCCAGATAGCCAAGGTAGGCGGCCCGCGGCATGGCTACCGCGAAGCGGCGTGCAAGATAGGCCGGCAGCAACGCCGCTGCCGCCACATGCAGGCACAACAGTGCCACCAGGCGTGGGCCATGCCATGGATAGGGATACCCCAGCAGGGAGCGCCAGGCCTCGACCACGGGCAGTGCCAGCCCCACTGCGCCCAGTGCCAGCAGCAGACGGGCCCCGGGTGCCTGCGTCTGGCCGCGCAACACGGTGAGGAAGTACAGACAGGCCGCCGCCAGTGCACCGGTGGCGAAGGCGGCGATCAACCACGGCAGGATGATCTGGCCGTACAGCACGGCCGCGGGTGCGATCAGCACCATCGCATCGGCACCATGCAGATGGAAGTGCTGCTGCTGGCTCGACGCAAGCACGATCAGTTCGTCGCTGCGGTTGCCCGAAGCAGGAGGCAGCACACGCACAAGGTCGATGCGTCCAGGGTGCTCTTCCGCAGCGCTGCGGCCGACCACGCCATTGCCGACCCACGGGTTGCCGTTCCAGTACAGCTGGCTGGCGGCACGCAGCGACAGCCGCATCGTGCGGCCATGCACGTCCGCGGTGGTCGGCGCTGGCACCTGCCAGCGCAGCCAGTAGGGGCCGCGCCAACCTGCCAGCTCGCGCTGGTCCAGTGGCTGCCAGTCCAGATCCTGCGGCGGTCGCGCGGGCACGGCGCCGGCGGCCCCGATGTTCGCAAGCGCCATCTGCGCGCCCGGCACCTGCACCAGACCGGGTGGCGGCGTCGACACGAGCAGCCAGACGGCCACGGCCGCAAGCAGCACAGCAAGGACAGCCAGGGTTCGTGGGATCTGCATGGAGGCCATCCTATCGGTTGCGTGGAGACAGTGGACGGCCGCCTGGAGACGTTCGGCAGGTGCGCACGCCCCGTGTGCTGCGGAAGGGCAGACGCTGGTGGCGCACGTCCTTCCATCGGAGCCCGACATGACCCGCAGCGCCCGCACGCTTCCCCGCAGTTCCCATCGTTGCCGCACTGCCATCGCCGCCGCGCTGGCTGCAATCGGCCTGGCGCTGGCCGTGGCCACCCCCGCGCAGGCCAGTCCGGCTGCACTGGCGTTCGAGCCCTACACACTGCAGACCAAGGCACATGGCAGCATCCCTGCGGAAATCGCCGTGCTTGCGGTGCCACGACGGCACAGCGAGCCGGATGGACCACGCATGCAGCTGAAAGTGGTACGCCTGCGTGCAAACGGCGGCAATGGTCGCAGCGCTCCCGTGGTCTACCTGGCCGGTGGCCCGGGCGGCTCCGGCATCGACACTGCGCGCGGCCCACGCTGGCCGGTGTTCGACCTGGTCCGCCGCGAGACCGATGTGCTGCTGCTCGACCAGCGCGGCGCCGGCCTGTCCGAACCGCCGCCGGAATGCCCGCACCAGACCCGATTCGATGATGCGCAGCCATTGCAGCGCGATACGGCGCTGGTCGCGCTGCAGGCAACGGCAGCGAAGTGCGTGGCGTTCTGGCGGCAGGCTGGCGTTGATCTGGGTGCCTACACCACGGCCGAGAGCGCCGCCGACCTTGACGACCTGCGCCGCGCGCTGGGTGTGCCGAAGATCAGCCTGTGGGGCATGAGCTACGGCACGCATCTGGCCCTGGCTGCGGTGCGACTGCACGGTGAAGGCCTCGAGCGCGTGGTGTTGATGGGCACCGAAGGTCCTGATGACACACTGAAGCTGCCGCTGAGCAGCGACGCGCTGCTGCAGGAGCTTGCGCAGTTGGCGCGCAAGGATGGCTTCGACGATCTGGTCGGATCGGCCTCACGCGTGCTGCAGGCGCTGCGTGAGCAGCCACGGCAGGGCCGCAGCCGCATGCACGAGGGTCGCCAGGTGACCATCGGTGAATTCGATGCGCAGATCCTGATCGCCAATGCGCTCGGCCAGCGGCACACCCAGCAGTGGCTGCCGCTGGTGCTGCGCGAGGCCGAGCGCGGCAACTACGATCCGCTGGCAGACCTGGTGCTGATCGTGCGTGCTCAGTTCGCCGAGTACCCGGCAATGGGGCTGGCGATGGATGTGGCGTCCGGGCAGAGCCCGCAGCGCTTGGCACGGGTGGAGGCGCAGGCGCGCGAAAGCCTGTTCGGCGACGCCTTGAACTTCCCGTTCCCCGCCATCGGCAACGGCCTGGGCCTGGCCGATCTGGGCGAATCCTTCCGTGGCCCGCTGCGCAGCGAGGTGCCGGTGCTGTTCATCAGCGGCACGCTGGATGGACGCACGCCACCAGCCAACGCCGATGCACTGCGTCCAGGCTTCCGCAACGGCCGCTCGCTGCTGGTACGCAACGCCAGCCATCACAACGAGTTGTGGACGGGCAACCCCGCCATCGCCCGCAGCATCGTCGAGTTCCTGGCCGGTCGCACCGTGAGCGATGCCATGCTGGACGTGCCGCCGCCGGTGTTCGCCACCAGCAACAGTGGCCTGCTGGGTAGCGGCGGACGCTGAAGGGAGAGCGCGGCGCCGGGCACCCGACGGGTCCGGTGCCGTGCCATTTCCTCTACATTGGGGCAATGAAAGACATCATCGCCCCCCTGAGCCGCACGAGCTTGAGCCTTCTTGCGCTGGCCGTGCTTGCGGCCTGCAGCACCACCGGCACCCGTCCCGAAGCACCGCCAGCACCAATCAAGCCTGCCGCCACCTACGCCAAGGTTGAATGGAGTGCGCTGCCGCCGGTTTCCGATACCGATCTGCAGGCCGGCTTCGTTGCCTGGCGCAGCAGCTGCACCCGCCTGAAGAACGACGCTGTCTGGGCCAAGCCCTGCACTACGGCTGCAGCAGTGAACGACAAGGACCCTGCCGCGATCCGCCAGTTCCTGCAGCGCGACCTCGATGCCTACGCGCTGCGTGCCGGGGGGCACCAGGCTGATGGGCTGATCACCGGCTACTACGAGCCGATCTACCCCGGCAGCCTGACCCGCACCGACAAGGCCACCGTGCCGGTGTACGGCACGCCGGATGACCTGATCGTGGTGCAGCTGGACAGCGTCTACCCGGAACTGAAGGGTAAGCGCCTGCGCGGCCGTGTCGATGGCAAGGTGCTCAAGCCCTATGACGATGCAGGCACCATCGCGGCCAAGGGCGCCAAGGCCCCGGTGCTGGCCTGGCTGACCGATCCGATGGACCTGCAGCTGCTGCAGATCCAGGGCTCGGGCCGGGTTCGCCTGGCCGATGGCACGCAGGTGCGCCTGGCCTATGCCGAACAGAACGGGCATCCCTATCGCGCGATCGGCCGTTGGCTGGTGGACCAGGGCCAGCTGAAGAAGGAGGACGTGACCATGGACGCGATCCGCGCCTGGGCCAGGGCCAACCCTTCCCGTGTGCCGGAACTGCTGCGCAGCAACCCCAGCTACGTGTTCTTCGTACGCAGCGCGGACAGCCCGGAAGGCCCGCGCGGTTCGCTGAACGTGCCGCTGACGGCGGGTTACAGCGTGGCGGTAGACCGCACCGTGGTGCCGCTGGGCAGCCTGCTGTGGCTGTCCACCACGCGCCCGGACGGCAGCCCGGTGGTGCGCCCGGTGGCCGCGCAGGACACCGGCGGCGCGATTGCCGGCGAAGTGCGCGCGGACCTGTACTGGGGCAGCGGCGATGCCGCGGGCAAGCTGGCCGGTGACATGAAACAGAAGGGCAGCATCTGGATGCTGTGGCCGAAGGGCGCCCCCTTGCCGAAGTAGTTTGGCAGGGGTCAGATCCCTCTCCGCAGGAAAGGGATCTGCGCGCGAATGCCTGATAATGGCGCCATTCCGAACTTTCCGGTCGCACCTGCGGCCAGGACCAATGCAATGAAATACGCAAAACCCAACGCAAAGACCAACAGCAAGAAGTACTACAAGCACTGGGCCGAATCGAGCCTGGGCAAGGGCAACGTGTTGATGGAAGCCCGTGGTGAAAAAATCGTGCGCCAGGTGGAGATCTACGGGGCCAAGGTGGTCTGGGCCGATGAAACCGGGCAGAGCGATGACCGCTTCGTGCTGGCCGACCAGCCGGTGTCGTTCATGGATTTCGATGAAGACGACGAAATCAGCGCGCGCGAGTTCGACATCGCCTGGAAGAAGGCCCGCGAGGCGACCGGCTACCCGGTGTAACCGTCGCAGGCCCCGCAGGGTCGGATCCCTTTCCATACGGAAAGGACTCTGACCCCGGATCCGGTTTTTGCACTACATTGGTGCAATGTCCGACCCCACACCGCCGCCATCCCTCGACGCCCTGGGCACGCCGCTGGCCTGGGCTGGGGCTGATGGCCGCATCATCGGCTGCAACCCGGCCTTCGCGCGTTGGCTGGGTGTCAGCATCCGCCGCCTGCTCGGCCAGCCCCTGGCCGCGCTGGAAGTGCAGGGTGAGGCGCTGGCCCATTTCCTGGCCCGCGATGAGCGCGACAGCCTGCGCCTGAACCGGCTGGCGCTGGCGGTGCCCGGTGAGGCACCGCGCTTCGCCGAGGGCTGGATGAGCCGCCGCGACGATGGTGGCTGGTTGCTGGAGGCGCACCCGGTCGATGAGTTCCCCGGGCTCGACCCGACCCAGGCCCTGCCCAGCGCGCTCAGCGCGGCGCTGAAGGGGCTGGCCCATGAACTGCGCAATCCGTTGGCTGGCTTGAAGGGCGCGGCCCAGTTGCTGGCCCGGCGCGCCGCCCAGCGTGACGCCAGCGAACGTGAGCTGATCGAGCTGATCGGTTCGGAGATCGAACGCCTCAACGGCCTGCTCGACCAGCTGCTGTCACCGGCCCCGGCCGCGCCTCACGCCGAACTGAACATCCACGCCGCGCTGGAACGCGTGCTGCGCCTGGCCGAGAACGAGGCCGGCTGGGCGGTACGCCTGCAGCGCGACTACGACCCCAGCATTCCCGAATTCCATGGCGATGCCGACCGCCTCACCCAGGCAGTGTGGAACCTGGTGCGCAACGCGATCCAGGCCGGTGCCGGCAACATCACCCTGCGCACCCGCGTCGAGCACGGCGTACGCATCGCCGAGCAGCTGCACACGCTGGCGCTGCGCCTGGAGATTGCCGACGACGGCCGTGGCGTGCCCGAGGAGCTGGCCGAGCATCTGTTCCTGCCGCTGGTCAGTGGTCGCGCCGAAGGCACTGGCCTGGGCCTGGCGCTGGCGCAGCAGGTCGCACGCGAACATCGCGGCACGCTGACCTATCGCTCGCGCCCGGGACATACCGTGTTCACTCTGCTGCTGCCGATCGGCAACGGCGCCGCCCCGGCCGAGGAGGCCCCGCGCGATGTCTGACGCCTCCACTCCCGCACAACGCATCTGGGTGGTCGACGACGACCGTGCCGTGCGCTTCGTGCTGTGCACCGCGCTGCGCGAGGCGGGCTACCAGGTTGTCGATTTCGACAGCGCCGCTCCCGCCCTGCAGGCCCTGAGCGAGGGCCCGCCGCCGGCGCTGCTGTTCACCGATGTACGCATGCCCGGCGACGATGGCCTGGTGTTGCTGGACAAGCTGAAGGCCGCGCTGCCGCAGCTGCCGGTGGTGGTGATGTCGGCCTATACCGATGTTGCCAGTACCGCCGGTGCATTCCGCGGCGGCGCGCATGAATTCCTGTCCAAGCCGTTTGATCTGGATGATGCAGTGGCGCTGGCGCAGCGCGTGCTGCCGGCGGTGGCGCCGGCAATGGCTGCGCCCACAACCGCAGCCGAGACCCGCAGCGATCAGCCACCGCAGCTGGTGGGTGACACCCCGCCGATGCGTGCGCTGTTCCGCGCCATCGGCCGCCTGGCGCAGGCACCGCTGGCGGTGTTGATCACCGGCGAGACCGGCACCGGCAAGGAGCTGGTGGCGCATGCCCTGCACCGCGAATCGCCGCGCGCACAGGCGCCCTTCGTTGCGCTCAATACCGCCGCCATCCCGGCCGAGCTGCTGGAGAGCGAACTGTTCGGCCACGAAGCCGGCGCCTTCACCGGTGCCCAGCGCCGCCATATCGGTCGCTTCGAGCAGGCCAACGGTGGCACCCTGTTCCTGGATGAGATCGGCGACATGCCGCTGCCGCTGCAGACCCGTCTGTTGCGCGTGCTGGCACAGGGCGAGTTCTTCCGCGTCGGTGGCCGCGAGTTGATCCGCGTCGATGTGCGCGTGGTGGCCGCCACCCACCAGGACCTGGAAGGCCTGGTCGCGCAGGGCAAGTTCCGCGCCGATCTGCTGCACCGCCTGGACGTGGTGCGCCTGCAGCTGCCGCCGCTGCGCGAGCGCCGCGAGGACATCGCGCAGTTGGCCAGCACCTTCCTGGCTGCCGCTGCACACAGGCTGGATACGCCGCCGAAGCGGTTGACCGCCGCCGCCCTGCAGGCGCTGCGCGAGCACGACTGGCCGGGCAACGTACGCGAGCTGGAGAACGTGTGCTGGCGGATGGCGGCGCTGGCCGCCGCCGATACCATCGGCGTGGCCGACGTTGATACCGCGCTGAATCGCACGCGGGGCCGCCGCAGCAGCGCCAGTGGCGCCGATCCGGGGCAGTGGGAGGCGCTGCTGGCCGAATGGGCACGCCGGCAGCTGGGCGAGGGCGTGGAAGGACTGCACGCACAGGTGCGCGAGCGGGTCGATCATGCCTTGCTGGAGGCGGCGCTGCAGATCACCCATGGCCGCCGTGCCGAAGCCGCTGCCCGCCTGGGCCTCGGCCGCAATACCCTCACCCGCAAGCTGGGCGCCGGGCGCCGCCGCGGGGGCCATTGAACGGTCCCTGCACGCGATCCTCGCACCCGCTTGCCGAACTGTTGATCGTTCATGGACGATGCCGTCCGTAGTGTCACCTGCAAGGAGTCTTCGATGCGTCTGTCCTTTGCCATCCTGCCGTTGTCCGCCGCCGTGCTGCTGTCTGCCTGTGGCAGTGCGCCGAAGAAGGCCGAGCCCACCCCGCCACCGCCGGTGGCCGTCAGCGCCGCCAAGCAGGCCGAGGCCAACCTCTCGCCGGCCTCGGCCAGCATCGTCAGCGGCCGCATCGCGCTGATGGTGGAGCCCGGTGGCATCCACATCACCGGCCTGGTCGGTGGACTGCAGCCCCTGCAGCAGGCCGGCTTCCACATCCACGAGCGCGGCGACTGCAGCGCGGTGGATGCCAGTAGCGCCGGCAACCATTTCAACCCCGGTGGCACCGCGCATGGCCGCGCAGGCACCGGCAAGCACCATCTGGGCGACATGGACAATCTGCGTGCCGACGCCCAGGGCCGCGCCAACGTCGATATCCACCTCAAGGGGGTTACCCTTGGCGGAGGCGCCGCCACCGATATCGCCGGACGTGCACTGGTCGTGCATGCAAATGCCGACGACTATCGCAGCCAGCCCGCCGGCAATGCCGGCGTCCGCATCGCCTGTGGCGTGATCCGGGTTGTCCGTTGATCGTTGCCGGCATCATCCAGGGAGAGATTCCATGCGTCTGATCCACACTTCGCTGTTCGCGGCCATTGCCGCACTGGGCCTGGCGGCCTGCAACCAGCAGCCCGCCGCGCCGCAGACTGAAACCCCGCCGGCCGCCCCGGCCGAGGGCGCCACCACCGAACCGGCCGCAGCGCCGGCAGCAGCTCCGGCTGCCGACGCCTCGGCCACGGCCGAACTGGCACCGACCCAGGGCAACGAGACCAAGGGCAGCGTCACCTTCAAGGTGGTCGACGGCAAGGTCCACGTGACCGGCCAGATCAGCGGCCTGAAGCCGGGCAGCGAGCACGGCTTCCACATCCACGAGAAGGGCGACTGCAGCGCGCCGGACGGCATGAGCGCCGGCGGCCACTTCAACCCGGGCAAGCAGGACCACGGCAGCGTGGCCGTCGATCCGCACCACGGCGGCGACATGCCCAACATCAAGGCCGACGACAAGGGCGTGGCCACCATCGACGGCCCGGTGTCGAGCAACGTCAACATCGGCAAGGGTGATGACTTCGACATCATCGGCCGAGGCCTGATCGTCCACGCCGACGCGGACGACTACAAGACCCAGCCGACCGGCAATGCCGGCGCACGCCTGGCGTGTGCTGTGATCCAGAAGGCGCCGTAAGAAGCAGAAAACGCCGGCGCAAGCCGGCGTTTTCTTGATCGGTAGTGCCGGCCGCTGGCCGGCAATCGCAGATCCGGAGGTTGCCGGCCAGCGGCGGGCACTACCTGCTCTTCGGTGGACCTGAGCCGAGCATGGGCTCGGCTCTACAACACACGGCGGCGGCTGTTTCCGATCAGCGCGCCAGCAGCTCGCGCGCGTCCTGCCCGGCTTCGCAGTGCACGAACAGCACCGGCACGCCGTGCGCTTCCAGCACCGCAGCCATCTGCCGCTGGCGCATCAGGAACTGCTCGTAGATACCCTGCAGGCGGTCGCAGTCGTTGTTGCCGTGGTCGTAATGCGCGCACCAGCCGGCCGGATCGAACAGCGCCATGCGTGCTTCGCCATGGGTATAGCGCAGCAGCGGCTCGGGCGCGGCATTGAGCCACTCGTCCTCGCCCGGCGCCATGATCGCAGTCTCGATCAGCGGCCACAGCGCGGCCAGGCCCTGGTTGTCGTACTGCATCGACATCATCGCGGCCAGGTCGTTCACGGTGAAATAGCGCGCATGCTCGATACGGGCGCCGAACGCGTTCTGCGCCATCAGCGCGGTGTCGGCATGCGCCATGCCGTTGGCCAGCAGCGTCTCTTCCAGCGCTTCGGCCACCGCATTGGTGGTGGCCACGTCACTGCCGGTCAGCAGGAACGGCACCACGCGCAGGCCACCGCCCACCAGGCTGGCATCGGCCTGGAACGGCAGCGGCACATCACCAGCGGCGTCGGTACCGAAGGCCAGCAGGCGCGGCCCCTGGTTGCGGCCCGGTGCGCGCATCTGCAGCTCTTCCAGGCGGCGGTGGATCGGCCAGCCCGGGCGCAGCACTTCGGCCGGGTCGAAATGGGCGGCGGCGAACACCAGGTCCAGCTCGGCCACCTGCGGCACTTGCTTGGCCAGGTCACGGCCGACGCGTTCGGCCAGTTCACCGGCCTGTTCGGCGCTGAGCACCGCCTGGCGGGGGATTTCGCCGCCGGCCAGTTCCAGGGCCAGCACGCCAAGGGCATTCATCGCGGGGTCGGGTTTGCTCATGGTTCCACGGTTGGCCCATCACAGGGCGGCAGCTACACTTGGCTCCATTATGCCTGCTCCGTCGTGCAGGCCATGTTGCAGACACCCTCATCCATGCCAGGTATCTCCATGCCCAACGCTCGTCCCGTCGCCATCCTCGGTGGCGTCCGCATTCCGTTCTGCCGCCAGAACACCGCGTATTCGGATGTCGGCAACCTCGGCATGTCGGTCCGTACGCTGGGCGCGCTGGTCGAACGTTTCGGCCTGCACGGCCAGCAGCTGGGTGAAGTGGCGATGGGTGCGGTGATCAAGCACTCCAGCGACTGGAACCTCGGCCGCGAAGCCACGCTGTCCTCCGGCCTGTCGCCGTTGACCCCCGGCATCACCCTGCAGCGCGCCTGCGGCACTTCGCTGGACAGCATCATCACTGTCGCCAACAAGATCGCGCTGGGCCAGATCGAATCGGGCATCGGCGGCGGTTCGGACACCACCTCCGACGTGCCGATCGTGTACGGCAAGAAGCTGCGCGCGCGCCTGCTGGCTGCCAACCGTGCCAAGAGCACCGGTGACAAGATCCGTGCACTGACCTCCGGCTTCAAGTTCTCCGAGCTCAAGCCCGAATTCCCGGGCGTGGCTGAGCCGCGTACCGGCAAGAGCATGGGCGACCACTGCGAGGACATGGCCAAGGAATGGAACATCTCGCGCGACTCGCAGGACGAGTGGGCAGTGTCATCGCACAAGAAGCTGGCCGCGGCCTATGAGCGCGGTTTCTTCAGCGATCTGATCGCACCGTTCCGCGGCGTCGAGCGCGACAACATCCTGCGCGCCGACACCTCGCTGGAAAAGCTGGCGACGTTGAAGCCGGCGTTCGACAAGGTCTCCGGCCGTGGCACGCTGACCGCCGCCAACTCGACCCCGCTCACCGATGGCGCCGCCGCCGTGCTGCTGGCCAGCGAAGAGTGGGCACGTGCGCACGGCCATGAGCCGCAGGCCTACCTGCGCGACGCGCATGTCTCTGCCGTGGACTTCGTGCACGGCGAAGGCCTGCTGATGGCACCGACCGTGGCCGTGCCGGAGATGCTCAAGCGCAACGGCCTGACCCTGCAGGACTTCGACATCTACGAGATCCACGAGGCCTTCGCTGCACAGGTGCTGTGCACCCTGCGCGCGTGGGAGAGCGAGGACTACTGCCGCAACCGCTTGGGCCTGGATGCACCGATGGGCCGCATCGACCCGGACAAGATCAACCTGCTGGGCTCGTCGCTGGCCACCGGCCATCCGTTCGCCGCCACTGGCGCACGCGTGATCGCCACCGCGGCCAAGCAGCTGGCCGAACGCGGCGGTGGCCGCGCGCTGGTGTCGATCTGCACCGCCGGCGGCATGGGTGTGGTCGCGATCGTCGAACGCTGATCGTTGCGACCGCGCGCCAACCAAGGTTGGTGACTACCGGGAATGCGCGCTGGATCTGCTGTGGTAGATGCCGACCTTGGTCGGCCATGCGATGTCATCGTTCGGAAGATGTCAGAGCGCCAACCAGGGTTGGCGACTACCGGGTTCCACAGATGAAAACGCCGCCCAGTGGGCGGCGTTTTTTCTTGCTCCGGTGGGTGCGGACCGTTGGCCGGCACGCTTCGGCAGGGATCACGGCAACCGCGGGTTGCCGAATTCGTCGCGCTCTTCGTTGGCGTCGTACACCGGCGGTTGCACCGCGATCGGCTGCTCTTCCACCGTGGCACGCAGCGGCGCCTCGTTGCCGTGCACCAGTTCCACGCTGTCCTCGCCACGCTGCAGGCGCAGCGCATTGGCAAGGCACTGCGCGGCCAGCGCGTGGTCGCCACGCTGTGCGAACAGTTCACCCAGTGCTTCCCAGGCCGCGGCACCGGCACCGGCGGCAATCGCCTCGTGCAGGAACGTATCGGCGGCATCCCACTGCTGCTGGGCCAGGGCCACGCGGCCCTGCGCCAGGCGAAGCGCGGCCGAGCTGTCATGCACGTTGCGCCAGCGCGCCAGATTGGCCTGGCGGGTGGCCAGGCGCTCGGCTGGGAGGCGGCCGTACAGCGCCACCAGCTCATCGTCCCAGCGCTGGTCCAGGGCGTGTTCCAACGCCAGCAGCGCCGGTTCGTCCCAGCTCAACGCAACCGCACGGCTGGCATACGCACCGACCACGTCCGGGGTCGGGCGCAGCGCCTTCGGCGTGGCTTCCCACTGTGCGGCCAGCGCATTGACGTCGGCTGCTTCCAGCAGTGCCTGTGCGGCGAGGCGTGCTTCCAGTTCGCTGTTCGATTCGGCCGGCAGCACCTTGCTCTGGCGTAGTGCGCCCAACTGGCCGTACGCCTCGTGTGCGCGGCCGGCGCGGGCCAGTGCCTCGGTACGCAGCCACAGGCCACGCGGCGGCAGCGGCTGGATCGCTGCCACGTCCAGCGCGTTGATCGCATCCACCGGCAGGTCGCGCGCCAGCAGCTGCTCGGCGCGCAGCAGCGCCTGCAGGGTGGCATCGCTTTCGCCCAGGCGCTGCAGCAGTGCTTCACCGGCGGGACCATCGGCACGCGCCTGCGCACTGCGCACGGCGTTGGCCAGCGCCACCGCGCTCACTTCCGGATCCTTCGCCGCGCCATCCAGCAGTTTTTCCGCGCGCTGCCACTGGCCATGCTCATAGGCCTGCAGGCCGTCGATCAGGCGCACCCGGCCCTGCTTGCGGCGGTAGCGGCCCCAGGCACGGAACGGTGCGGCGATCAGGCTCCACAGCAGCCACAGCACCAGCACGGCGACCACGGTCAGCAGGGCAACCTTCGGCAGGTTGCTGTGATAGTCGTAGCCGCCATAGCGCAGGGTCACTTCGCCGAAGCGGTTGAGGTCATCGGCGCCGAGCCATTGCGCGGCGACCACGCCGATGGCCACGGCCAGCAACAGCACGACCAGGGATTGCAGGGGTTTCATGCGGGATTACCTCCGGTCGGTCTGGGTGCGCAGTTGCTGCAGGGTGCTGCCAAGAACGGTGTTGCTGGCCTGCAGCGGAAGCTCGCGCAAGGCCTTCAGTTCAGCACGTTGCGCGCGCAGGGCCGGTGAATCCGGCCAACGCCGCTGTGCCCAGTGTTCCACGCGCGTCAACGCGGTATCGCGTCCGCTGCGGTCGCCACGTTCAATGGCCGCACGCGCCAGGGTCAGTTCCAGCTGCAGCGCATCGTCGGCGTTGTGCCGCTCGGCGGCGGTCAGTGGGCCGTTCTGCCGGCTCGGGGTGATATCCACGAACGGTGCCAGCGTGGCCTGCCACCAGGGCCTGGCGTTAGCGGTGGCGCTGCCCGTCACCTGCGAAGGCAGGCCCTGCAATGCCTTGGCCAATGCATCCAGGCGCTGCAGCGACTGCACACGTGGTCCGGCGCCGAGCGTGTCCAGCGCCTCGCGCTCCTGCACCAGTGCCTGGCGCAGGTTCAGGCCATCACTGTCGGGCAGATCGGCCAGCGCGGTGGCAGCCTGCGCGTACAGACGACGCGCACCTTCCACATCGTCGGCGTAGTTCAGGCGCTGCGCGGCCTGGGTCAGCAGCAGCTCGGCCTCGTCGCGCTGCACCGCCTGCCGGCCCTGGTTGGCGCTGTCGGCCAGCTTGGCCAGATTTTCTTCCAGCAGCGCACTACGCTGCGAAAGGCCAAGCATCTCGTCGCGCAGCACGCGGTTGGTGGCGGCGGCATCCTGCAGGCGTTGGCTGGTCGCGCGCTGGTCGCGGCGCAGGGCATCCAGCGTGGCTTCCAGGCCCTGCAGCTGCACGGCGGTGGTCTGTGCCTGTGCGTCCTGTGCGTCCTGTTGCTCATGCCAGAAGCGCCAGCCGGCATAGCCACCCACGCCAAGCACGACCACGCCGGCCAGCGGCAGCAGCCAGCGCACCGGTCGACGGGGCGGGGAAACGGGCGGGGTCTCGTTCATCGGGCTTCCTTGTCGGCAAGTCGCCGGTGGGGTTCCGGCAGGCCGCGTTGTGCACAGCATCACTGTTGCCGACGACAGCGGCAAGCGTGATCCACGTCCCTGTTCAGGTCGCTGCCGGGACGGTGAGCGTGGCGTGTGCAGCGCTCACCAGCTGTGCACCGGCAGGGCCGGCGCTACGGCTGATGCGCTGCAGGCCCAGTGCCTGCGCCTGCTCGCCAAGCCGATCGCTGGCGACCACCACGCTGGCGTGGGCCTGCAGGCGTTGTTGCAACGCACGTGGAAGCTGTTGCCAGAAATGCTGCAGCGCTTCGCCACTGCTGACTGCCAGCACCCACGGATACGCTGAATGCGCCAATCGAGCCAGTGCGCGTGGCGACAGGCGCAGCAGGCGACGCTGGTAGACGTCGGCACGTTCGATGCTGGCGCCGGCCGCCTGCAACTGCGCAGCGATCAGGCCGCGCCCGCCGGGGGCGGTCACCAGCCCGATGCGCAGGCCGCGTACGTCGGCCAGCACCGGCAGCGCCAGCAGCCCCTCGCTGTCCATCCGCTGCGGCGCATGTACCTCGTTGACCCCCTGCGCCTGCAGCGCACGCGCGGTGCCGTCGCCCACGGTCAGCCACGGGCTGCGCTGCGCGTCGGCCAGCGGCAGCAGGGACGCGGCCGCTGCCACTGCGGCCGGGCTGGTGAACACCACCCGATCGCAGTTCAGCGCGCGTTGCAGCTGGCGCACCACTGGCGTGCCATGCAGGCGCTGCAGCCGCCAGGGCGACAGCGCCAGCAGATGCCCGTCCAGCCCAGCAACGGCGCGGCGCAGCGCCGCATGCTGGCCCTGCGGTCGCAGCGAAATGAAGGTCCAGTCCGCGTCGGAACCGGCGGCGCCAGTGGGTATCGTATGGTCGGCCATTGCCTGCATTATGCGGGCCCTTCGTTGTCGTGGTCTCTGCTCCGATGTCCGTTGATGCTCTGACTTCCTCGCTGGCCGCCCTGCAGGACGTGCTGGACTGCATGCCGGCGGTCCGCGCCATGCAGATCCAGCTCGACGGTTATGCCGATGGCGTGCTGCGCATCACCGCGCCGCTGGCCGCCAACGTCAACGACAAGGGCAATGCCTTCGGTGGCAGCCTGGCCTCGGTGCTGACCCTGTCCGGCTGGGCGCTGGTCAGCCTGCGCCTGCGCCTGGCCGGCCACGATGCGGAGGTCTACGTGGCCGACAGCAACCTGCGCTACCTGGCGCCGGTCTACGAAGACCTGCACGCCCATGCCGAAGCGGCCGAGGCCACCGGCTGGGACGCCTTCCTGAACACCTTCCGCCAGCGCCGCAAGGCCCGTATCAGCATCGTCGCCATCCAGCCCGGCGCCGACGGCAAGCCCGCCGCCGAGTTCAGTGGTCGCTTCGTAGCCTTCGCCAAAGGGTAGGATGGCAGGCTGACGTTCTGGGGAAACCACCGATGCGCCGCCTCATCCAGTTCCTGATGCTCTCCCTGCTGCTGGTCAGCGCCGTGGCTTCGGCCGACGATCTGAGCCGCAAGCAGCGCAAGCTGCTGGAAGAGACCCAGATCGCCTACGGCGCCACCATCCGCTGGGGCAGCATGGACGATGCCATTGGCTATCTGGACCCCAAGCTGCGCAAGGAAAAGCCGCCCACCGAGTTCGAGCTCAACCGCTACGCGCAGCTGCGCGTGTCGTCCTACCGCGAGCGCAGCAGCGCCGCGCTGGAAGGGGGCCTGGTCGAGCGCCGGGTCGAAATCGGGGTGATCAACCAGAACACCCAGGCCGAGCGCACCGTGGTGGTGGTCGAGCGCTGGCGCTGGGATGCCGAGGCCAAGCGCTGGTGGCAGACCGCCGGCCTGCCGGACCTGTGGAAGGGGCAGTGACGGGCCGCGTCCGGCTTGTGCGACAATCGGCGCCCGCTTAATCGACCCGTGACCTGAGTGAATTACGAAGAGTTGCTGGCCTTTGCAGGCCGAAACCCGATGCTGTCCGCGGCCCTGGTCGGCCTGACCGTGGCCATCATCGTCACCGAGATCCGCCGCCTGTTCCGGGGCTTCAAGGGCATCAAGCCCGCCGAACTGACCCAGCTGATCAATGCAGGTGGCACGGTGGTGGTCGACCTGTCGGCCAGCGGTGACTTCGAGAAGGGCCACATCGCCGGCAGCCGCAATGCCCAGGCCAGTGCCTTCGGCCCGGACAACAAGCTGGTCGCCAACGCCAAGCAGTCGCCGGTGGTGCTGGTGTGCCGCAGTGGCAACGCCTCGGAAACCGCCGCCAAGGCGCTGAAGAAGGCCGGCTTCGAGAAGGTCTACGTGCTCGACGGCGGCATTCCCGCCTGGCAGCAGGCCGAGCTGCCGCTGGTCAAGGGCCGCAACTGATTGTCGCAGGTGGCGGATCCGGCCTTGTATGGGCCTGGAACCGCCCCCATCGCAGTAGTTCGACCATCGTTTTCATTGCATTCACCTGGAGTTACTGGAAATGTCCGAAGAGACCACCAACGGCGCCGTTGCGCCGGCCGATGCCGCCACCGGCCCCGCTTTCACCGTCGAGAAGATCTACGTCAAGGACGTTTCCTTCGAGTCGCCGAATGCTCCGACCATCTTCAATGACCAGGTGCAGCCGGAACTGCAGCTCAACCTGAACCAGCAGGTGCAGCGCCTGGGCGAGAACGCCTTCGAAGTGGTGCTGGCCGTGACCCTGACCTGCCAGGCCGGTGAGCGCACCGCCTATGTGGCCGAAGTGAAGCAGGCCGGCGTGTTCGGCCTGGTCGGCCTGGACCCGCAGTCGATCGACGTGCTGCTCGGTACCCAGTGCCCGAACATCCTGTTCCCGTACGTGCGCCAGCTGGTCAGCGACCTGATCCAGGCCGGCGGCTTCCCGCCGTTCTTCCTGCAGCCGATCAACTTTGAAGGCCTGTACGCAGAAACCCTGCGCCAGCGCCAGGAGCAGGGCGACGCACCGTCGCTGGCTGACTCCGAGCCGGCCGGCAACGCCTGATTCCGGCCGCGACGTCACGGATGAGCACTACCGCTGACAAGATCGCCGTGCTCGGCGCCGGTTCCTGGGGAACCGCGCTGGCCAGCCTGCTCGCACGGCACGGTCACCCGACCGTGCTGTGGGGGCGCGACGCTGCCGTGGTCGAGGCCATCGACCAGCGCCACGAGAACCCGCGCTACCTGCCGGGCATCCCGCTGCCGGACAGCCTGCGTGCCACCACTGACCTGGCGTCGGCGGTGGAAGGCGCGGCCTGGATCCTGGTGGTGACCCCGTCGCACGCGTTCGGTGAAACCGTGCGCGCGCTGGCGCCGCTGCGTCCGGCCGGTGCCGGTGTGGCGTGGGCCACCAAGGGTTTTGAACCCGGTTCGGGCCGCTTCCTGCACGAAGTAGCGCGCGAAGTGCTGGGCGAGGACGTGCCGCTGGCCGTCGTCACCGGGCCGTCGTTCGCCAAGGAAGTGACCCAGGGCCTGCCGACCGCGATCACCGTGCACGGCGACGTGCCCGAGTTCGCGCAGACGGTGGCTGAGGCAATGCATGGCCCGGCGTTCCGCGCCTACACCGGCGACGACATGGTCGGTGCCGAGCTGGGCGGTGCGATGAAGAACGTGCTGGCCGTGGCCACCGGCGTGGCCGATGGCATGCAGCTGGGCCTGAACGCCCGTGCCGGCCTGATCACCCGCGGTCTCAACGAGATGCTGCGCCTGGCCGCTGCGATCGGCGCCAAGCCGGAAACGCTGATGGGCCTGGCGGGGCTGGGCGACCTGGTGCTGACCTGCACCGGCGACCTGTCGCGCAACCGCCGCCTGGGCCTGGCCCTGGGCCGCGGGCAGACGCTGCAGGACGCCATCCGCGAAATCGGCCAGGTGGTCGAGTCGGTGCAGACCGCAGACGAAGTGATGCGACAGGCGCGCCGTCATGGCATCGACCTGCCGATCTCCGACCGCGTGCGTGCCGTGCTGCACGGCGAGCAGACGCCTGAAGAAGGCCTGCGCGCATTGCTGGCACGGGAACAGAAACCGGAGTATCCGGACACGCTGTTCAAGTGAATCGAAAAACCCCGGCCACGCGCCGGGTTTTTTTTGTGCGCGCCCCACCCACGCATGGCGTGGATCCACGGCGGAACCCGCGGCATTCATCACCGCGCCCGTGGCGGCGCGTTGCCGTTGTCCATGTCCGAGAAGATCATCCACGGGCCGTCACCCACGCGCTTCAGCGTCAGCGTGAACTTGCCGATGTCGCCCACGTTGTTGCCGTAGCTGTACGCACCGATGATGTAACCCGTATTCCCCTCCACCGCATACGCCAAGGCACGCAGCCGCAACGGACTGCTGCCCTGGCCGGCATACGCGGCTTCGATCGCGCTGCGGCCGCGCACCGGCGGCTGGTTGCTCTGCAGCACAATGCCATCCTCGGTGAACAGCCCGGCCAGCGCCTTGGCATCACCGGTGCGCCACGCCTGCTCGTAGTCGCGCAGCACGCGCTCCAGCGGCGCGGGCAGGGCTGCATCCGGGAGAGGCTGCGCGCCTTCTGCATCGTGGGCGATTGCCGGCGATGCCAGCAGCAGGGCACTGCAGAACATCATGGCGAGTCGTGTGCGGCGCATGCGTCCAGGCCCTGGCGATGATGGGAAGGCTTCAGACGCATCCTAGCGCGGCGCTGGTTAGAATCACGCAGCTGCCCGCGTGGCGCATGCAGCGCAGATCAGACAAGGACACGGAATGAAGATTCGAATCACAGGGATGGCGATGATGGCCGCGCTGCTGGCCGCCTGCGGACAGGCACCGGCGCCGGATGCAGCACCGGCCGCACCGGCACCGACCACCGAAGCACCGGCTGCCACGGCGACGGTGGTCGAAAAGGAACCGTCCATCGAAGACGGTGTGGACCCTTCGGTGTGGGACAACGAAGGCGAACCGGAAGACCCGAGTGCCGGCGGCGAACTCACCTGCGCAGACAACCCGCTGGCGACCCATTTCTTCACCCTGGTGGGCGGCAATACCGTGGACGACTGCGGCCGCAAGGACCGGAAGGTGCTGACCGCGTTCAACGCCCTGATGAAGAACACGGCCGCGGCCGAATCCGCCGACAAAGAGATTCCGTCGCTGCGCGAGCGGCTGTTGAGCGGGCCCAGCGGGCCTGGCGAACTGGTGGTGCTGCAGGGCGAGCCGTGGTGGTTCTACACCGCCTGCCAGGCCCACGACTGCCCCGGCACCGCATTGGCGATGCTGTATTCGCCCGATCAGGCGAAGATGGTCGGCCGTCTTACCGCGCGCTGCCGTGTGTGGTGGCTGGGCGAGCCGACGGCGGAACAACGTGCGCAGATCGAACAGCGCCAGCCACTGCAGGATGCCGCGTTGAAGGAAGACAGCGCGCTCTGCGAGTGACACGGCGCCCGCCGCGGCGCCGGGCCGTGCCCGGCGCTGCAGTGAGCGTTGCTCCCCGTATCACCCTTCCGGCCGCATGCGTGCGCTGACCTGTGCGGTCAGCGACAGACTGGCCATCATCAGGCCCTCCATCACGCGGTCGCCCACGTACTCGTGGTCGGGACCGTTCTGGCGCACGCGCTCGGCCGCCAGCATCATTTCCAGTGCCACGCGCAGCCCGGCCAACGCGCAGTCCGCGTCGGCCAGCGCCATGCGGCGGCCGGGCATCTGATGACGTTCGGGCCAGGGCTGGCCGTCGGCGGCCGCGCCCTTGCCGATGCGGTTGAGGGTGGCGATGAAGGTGTTCGGATCGGCCGCAGGGGTGTGATCTGGCGACTCACCGGCATTGGCGGGCGAGTGATGCGGATGCAGGCGCGGGAAGTCCGGTGAGGTCATGGCAATGCTCCGTGCAGGACAGACGGTAGCCGCCACACAAGGGTGGCGGGCGGAGACGTGGCTCGAAAACCGGGACAGTGCGTACAAGGCCGGCAGGCACAAGGCCTCCACGCTCCGCCCACCATGACCGGCAGACGAATTGCCCGCCGGCGCCACATAGGGTGACGCCGACGGGCAGGCGCAAACAACGTACGCATTGCCACGGGTTTTCGAGGCCCGGCCACCCTTTTCCGGTGGCACGTCATCTGTACGCGTGCTGCTGCGCGGTGCCAATCAGAAGAGTTGCAAACAGCGTTTGATCGAAGACGCTTTCAGCATTCTTGCATGCTGTTAAGCCGTCGCAGGCGCAGGCGCCGCAACGGCCGTAGCGGTATGGGGAATATGCGACATGGGTCGAAGTTGATGATGTGGCGTACGGGCGCCACACCAAGCCGATGACGACAGTGCGGGGCGAAGAACGTACATCGACATCGACGCACTGTGATCTGTCAGTGCTCGTCGTGTCTCTCGTACCAAGCGTGAGTACGGTTCACGATCCGCACCACGGACAGCATTACCGGCACCTCGATCAGCACGCCCACCACCGTCGCCAGCGCCGCCCCCGAATGCACGCCGAACAGCCCTACGGCCGTGGCTACCGCCAGTTCGAAGAAGTTGCTGGCCCCGATCAGCGCTGATGGGCCGGCCACACAGTGCGCCACCCCCAAACGACGATTGAGCAGGTAGGCCAGGCCGGAAGTGAAATAGACCTGGATCAGGATGGGCACCGCAATCAGTGCGATCACCAGCGGCTGCTCCACGATCTGCCGGCCCTGGAAGCCGAACAGCAGCACCAGTGTGAGCAGCAGCGCGCACAGCGAGACGGGCCCAAGCTTGCGAAGCACCCGCTGCAACGCTGCCTCGCCACTACGCATCAGGATCCAGCGCCGCAGCAACGCAGCCACCAGCACCGGCAACACGATGTAGAGGCCAACCGACAGCAGCAGCGTATCCCACGGCACGGTGATCGCTGACAGGCCCAGCAGCAGTGCAACCACCGGCGCGTAGGCAACCACCATGATCGCGTCGTTCAACGCCACCTGGCTCAGGGTGAAGTTGGCATCACCGCGGCACAGGTTGCTCCACACGAACACCATGGCGGTGCAGGGCGCGGCCGCCAGCAGGATCAGCCCGGCGATGTAGCTGTCGATCTGCCCCGGCGGCAACCAGTCGGCGAAGGCATGGCGCAGGAACAGCCAGCCCAGCAGCGCCATCGAGAATGGCTTGACCGCCCAGTTGATGAACAGCGTTACGCCGATACCCTTCCAGTGCTGCTGCAACTGGCGCATCGCAGTGAAGTCGACCTTCAGCAGCATCGGGATGATCATCAGCCAGATCAGCACCGCAACCGGCAGGTTGACCTTGGCCACTTCGGCGGAGGCCAGCACCGCGAAGGCATCGGGTAGCGCGTGGCCAAGCAGGGTGCCGGCTGCAATGCTCAGCACAACCCACAGGGTCAGGTGTCGCTCGAACAGGCTCATGGCAGTGGCGCTCTCACGGCATGCCGTCGGTCGGCAACAGCTGGCCGATCCGGTCCAGTGCGTGCTGCATTGCCTCGCGGTCGGACCACAACGATTCGGGCAGCGCGAGCAATGCGCGCAGGCGTAGCTTCACGATGGCATGGGCCTGCGCGAAGGCTGCGGCCTTGTCGGCATCGCTGCCCGCCACGGCCGCCGGATCGGGCAGGCCCCAGTGGCTGCGGATGAAGTCACCGAACACCACCGGGCAGGCCTCCGCTGCGGCTGAGTCGCATACGGTGATGACCAGATTCATGGGCGCTGCATCCATGAACTCGTCCCATGATTTGCTGCGCAGCCCTTCAATGGGCATCCCTTCGGTCTGCAGCTGTGCCAGCGCGAACGGATTGACCCGGCCGGTGGGCTGGCTGCCGGCGCTGAAGGCGGTGAAGCGGTCGCCGCCCCAGGCGCGCAGGGTGGCTTCGGCAAGCACGCTGCGGGCGCTGTTGCCGGTACAGAGGAACAGGACAGAACGGGTCATGGGGCAATCGCCTCGATGGGGCAGGTCGTGTGCGGTATCAGCACTTGCAGGCGGGTGCTGCGGACGAGCACTCATCGCTGGGTGAGCCCGCGCAGCAGTTGTGCGTCAGGTACTCGATCAAGCCGTTCATGGCATCGAAGTTGGCCCGATAGCACACATGGCGGCCCTGGCTTTCGCTCTCTACCAGGCCGGCCTGCACCAGCTCCTTCAGGTGGAAACTGAGCGTAGCCGGTGGCACCAGCAGGGCCGTGGCGATGTCGCCAGCCATGCGTCCTGCCGGGCCGGCCTCCACCAGCAGGCGGAAGGCAGCCAGGCGGGTGGCGTGACCCAGGGCAGTCAGGGCAGTGATTGCATTCGACGTTTCCATATTTCTAGAATAGTCGAATGAATAAGCCAATCACAAGTGCCCACCTGCCGAACCTGGTAGAAGCCTCGCTGCCCCAGCCCGATCACCACCAGCTCGCCGCCGCCGATCTGGGGCCACCACGCATCCTCCTGCTCTACGGCTCGCTTCGGCCGCAGTCGTTCAGTCGCAAGCTGGCGCTGGAAGCCGAGCGGCTGCTGCATTACCTGGGGTGCGAGACCCGCGTGTTCGATCCGCATGCGCTGCCCATGCTGGACAGCGTGGACAAGAGCCACCCCGAAGTGCAGCGGTTGCGTGCGTGGTCGCAGTGGTCGGAAGGCCAGGTCTGGGTCAGCCCCGAGCGGCACGGGACGATCACCGGTGTGCTCAAGAACCAGATCGACTGGTTGCCACTGGAAGACGGCAGCGTGCGCCCCACACAGGGCAGGACGCTGGCGGTGATGCAGGTGAGCGGCGGTTCGCAGTCGTTCAACACGGTCAACACGCTGCGCGTACTTGGTCGTTGGATGCGCATGCTGACCATCCCCAACCAGTCATCGGTGGCCAAGGCCTGGCAGGAGTTCGATGACGATGGACGAATGAAGCCCTCGCCTTACTACGACCGCGTGGTGGATGTGATGGAGGAACTGGTGAAGTTCACGCTGCTGACGCGAGGGCGGTCGGACTACCTGGTGGACCGCTACAGCGAACGCAAGGGCGATGCGCATGCCGCTGCATTGGCGCGGGCCGCGGGCGCTGCGGCTTCCTGAATTCCTGATCCGCCGATGGGCGCATTACTTGCTTGCGCGCCGCGCGCCCTTCTCGTCTTCGTCCTTGGCATCCCCACGGCTCTGCGCGAACTCCGGGAATGTCTTCGCGATCGAATCCTTGTCCGGCAGGATGTAGAACACGCCGCCCTTCTCGAACGTGGATTGCACAATCTGCTCGTAGAACGCGGGCGTGACGTTGATGCAGCCGTGCGTAACGCGGTTGTCGTCCGGCGAAGGTGATGCCAGCCGTTCGGCGCGCTTCTCTTTCGGGGTGCCTGGCGGAAGCGGGTGCATCGAGACGGCGGAATCGTAGTCCACCCACAGCACGCGTCCGGCATCGTCGGAGGGGCCGTAGCCACCAATGAAACGGCCCGCTGGGGTGGTGCGGTCATGGCCTGGAATCGCACTCAGCGCGAGCTTGGCAACGCCGGGTGCAGAGTGATCGCCGATGGCCGAACCGAACAGCGCCGGTGCCGCGCCGCGCAGCTTGCCGTCGCCGCCGAAGACCAGTACCTGCGCAGCCGCCTTGTCCATGATCGCGAACGGATAACCTTGGTTGTCCTTGCTGGCGACCACCCAGCCGGCCAGTTCGATCACCGTCTCGGAGACGCTCTGGTCAGCGGGAAGTTCATCAACGGCGGCACTCCGCTGTTCAGGCGCTTCCTTGTCCTTGCCCTTGGCGCTGGCTGCGCCGCTGCACGCTACGGCCAGTGCCAACATCAACACAGGGAGGGCACGACGTGCAGGGGAGGAGGAGGTACGAATGGGACGGCTCCTTGCATTGAGACCGCGGGTGGAAGGACGCCAGTGGCCGGCGAAGGCCACTGGTTCCCGATACAGAGGTGGATCAATTCAAACGGTGAGGGAGCGATCAGCCGCGCGGCTTGCGGCCGGCAGGTGCCCTTTCAAGCTGCTGCACGCGGCCTTCGATCTGGTCCAGACGCTGGTTGGCCTGCTGCGCCGACTGGTTGGCGGACTCGGCACTCTGGGCGGCGCCCTGCACCTTTACATCGAGCTGGTCGAGACGCGAGTTGATCGTTGCAAACTCGTTCTTGTAAGAGGCGCAAGCGCCAAGGCTCACGGTGGCGATGAGCGCCACGCTGAGTGCACGGGCCATCTTCATGTGTTGCGAGGTCAGTTTCATTCCACTCCCTCCTTCGTCTGGGGAAGCTGGAATATAGCGGCGTTTGTTCCCGGCGCTACCAAGCGCTTTCAGCTGCAGTTGGAAGACGTGGATGGGCTGTGAAGGTCGGTAAATCAACAAACCTTAACAAGCGGGATCAAGCGAGCTGATCTGCACCGGCGGATCGCCTTGTGCCTGTTCAATATCACCCATTCACCAGCATGAAGCCGGCATCACGGCATCTGCGCCTGCGTGCTTCCGCCTGCTCCGCACGCAGGTTGCCATCCACTTGCTTCCAGCAGCGCTGCAGCGTTTCCAGGCTGGACATTCAGTAGTTCGGCGATGGCGTTGTGCATGTCCGGCGCGCGCGCAATATAGGCATGGGCGATGCGGTAGCCCGTCCAGTAGCCGAGGTCTCCGCGGCGCGTGTCGTCGCCGGGGCCGTTGTACAGCCACTTCGAAAGATCGGTACCCATGCTGTCCTGCAGGAACGCGCGCTCCAGCGCTTACTCGCGACCCTGCGTCCAACGCTGCAGATGCGCCTTGGACGGTTGCCCGGAGATCCGTTCTCCCACGTATTCGGCGCCGCCTTCCACCAGCGTCTGATAGAGCAGGGTGGGCTGCTCGACTTCCACGCGTGCACCGGGCCGTTGCACGTGCACATACTCATGGGCGATCAGATGCACGAAGCGGTCACTTACATCGGCCTGCATCCAGTCGGCGTTGCACAGCGCTTCCAGTCCGATGACCACACCTGCTTCGGTGGTAACGCCACCACTGTTGCCGCGGCCCACCAGTACGGTGACCGAGGGAAAGCGCGCAGACGGCAACAGGGCGCCCAGCTGATCGACGGCAGCGGCGACGCGCGTGCGGATCGATGGCAATGCTGTGGTTCTCGCTTTCGCAAACTAGTGACGGCTTGTCCTGGATGGCCCTGGCCAGCCGCTCCATCGAGCCGATACGGCTGTCGGTGAAGCTGCGCAGGGCATCCGTACCCACATCCAGGTAGCCGTGCTGCAGATCATCGGCGCTTGGGCGCCCGTGGTTGGCGTCCAGCACCTTGAAGAAGCACGTGACATCGTCTGTCTGTACGACGATGCGCCCGGCAGGAACGATGCGCTCAGCCGCCTGTGCCTGCAGCAGCGCGACCGGCGAGGCGACCAGGATCAGCGCCCGCATCAAGCATCGAGCGTGGTGCGCGTAAGAAGCCGCCGGCAAGGCCATGCGGAGTTCCCTGAACGGGAACCATATTTATACACCAGTCAGTTCAATATTCAGGGTCGATTAGACCCTCTAACGGATAATTCACACCTGTCGACCGCCTCTTCTCTCTCCCCCTCCCGGGAGGCGGTCGACGAAACCAAAATAATTAAAGGTGTGTCCCGATGAACAAGAATTCGCTGCTTGCCCTGGGTCTTCTGGCTGCTCTGCCGTTCGCTGCATCGGCGACCGATGGCCTGTCGTACAACTACGTTGAAGGCGGCTACGTGAACACCGATGCCAAGGGCGGCGACGCCGATGGCTGGAAGGTGAAGGGTTCCGTTGCGGTGCACCCGAACTTCCACGTCTTCGGCGACTACAGCGCCCAGGAGACCGACAAGTTCAAGAATGACGTCGACCAGTGGCGCCTGGGTGTCGGTTACAACTACGGCATCGCACCGAACACCGACCTGGTGGCCCGTGTTGCCTACCAGAAGTACGACGAGAAGCGCGGCCTGGACTTCAACGGCTACTCCACCGAAGTGGGCGTGCGCACTGCGTTCAACCCGTACGTGGAAGGCTACGTGATGGCCGGCTACGAAGATTTCACCAAGAAGCACGGCATCAACCCGGACGGCGAGTTCTACGGCCGCGTCGGCGCCACCGCCAAGTTCAACCAGAACTGGGGCCTGAGTGGCGAAGTGAAGCTGGCCAAGGCCGGCGACCGCGAGTGGTTCGTGGGCCCGCGCTTCACCTGGTAACAAACGCCTGTCGTTAGTGCGTGTTGTGCTGGCGTGTGACTCTCTCTCTCTCTCCCACACGCCAACCGAAGCCCGGCCTCGCGCCGGGCTTCACTTTTATGGGCTTCTGGGCGCCACAATGCGGCATGGGCGACCCTTCCTCCCTCGCAGGTACCGACACGGCCTATCAGGAGCACCGGGCGCCAGCGCCGCTGCGTGGCCATTTCGGCCAGCTATGGCAGAGCCAGCTCGCTGCGGATGCCGATGGCCATATCACCGTGCTGCCCGATGGCTGCGTGGACATCCTCTGGCGTGACGGCGCGTTGTTCGTGGTCGGCCCGGATCGTGTGGCTGCGCATCCGGCGCTTGCACCCGGTGCGCAGGTGCTGGGTGCGCGCTTTCGTCCCGGCCAGGCGTTGGCCGCGTTGGGATTGCCATTGGCCGGCATCATTGGACAGGCGGTGCCGTTGGCCGATCTGAAGGGCGGATGGGCCACAGCAGCCGCTGCATCCATTGGCGATACCGCGCCGGCCCAACGATTGCAGCGGATGGCGCAGTGCCTGCAGCAGCACATGGGCGCGGCGGCCCTCGACGTGCAGGCGCAACGGGCGCATGTGTTGTTCCACGCGCTTGGCCGTGGCCAAGCTACGCTGGACGAGCTGGCGGCAGGCTTGAACCTGAGCCCGCGCAGCCTGCGCCGTTTCAGCCAGGCGCAGTTCGGCTACGGCGCCAAGACGCTGGAGCGGATCCTGCGCCTGCAACGCTTCCTGCGCCACAGCCGTGGGTTGCCGCAGCATTCGTTGGCGATGCTGGCCGTCGATGCCGGCTATGCCGACCAGGCCCATCTCAGCCGCGAGGCCCGCGAACTGGCTGGCATGACCGCACGCGAACTTCGCGGGGAGTGGGGACAATGATGGCCGTTTCGTTCAAGACCGGCAGACCACGCTGATCGATGCTGCAGGCTCCAACCACGGAGTCCACCATGAGCCACGCCACCCCCGGTGCCGAACGCCGCATCGACAACATCGAATTCAACGTCGCCGACATCGCCCGCAGCAAACGCTTCTACGGCGAGGTATTCGGGTGGTGCTTCACCGACTACGGCCCCGCCTATACCGAGTTCGACGATGGTCGCCTGAAAGGTGGTTTCGTTTCCGACGCGCCGGTGCGTGCGCACGGTGGTCCGCTGGTCATTCTCTACTGCGCGGACCTGGCGGATGCGCAGCAGCGCGTGGTCGCTGCCGGTGGCGAGGTGGTGCAGGCGGTATTCGCCTTCCCCGGTGGCCGTCGCTTCCACTTCCGCGATCTGGATGGCTACGAGCTGGCGGTCTGGAGTGATGTGGATTGAGGTCTTCGTACCTTCGCCGGTGGACGGAACGAGAACCGCTCCGTCCCCGGTCAGGTGGTTCCGCTATGATCGCCCGCACATCGCTACACGCGATGCGCCCGCCTCAAGCCAGCAGGAACCGTCGTGAACTCCCAGCCCGCACCGATCACCGCCGTCAACCACACGCTCGACAACGAGCCGCAGCAGATCACCGCGCCACTGACCCATTCGGCGGCGTTCCTGGTGCTGAAGGTGAAGGATGACGAGGCATCGATCGCAAAGGCGCGCGAGGTACTGGCCAGCACCGACGACCTGATCAAGAACACCGCCATCCGCGAGATCGAGCGCACCTTCACCTGCAACGTGGCCATTGGCCACCGCGTGTGGCAGCCGCTGGTGGGTACCACGCCGCCGCGTGAGCTGGCGCCGTTCCGCGAGATCAAGGGCACGACCCACACCGCGGTGTCCACGCCGGGCGACCTGCTGTACCACATCCGTGCGCGCACCATGGACCTGATCGTGGCGTTCGAGCGCAACCTGCTGATGGCGTTCGGTGATGCGGTGGAAACGGTCGATGACGTGGCCGGCTTCCGCTATTTCGATGGCCGCGACCTGCTCGATTTCGTCGATGGCACCGCCAACCCGGAAGGGCTGTCGCTGCCGGAAGCCACCATCGTGGGCGAGGAAGACCCGGAGCACGCCGGTGGCAGCTACGTGGTGGTGCAGAAGTACCTGCACAACCTCGATGCCTGGCGCGCACAGAAGACCGAAGCGCAGGAAGCGATCATCGGCCGCACCAAGCACGACAACATCGAGCTGGATGATGCGCCGGCCGATGCGCAGAAATCGCACAAGACGCTGTGCACCATCGAGGATGCCGACGGCGAGCACGAGATCCTGCGCGACAACATGCCCTTCGCGAACCCGGGCCGTGGCGAGTACGGCACCTACTTCATCGGCTACACGCGCCACCTGTGGGTGATCGAGAAGATGCTCGAGCGCATGTTCATCGGCAATCCCGCGCCGCTGCATGACCGCATCCTCGATTTCTCCACCGCCACCACCGGCGTGACCTTCTTCGCGCCGTCGCGCAAGGTGCTGGCCGACCTGGGCGACTGATAGCGCCAGGCCTGCGGTCTACGCGCTGGCCATTACCGCCCGCCATCTGCCTGTCATCTATCGCGCCGACCATCAGAGGTTGGATGGAAGCGCAGGAGGCTGGCGATGGTCATGGCAGGAAACAGGGCCGGCGTGCGCCGCTGGTGGCGGCCGTTGGCCGCGCTGTTCGGTGCGCTCGCACTTGGAAGTGCCAGCGTTTCCGCGCAGGAGGCTCCCGCACACTGGATGGCCTATGCCGCCGCCGTGGGCGGCCAGCTGCAGCAGCGCCTGCAGCAGGAGCAGGATCCGCGGGCGCAGCGCGTGCTGGAATGGATGCAGGCACACCCGGATACGCCGACGCCGTTGCCGGTGAGCGTGTGGATCGCGGCGGATGGCCGCATTTCGGAACTCGAATTCGGCAGCCTGGGCGACGCCCAGATCGACGCCGACCTGCGCGCGACATTGCAGTCCGCGCCGTTGCAGGCCGCCCCACCGGCTGACATGCGCCAGCCGCTGCGGCTGGGCCTGCTGCTTACCCAGTAGATCCACGCCATGCGTGGATGGGCCTGGTAGATGCCGACCTTGATCGGCAGGCGTGCGCCAACCAAGGTTGGCGACAACCGGTAAACCCCGGCCACGCACGGCGTGGCTCTACTGCGCAGGTACTGCCTGCGGCTCGCGCGCGGCGGCGCGCCACGCCCGCAGCCCGAACAATGCCAGGCCCAGGAAGAACACGTACAGCGCGGCGGTCACATGCAGCGACTTGAACAGGTACGCACCCACGTACACCACGTCCACCGCGATCCACACCCACCAGCAGGCCACGTGGCGGCGTGCCTGCCACCACTGGCCGACCAGGCTCAGCGCGGTCAGCATCGCGTCCAGCCACGGCAGCGCGGCATCGGTGAAGGTGTGCATGGCCGCACCCAGCGCCACGCCACCGCAGAGGCCGATGGCCAGGTCGCGCAGCAGCTTGTCGCGCGCCAGTGGCACGATGCGGACGCTGCCCTCGTCGGCGGCGTGCTGCCGCCAGTTGAGCCAGCCGTAGACCAGGAAGCCACCGAAGGCGACCTGCAGCAGGGTGTCCGAGTACAGCTTGGCCTCGGCGAACACCAGGCCATACAGCATCACCGACAGCAGGCCCACCGGCCACGCCACCAGCCGGCGCTTGGCCATCAGCCAGACGCCGAGGATGCTGCACAGCGCGGCGGCCCACTCCAGCATCAGGCCGCTCACAGCGCGAACGTCACCGACAGGCGGGCCTGTCGCGGTGCGCCGGGGAACAGGTAGTAGTCACCGCCGCTGCTGCCGGTATCGCGCCAGTAGAAGCGGTTGAACACGTTGTCCACCGACAGGTTCCAGGTCACCGCACGCTCGTGCAGGCGATGCTGGAAGCGCAGGCCGGCATCGAACACCGAGTAGTCCGGTGCGCGCACACCACCATCGGCGCGGGCGACATTGGCACCGGCATAGCGCCAGCCGCCGGTCACGTCCAGGCCCTGTACGAACGGCAGCGCATAGGCCACGTGCACGCTGGCGCGCACCTTCGGCACGTTCACCAGCTGATGACCTTCATAGGCGGGCGTGCCGGTGTCGCGCGCGCGTGCCCGCAGCACGCTGGCGCTGGCCACGATCTGCAGCGCATCGGTCAGCTGGCCATTGGCGGTCAGCTCCAGGCCGGTGTGGGTCTGCTTGCCTTCCTCGACGAAGGTGTAGCCGACATCGCTGCCGTCCGGCTTGGCGTACTGGTACGGCTGCGAAATGCGGAACAGCGCCGCGCCCAGGGTCAGCGCCTCGACCGGCATGTACTTCACACCCACTTCCAGCTGCCGCGACTGCACCGATGGCAGGAAGGTATCGGCGTTGCTGGTCCAGAACGGCGCTTCCTGGCCCAGCGAGATGCCGCGCACATAGCTGGCATAGGCATTGAGCTGGTCGGTGGCCTTCCACACCACGGCGGTCTGCGGCAGGAAACGCGACAGGCGGCTGTGCCGCTGCGGGGTACCACGCTTGTCGTAGGCACGCTCGTCCAGGCGCACGAAGCGGCCGCCGGCCAGCCACTGCCAGTCATCACCGAAGCTCATCCGGTCCAGCGCGAAGAACGCGGTCTGGCGGCTGTCCAGGCGTCGTGCGGACGGCCCTGGCATCTTCGGCGACGGTTCGAACACCGGCACCTGCGCATCGTGGATGTTGCTGGTGCCCACGTACTCGTTGACGCTCGGGCGCTTGTCCACGGTGCGGCGGAAGTAGTCGGCACCGATGGTCAGCTCATGGCCGACGCTGCCGGTCTCGAAGCGGCCGCGCAGCTCGGCACGGGCCTGCTGGTTGCGGCGGGTGTCGTCCGGGCTGCGGTAGTCGTAGACGTCGTAGTCGCCATTGGGCGCGAAGTAGTTGCCCGGCACACTGCCATCGGCGCACTGCGCGGCGTAGTAGCAACCGTAGGCGAAGGCGACGTTGTCATCGATGACCGAGCGGCTGTGGCCGACCGAGACGCGCGACTGCCAGGCATCGTTGAATTCGTAGGTATGCAGCGCGGTGATGTTGGTGCTGGCAATGTCGACCGGACGCTGCCACGGCTGGTAGCCCAGCAGGAATTCGCGATCCACGCCGTGTGGCAGCTCGCGCGCGCCCAGCAGCTGGTATCCGGACACCGAGCGCTGAGAACTGGTCTGGTAGTTGGCATCCACTTCCAGCTTGCCGCGTTCGCCGATCAGCCAGTCGGCGGCCAGCGAATAGAAGTTGCGACGGCCATCGGCGTGCTCGACATAGGAATTGCTGGAGTCCCATGCGGCATTCAGACGCAGGCCGAAACGCGGAGTGATCCAGTGGCCGACATCGACGGCGACGTAGCGCGAGCCTTCCGAATCGGTGCCGAGCGTGGCGCTGCGCACTTCGGCCGGGCGCTTGCCGATGTAATTGATGATGCCGCCGGGCGCCATCACGCCTGCGGCCAAGCCGGCTTCACCCTTGAGGATCTCCACCGACTGCACGTTCTCCAGCGCAAGGCGCTGTTCGCCGGCGATGGACAGGCCGTTGAAGCGGTAGCCGGTGGCGGCGTCCAGCGCGAAACCGCGGATGGCGATGTTCTGGTAGTAGCCCACCGGCGCATACGCATCGCCCAGCGAGGCATCGTTGCTGGCCAGCTCGGACAGCGAACGCACCTGGCGGCGGTCGAGGTAGTCGCGCTCAAGCACGTTCACCGACGCCGGCGTGTCCTTCCAGGAACCACCACCAAAGGCGTTCACGCGCGAGGTATCGGCCTTCGGCTTGCCGGCCTGCACGCGCACCGCCGCCAGTTCGGTCGGCGAACGCTCGGCGCCGGTGGCAGCCGCATCGGGGGACGCCTCGGCTTCGCTGGCGTGCAGCGGCAGCGCGGCGCAAAGGGCGAGGGAGAGCAGGGTGGGGTGCAGGCAGCGGTTCATTCGGTTCGTCTTCGGACAACAAGGGAGACGAAGCGACGGCGCGCAGGTGCACCGGCCCATGACGGGGGTGTGGCTGCGGCTCAAAGCTCCCTACGCCGGTGCAAACCGGATCAGGTTCCAAGGGACTCTCTCAGCCTGGCAGATCCAGGCACCCCCGCTTCAGGTCACCATTTCACTACAAATGGTACGGATTTGCGAGCTGGTGCCCTTCAGGCAGCGGGGTCAGAGCCCTTTCCGCAGGAAAGGGCTCTGACCCCAACGGTGCGCCAACCGGGTCACGCCGCTGCGTGCAACGCCTGCAGCAGTGCCTGTCCCGGCGCGCTGTGGAACCACGCCGGATGCCCCAGCATGAACGGCTGCCACGCCACATCCGCGTTTGCGGTGGAGCCGGTGATGCCTTCGAAGTACTCCACTTCGGACAGTGCGAAGTCGAAATGCACCATCGGCAGCAGGTCGGCCAGCAGCTGCACGCGTGCTGCCGACAGTGGCTGTACCTCGCGGTAGCCGTCGAGCAACGCCAGTGCGATGTCGATGCGCACCGCCTCCAGGCCGCGCTCCAGTTCCAGCCAGGCCACCGCGTTGCGCTCGATCGCGGTGGCGAGGTCGAACAGTGCGCTGGTGGGCGAGGCCAGGCCGAAATCCAGCACGGTGCTGACCTGCCCATCGCGCCACAGCAGGTTGGAAACATGCCAGTCGTTGTGCGCCCACAGCCGCGGTTCGTCGCGCAGGCGCTGGGCCAGGCCGGCGTGCCACGGCAGCACGTCGCGGCGAAGCTGGGTTTCCCACGGAATGCGCGCGAGGTAGCGGGCCAGACCCGGTCGTGTGGGCAGTTCGGCTTTGATCGCGGCGATCGGATCGTCGGCGCGGATCAGGTCGTCGCGCGCCACCAGCAGATGGGTACTGCGTTGTGGCGCGTGATAGCTGGCGGCGGCACAGTGCAGCCGGGCCAGCATGCGGCCGGCTTCGCGGGCCTGCGCGACATCGGTCAGCAACGACCACGACACGGCATCGCGGTACAGGTCCTCGCCCACGCCCACGGCATGCAGCTCGAAGGTCCATTCGCCGTGCTCGACTGCGGTGCGGCCATCGGCTGCCGCAAGCACCTGCACCACCGGTACGCCGGCGGCAGCGAGATGGACGATGAAGTGGTGTTCTTCTTCCAGGCAGGCGGCGCTGCGCACGCTGTGGTGGTGGCGCTTGATGAACACCGGTCCGCGCGTGCCATTGACGATGGCGGCGGCCGACAACGGCCGAGGACTGTGCCAGTGCGGCTGGCTGTCCGCATCCAGCTGCGGAAAGCGCTGGCGCAGCCACGCGAGGTCTGCGGTGCTGATCGGCGGCCAGTCGGCAGCGACCTCGTCGTTGTTGAGGCCCTGCACCCGGTGGGAAGAAGAAGTCATGCCGCAGCCCCAAGGGGGAAAATCACATCCAAGGCTGCGCATTCAACGCCATGGCCGCCCGCAACGCAAACGGGCGGGTCATCGACCCGCCCGTCGTCACATGGTCATCGGCGGTACCGCCGCGCCGGGTTACCAGCCGCGATGGCGGCCGCGGTCGTGGTAGTAGCGGTTGTCGTAGTAGCGCTCGCGCTGCCAGCGACGGTCGTCACCGCGGTCGTAGTAGCCGCTGCGGTAGTAGCCACGGTCGTAACGGCGATCGTAGCGGTCGTCGTAACGGCGATTGTCGTAGTAACGACGGTCGCGGCGGTCGGAGGTGGTCAGGTTGCCGATCGCGCCGCCGGCCACGGCACCGCCGACAGTGGCAGCGGGATCACCGTTGGAGAGCAGGTTACCGGCCACGCCACCGACCACGGCGCCGACCAGGGTGCGCTTGTCCTTCCTCGACATCGCGCTGGCATCGCTGACCACGGCCACACCGGCCACCAGTGCCAGAGCCATCGCCAGACCACGGAAGCTGAGTGCGGAAGTACTGAGCATGTTCGTTCTCCTGTGAGGTGCATGCCACGCTGGGCAGGGAGGGCGCGGGGCGCCCCGGCTGCCGTGATGTCCACGCTGGCGTTCCAACATTGCCGGAACATTGCCTGGTCCACCGTGCGGCTTGCGCATTCATCTAGCGGCAGGCGGCATGAAGCAAGGCTGAAAGCGGCCTCGGCCGCTCAGCTGGCAGAAAGGGAAAAGGCCACGCGGACGCGGCCCTCCCTTCTCTCCCAAGGCGCCGCGGGCTTAGACGCCCATCGCCTTCTGGGCCTGCCGGGCCTGCTCCTGCTGGGCATCCTGCTGCTGGTGCAGCACGTTCGGGGCGCCCTGGACGGCACCGCTGCTGAGTGCCAGGCTCTGCTCGCTGGCCGTACGGGTGTCCACCGCCGCGCGAATGGCGGCCGGGTCGCCAATGGTGCCCTGCACGGCGAACAGGCGCTCACCGTTCGGACTGGGTACCACCGAATCGATGCGCTGCAGGCCGGCGGCGTGTGCCTCCTTGGTCAATGCGGCAGCAGCGCTTTCCAGCGCATGCCGATCCTTGAAGGTGCCGGCCGGCATCAGCTCCAGGCCCTTGCTGGCCTGGATGAACAGCGGATTGCGCGGGTGCCGCTCGTCGTTCAGCAGCGGCCGCTCGCGAGCCTCCTTGATCGCTTCCAGCGTCTTTGCCCCGACAATGCCGTCGGCGACCAGGCCGTTGTCCTTCTGCAGCTGGCGCACCGCCGCGTCGGTGTTGCGGCCGTAGCGACCGTCTTCGACCAGCGGCTTGCCATCGGCCCCGACATAGCCGAGGTGGCCCAGCTGTTCCTGTACCTTGCGCACGCCCTCGCTGTGCGCGCCCTGCTTGTACAGTTCGGCGTGCGGCGTGGCAGCGGCCTTGTGCTCGGCCGCGGGCCTGCCCTGGGTCTGCTCGTGCGACTGGGTACGGTTCTCCAGCAGATCGCGGGCCCTGGACAGCGGGTCGGAGGCGTACAGCTTCCAGTTCGGGTGGTCCTTCACCTGCTTCAGGTAGTCCTCGACCGGCATGGTGTGCACGCCCTTGCTGCCGGTGGACTGGCTGATCAGCAGCTTGTCGGTGTTGGGATCGCGCACCACCATCACGATGTGGTCGATGCCGTTCCAGTGCTCGTGGCGGGTCTTGGCCGTATCCAGGCCGATGATCATGCCTTCCTTCAACGCATCGGGCTTGAGGATCGCGTCGCGGTCAAGCAGCACGCCGGACTGGTCGAACGCCTTGCGCACGATGCCGCCGGAACCGAGGTTGCCCAGGTCGATGCGATCAGCCTTGCCGAACACCGCGTGCCCGGCCTTCTGGTTGATCTCGTCCATGGTCCGGTTCTGCAGCGTGCCGACCCAGCCGGAACAGTCGATATAACCCTGCTCGACGTTCTTGCCGGTCTTGCCCGGTACGTACAGCGCGTGGCCCGGAATGTTGATGGCGTACCTTACGTCGTCGTACTTCACGCCGGCCTCGTAGGCGGCCTGCAGTTCAATGCCCGGCTTCGGCGTGGCAGCCGCCGTTGCGGTTGCCGCCAGCGTGGCTGCACCAGTCGCCACGGCTGCGCTGGCCTGTGCAGGCGCTGCCGGGGTCTGGCCCTGGCCCTGCGCCACCGCCTGCGGTTCGATGTTCTTTTCCGGAATGCTGATCGCCGCGTACTTGTGGATGTAGTAGCTGGAGAACGTCCGCGCCAGGTCGCCATCGTCCATGCCGCGCATCTCGGCCAGGGTGTGGCCGGTCAGCGCCTTCGCGTCGGAGCCGATCTGGTTGAGTACGTTGCGGCGCATGTTGATTTCTTCGCCGTGGCTGTTGCGGACCACGCCGAAGGTGCCGGTGGCAATGGCGGTCTGTACCGAGCCATAGCCGGCGCTGCCCTGCTGGTGGGCCAGGTACAGGTCCAAGCCGGTGGGCGTGTTGCCCCCGGACAGGTAGGGATTGCCGGTGCGCTCGTTGCGGCGCGCCATCGAGTCCAGGTTGTCCTGGTACATCTGTGCGGCCGCTTCGGTGTTGCGGGTCGGATCGAACTCGTGGCCGGTCAGGTGGTACTGGCGCGCGGAACCGGGCACGAACTGGAACAGGCCCTTGGCACCGGACGAGGTGTTGTGCGCGCGCTCGTTGAAGCTGCCGCCGGTCTCGATATGCGCGAAGCGCATGAAGTCATCCACGGGGATGCCCTTCTGCCTGGCGACCTGCTCGACGATGTCCAGGACTTCCTTTCTGCTGTAGTCATGCTGTGCCATGACGTTTTCCTCGGGGTTGATGGAGCGGCGGAAGCCGCGAATCGCCAACCGGACTCATCCGTGAGTCAAGAACATGTCGGTCAACAGGTAACCCGCGTGTGCGGGTGGGAATCAGCGCGCCAGGTACTTCTGGGTCACGCTGTCGAAGCGGTAGTGCACGGCGTCGCCGACACCCAGTGCGCGGGTCTTGCCCGGGCTATCGATGGTGGTGCCCTTGAAGCTCACGGTCAGCTGCGGCAGGCCGTTGCCGTCGGCAATGAAGGCCAGTTCGCCATCGCTGTCGGTGCACGGCATCACGTTGCCGTCGTCGCAGGCGGCGCTGTTGTCTTCGCCGGTGCGTACCGAACCGACATAGCGCCAGACCTTGCTGTCCACGTCGTCTTCGCTGCGCTTCGGGTTGAACAGCAGCAGGGCATAGCCGCTGCCGCTGATGCCGCGGTCGAAACTGCTGGTCGGCACCGCCAGCAGCAGGCGGCCATCGGCCGTGCGATGTTCGAGCGGCTTGCGCCGGGTGTCGATGTCGTCGGCCTTGTCGTAGGCGCCGAGCGCGCCGATGGTCCATTCCTGGCCACGGAACTTCCACGGCTTCTTCGCATCGCCGCCGGCCAGCACGAAGGTGGCCTCGGCCAGGTTGGCGCGGTCATCCGGGCCGGCCGCTTGCTGCTCGCCGGGCTTGCCGTAGTGCTCGCGGGTATCCCACGAGAAACCGGTGTAGTAGGTGGTGCCGTCGAGCGTGAACTGATGGCCGAACCAGAAGGTCGCCACGCTGCCGTTCTGGACCTCATAGGAGGTCGCGCCATCGCCGTCCTGCTGGTAGGTGAAATACATCACGGTCGGCGCATCTGGCGGGGTGACGGCGGTATCGGGGGAAGTGTTCTGCATCGGGGCAACATCCTGTCGGGGCGCATTGGCAGCCTGCGCGTGCGCGCCGGGCTGGGAGGACGAGGGGGCCGGGTCGGCGGCGCTGCAGGCGGCAGCGGAAAGAGAGACGAGCAGGCACGCCGCGAATGCGCGCAGGGGCGGCAATGGCAGGGTCCAACGTGGTTTTGGGGGGTGATGCATGCGCCTCTCCATGGTCAGCGTTGCCGGGCCAGACGGCCGGCAGGAAACCGCACCCCATCCACCGGGGACAGGAGCGAGGACATGAGCCGGTCGATTCCTTCGACCTCGCATTGAGAACCCATGCCCGGCAATCTTTGCACAGAATCGCGACGCATCAAAGAGGGCAGCACGCCGCGCCCTCTTATGTGAACGGCATCTCAGATATTGCCATCGCGCAGGTAGTCGAACAGCTCGGCGTCGCCCTTCAGACCCAGTTTGAGCATGGCGTCACCCTTCTGCCGGCTGATGGTGCTGACGCTCTTGTGCAGCTGCAGCGAGATCTCCTTCACCGTCATGCCAGTGCCAAGCAGCCGCAGCACCTCCACCTCGCGCGGCGACAGTGGCTTGCCGTCGCCCTCGCGCATGCGCCAGCTGCCCGCCGCCTCGACCCGCTCGCGCAGGCTGCGGCTGATATAGGGCTGGCCGCGATAGACCGCCTGGATGGCCTGGGGCAGTTCGTCCATCGACGAGCTCTTGTCGACCAGGCCGAGCACACCGCTGTCGAGCACCATGCGCAGGATCGCCAGGTTGTTGGAGACGCTGAGCATGAGTACCGGCAGGTCGGGATGGCGGCGGCGGATCATGCCGATCATGGCGAAGCCGTCGGCCTGTGGGCTGCCCGGCATGGAGTAGTCGGTGACCAGCAGGTCACAGGGCTGGCTGCCCAGCAGGGTCATCAGCGCCTGCGCGCTGTCCGCCTCGCCGACCACGCGGCCCACCCCGCTCGACTCGATGACGGCGCGGGTACCGATACGGACCACCGGGTGGTCGTCTGCGATGATGATGCGCAAGCTCATGCTCTAGTATGGCCACCGGGCACGCCGGACCGCGACCATCGCGGTTCCTGGCAGGATTCTAGGAGATCGACGCCGATGCGTAGCTGGGCTGTTCGCGGGCTGGTCCTGCTGCTGGCCGTGCTGGTGCTGCCTGCCGCACCGGCACAGGCCGTGCCAGGACCGCTGCCGCTCACTCCCCTGCAGCGCGAGTACCTGGCCGCGCATCCAAGCATCGTCGTGGGCCAGTATGACAGCGGCTGGCCGCCGTTCGAGTCCCTCCGTGATGGTCGGCAGATCGGGCTGGGGCCGGATTATCTGTCGCTTCTTGCCCGTCAGCTGGGTGTGAAGGTCGAAGCCCGTCGTTATCCAGATTGGACTTCCGTGCTGGACGCGGCGTGCCGTGGCGAAATCGACGTGGTGATGAATGTCGGTCTCAGTGCCGACCGTACCCGCTGCATGGTCTACACCGCCGCCTATGGCGAGGCGCCGCTGGCCTTGGTCGGACGCCCGGGCGACCTGCGTGCCTCCGACAATCCCGACCTGGATGGGCTGCGGGTAGTGATCGAGCAGGATTTCCTGACCGGCCCGCAGGTACGCGCGCGTTTCCCGCGCGCCCGGCAGCTTGTCGCAAACAGCTCGATTGCGGCGCTGCAGATGGTCAGAGACGACAAAGCCGATGTCTATATCGGCAATGCCTATGTCGCCACCGAGCTGATCGCCAGCCAGCGTCTGCAGGGTGTGGTGCTGCTGCGGCCCAGTGACCTGCCTCCCGAGCGCCTGCACTTCGGCGTTCCCAACAGCAAGCAGCCGCTGGCCGAAGCACTGGACCTGGCCCTGGCCGCGACCAGCCAGGCCCAGCGCGACGCATTGGTGCAGCGCTGGCTGCCGTTGCCGCAGTGGTCGGCATCGGCACGGCTGGCGCTGAGCCAGGCCGAGAAGCGGGTGCTGGAGCAGCCGCTGAAGATCGGCTTCGCGCCGAACGCGGCGCCGTTGTCGTTCGTCGACAAGGAAGGCAAGCCCAGTGGCCTGGCCGGCGAGTATCTGCGACGGCTGCTGCAGGCCGGTGCCAATCTTCAGCCGGAGAACAGCCACGACTGGTATGAGGTGCGCGAGAAGGCGCGCCGCGGCGAGCTGCAGGCAGTAATGGGCATTCCCGCCGATTCACGCTATCTGGGGCCGGACTGGGTGTTCAGCCAGCCCTTCATCAGCGTACCGAACGTGATCGTCAGCCGCGTCGACAGCCCGGCGCTGCTGGGCCTGTCGGACCTGCAGGGCAAGCGCGTACTGCTGTCCGATCCCGAGCGCATACGTGGCTACGTGCTGCAGCAGGCCCCCAGCGCGCGGATCATCGCCGCGCGCAGTACCGAGCAGGCACTGCAGCGCCTTGCCGCTGGCGAAGCCGATGCCTACGTGGGCAACCTGGCACTGGTCGATCACCTGCTGCGCAGCAGCTTCCCGGGGCGCCTGCAGGTGGCCGCCCCTGCGGGCTTCAACGATCAGCTGGTGCTGGCCGTGGAACGCCGCCATGCCGCCCTGGCGACCACCTTCGACCGCCTGCTGCTGCAGATGACGCCGCGCAAGCGCGAGGCGTTGCGGGGCGACTGGCTGGCCGTGGAGTATCGCAATGGCATCGACTGGAGGGACGCGCTGCGCTGGGGGGTGCCGCTGCTGCTGGTGCTGCTGACCGCGCTGCTGGTACATGGCATCGGGTACTGGCGCCTGCGTCGCGAGGTGGCCGGGCGGCGTCATCTGGAGCAGCGCCTGGCCGAGGTCACCGACAACCTTCCCGCCGTGGTCTACCAGGCACGGCGCGATGCCGATGGCACTCTCGGTTTTCCGTTCATTGCCGGTGACCTGCAGGCGTTGTTCGGCATTACCCGGCAGCAGGCCGAGCAGGACGCGAAACTGCTGCTGGAACGCATCGAGGAGGAGGATCGCGAACGCATCCTGCAGGCGGTCGAACAGGCCGCACGCCAGTTCGCGCCATTGATCCTCGAGTTCCGCCTGCGTGCCGATGCGGGCGGCGCGCGCTGGGTCCGCAGCCAGGCCCATCCCTATGCGGCAGAGGCAGGGGCGGTGACCTGGAGTGGCTACTGGGTGGACGTCAGCGAGGCACGTGCGCAGGCCGAGGCCCTGACCGCGGCCAAAGCCGAGGCCGAGCAGGCGGCGGAAGCGAAGTCACGTTTCCTGGCCACGATGAGCCATGAGATCCGTACTCCTATGAGTGGCGTGCTGGGCATGCTGGAAGTGCTGGCGCATTCGCCGCTGGATGCCGAGCAGCAGCGCATCCTCGGCGTGATCGAGGATTCGGCGCAGATGCTGCGGCAGATCCTGGATGACATCCTCGATTATTCGCGGCTGGAGGCCGGTGCGCTGCGCCTGGAACCGGTGCCGCAACCGCTGCGGCCGCTGCTGGAAAGCGTGTGCCGGTTGTTGTCGGCGCAGGCCAGTGCACGTGGGTTGGCGTTGCTGGTGGAGATCGATCCACAGCTGGCACCGGCACACGAAGTGGATGGCGTGCGCCTGCGCCAGATCGTGTTCAACCTGCTCAGCAACGCCATCAAGTTCACGGCGCGCGGCGAAGTGCGGCTGCAGCTGGAGGTGCTGGGGCCTACCGCGGAGGATGGCAGCCAGCCGTTGTGCCTGAGCGTGACCGACACCGGCATGGGCATCGCGCCGGAGCAGCTGCAGCATCTGTTCGCGCCGTTCACCCAGGCCGGTGCCTACATCCAGCGCGACCATGGTGGCACCGGTCTTGGCCTGAGCATCAGCCAGCGCCTGGTGCAGATGATGGACGGCGAACTGACCCTGCACAGCACGCTGGGCGAAGGCACTCGTGCCGAGGTGCGGTTGTCGCTGGTGGAGGCCGGCAGCGGTGATGTCGAAGCGCTGGTGGCTGAGCAGGAACAGGCTTCGCTGCTGCCGCAGGCGCTGCGCCAGGCGCGGGTGCTGGTGATCGAGGACCACCCGACCAACCAGGCGATGATGGCCTGGCGCCTGCAGCAGCTGGGCGTGCCGCACGTGATGGTCGGTGATGGCCAGCAGGGGCTGGATCGGCTGTTGTCGGAATGCTTCGACCTGGTGATCACCGATTGCCGGATGCCGGTGCTCGATGGCTTCGGCTTCACCCGGCTGCTGCGCGAGCGCGAGGGCCGCAATGGCCAGCCGCGCCTGACCGTGCTGGCGCTGACCGCCAGTGTGTTGGACGACGATGCGCGCCGTTGCCGCGAGGCCGGCATGGACGAAGTGCTGGCCAAGCCGTTGTCACTGGCCACATTGCGCGCGGCGCTGCTGCGTTGGTTGCCGCAGGCACAGGGCCAGTCGTTCGCCGAACCGGTGACGGAGGTGGTTGCCGACGACGGCATGGCGCTGCCGGATCTGTCCACGTTGCAGCAGCGCTTCGGCTCACGCGCAGTGGCAATCCAGCTGCGCGACAGCCTGCTGCAGGCCAGCGAAGGCGATCTTGCCGCCGTGCAGCGCGCGCTGCAGGCCGGAGATCGCGAGGCAGCCGCGCTGCACCTGCACCGGCAGGCCGGTGGCCTGGGCGCAATAGGCGCGACGGTGCTGGCCGGGCAGGCCAATACGCTGGTGGAGCGCCTGCAGGATGCGGCCGACACCGATCCGACCGCGGTGTTCGCAAGCGTGGCGGAATTCGTGGCGCGGCTGCAGCAGCAACTGCAGCGCCTGGCTCACTGAGTCGACTGCTGCTGCAGGTAGGCGATCACCAGCGCACGGCGTTCGGCACTGGGGAAGGCGTTGTACATGCGCGTACCCGGCACCACGTGGGTGGGCGACTGCAGGAAGGCATCCAGGGTCTGCGCGCTCCAGGTGATGTCGGCGCGGCGCATGCCGTCGGAGTAGCCGTAATCGGGCAGGCTGCCGGCACGGCGGCCGATCACTCCATGCAGGTTCGGCCCGAAGCGATGGATGCCGCCGGGCTGCACGGTGTGGCAGCCCGCACACAGTTCAAACGCGCGCTGCATGGCCTGCTGGCGCGCCTGTTCGGGCGTGGCGGGTGCTGACGGCGGGCGCTGGCAGGCCGTGGCCGCAAGGGCCACGACGACGGCAATGAGCAGGCAGGCAGCGCGCATGGGCGGGCAGGATAGCGATGCAACGGGGCAGGTGGGCTGCGACACGCAGTCGCAGCCCGTGGCGATCACATGCCCGAGTAGTTCGGGCCGCCGCCGCCCTGCGGGGTCACCCAGACGATGTTCTGGGTGGGGTCCTTGATGTCGCAGGTCTTGCAGTGCACGCAGTTCTGCGCATTGATCTGCAGGCGCGCGTCGTTACCGTCGCCGACGAACTCGTACACGCCTGCCGGGCAGTAACGCGCTTCCGGGCCGGCGTACTCGGCCAGGTTCACCTTCACCGGAATGCTCGCATCCTTCAGCGTCAGGTGGCTGGGCTGGTCTTCGGCATGGTTGGTGCTGCTCAGGAACACCGAGCTGAGGCGATCGAAGGTCAGCACGCCATCCGGCTTCGGGTAGGCGATGCGGGTGTGCTTGGACGCCGGCTCCAGGCAGGCGTGGTCCGGGATGCTGTGGCGCAGGGTCCACGGCGGGTTGCGCACGCCCAGCTTCGGCAGCAGCCACTGCTCGATGCCGGTCATCAGCGTGGCCACGGTCTGGCCCTTCTTGAACCACTGCTTGAAGTTCTTCGACAGCTTCAGCTCGTCATGCAGCCAGCTGGCTTCGAAGGCCTGTGGGTAGGCGCTCAGTTCGTCGTGCTGGCGATCGGCGGCCAGCGCATCGAACGCGGCATCGGCGCACAGCATGCCGGTCTTGATCGCGGCATGGCTGCCCTTGATGCGGCTGACGTTGAGGTAGCCGGCTTCGCAGCCGACCAGCGCACCGCCCGGGAACACCGTCTTCGGCAGCGACATCAGGCCGCCGGCGGTGATCGCGCGCGCGCCGTAGCCGATGCGGGTGCCGCCTTCCAGATGCTTGCGGATGGACGGGTGGGTCTTGAAGCGCTGGAACTCTTCGAACGGGCTCAGCCACGGGTTCTTGTAGTCCAGGCCGACCACGTAGCCGATGGCGACCTTGCCGCCATCTGCGTGGTACAGGAAGGCACCGCCGTAGGTGTCGCTGTCCAGTGGCCAGCCGGCGGCGTGCACGACCAGGCCCGGCTCATGCTTGGCTGGGTCGATCTGCCACAGCTCCTTGATGCCGATGCCGTAGGCCTGCGGGTCCTTGCCGTCATCCAGCTTGAAACGGCTGATCAGCTGGCGGCCGAGATGACCGCGCGCGCCTTCGGCGAACACGGTGTACTTCGCCTGCAGGGCCATGCCGCGTTCGAAGGCGGGGCCGCGCGTGCCGTCCTTCTCGATGCCCATGTCGCCTGTGGCCACGCCGATGACTGCGCCGTCGTCGCCGTACAGCACCTCGGCGGCAGCGAAGCCGGGGAAGATCGCTACTTCCAGCGCCTCGGCCTGCTGCGCCAGCCAGCGGGTCACTTCACCCAGGCTGATGATGTAGTTGCCTTCGTTGTGGAAGCACTCCGGCAGCAGCGCATGGGGCGTGCTGCGTGCGCCGGTTTCGCTGAGGAACAGGAATTCGTCGCGGGTGACCTTCTGCTTCAGCGGTGCGCCGCGCTCGGCCCAGTCCGGGAACAGTTCGGTCAGCGCGCGCGGGTCCATCACCGCACCGGACAGCACGTGCGCGCCCGGCTCGGAGCCCTTTTCCAGTACGCACACCGACAGCTCGCGACCGGCTTCGATCGCGCGCTGGCGCAGGCGGATCGCGGTGGCCAGGCCGGCGGGGCCGGCGCCGACGATCACCACGTCGAACTCCATTACTTCACGCGGGGGCAGGGCGTTGGCTTCAGCGCTCATCGATTGCATGACTCGTGGGTAGTGCCGGCATCGGGGCCACCGGCGGTTGCCTGGGAATCGCGCGTGCAGCCACGAGCGAAACGGTTGTTTGAATGTGTCAGGGTACCGGGCCGCGCGTGATCGAGCTAGATCGCCGATGTTCACATCCGGATTGCTGCAATGCAGCGTAGGGCTGCAGCTCTGGTGGGTGCCGACCTTGGTCGGCACGCTCTGCCCGGATGACCGACAATGGTCGGGTCCTGACTGCGTGTGAGTGCCATGGCTTTGGATCCGTACGACCTGTTCGATGTCCGTTCCCTGCTCAGCGAGGAAGAGCGCGCGGTCCAGAAGAGCGTCGCCCGCTTCACCAACGAGCGCGTGCTGCCGATCATCGGCGATGCCTTCGACCAGGCACGCTTCCCTTCAGAGCTGGTGCCGGAGATCGCCGCGCTGGGCCTGCTCGGTGCCACCCTTCCGGCCGAATACGGCGGCGGCGACCTCGGCGCGGTCAGCTACGGCCTGATCTGCCAGGAACTGGAACGCGGCGATTCCGGCCTGCGCAGCTTCGTATCGGTGCAGAGCTCGCTGTGCATGTACCCGATCTACGCCTACGGCAGCGAAGAACAGCGCCGGCAATGGCTGCCGGCGATGGCGCGCGGCGAGCTGATCGGCTGCTTCGGCCTGACCGAGGCGCACGGCGGTTCCGATCCGGCCAGCATGAAGACCCGCGCCGTGCGCGATGGCGACGACTGGCGCATCAACGGCAGCAAGATGTGGATCACCAGCGGCCCGGTGGCCGACCTGGCCATCGTCTGGGCGCAGACCGAGGACGGCATCCAGGGCTTCGTGCTGGAAAAGGGCATGCCGGGGTTCACCACGCAGGAAATCAAGCACAAGATGAGCCTGCGTGCGTCGCTGACCGGTGCGCTGTTCTTCGACGACGTGCGCGTGCCCGACAGCCACCGCCTGCCCAACGTGAAGGGCCTGAAGGGGCCGCTGGGTTGCCTGACCCAGGCCCGTTTCGGCATCAGCTGGGGCCCGATCGGTTCGGCCATTGCCTGTCTGGATGAAGCGCTGGGCTATGCCAAGGAGCGCGTGTTGTTCGGCCGCCCGCTGGCCGCGACCCAGAGCGCACAGATCAAGCTGGCCGAGATGGCCCGCCGCATCACCATGGCGCAGCTGCTGGCGTTGCAGCTCGGGCGCCTGAAGGAAGCCGGCCAGCTGCAGCCGCAGCAGGTCAGCCTGGCCAAGTGGAACAACTGCCGCATGGCCATCGACATCGCCCGCGAATGTCGCGATCTGCTGGGCGGGGCCGGCATCACCACCGAGCATGTAGCGATCCGGCATGCGCTGAACCTGGAATCGGTGATCACCTATGAAGGCACCGAGACCGTGCACCAGCTGGTGATTGGGCGTGAGCTGACCGGCATCAACGCGTTCTGAAACCTGTTCCCGGTGGGTGCCAACCTTGGTTGGCACATTCCTTCAGCGTGCGACGCAACATCTGTGCGGACCAAGGTCCGCAACCACCAGGATCGGTTCACACTTACCTGAGGCGGTTTACGCCCCGCCGGCAAACCCGTGCTGGCGCCACGCTTCGTACATCACCACCGCAACGGTGTTGGAAAGATTGAGGCTGCGGTTGTCCGGCCGCATCGGCAGGCGCAGGCGGCGGCCATCGGGCAATGCATCAAGCACGTCCTGCGGCAGGCCGCGGCTTTCCGGGCCGAACAGGAACGCATCGCCATCTTCGAACGCCACGCTGTCATAGCGGACGCTGGCCCGCGTACTCAGGGCAAACAACCGCTTCGGTGCGACCCGCGCCAGCGTCGTGTCCAGATCGGGGTGCACCTGCAGGCGCGAGTACTCGTGGTAGTCCAGCCCGGCGCGCTTGAGCTGCTTGTCTTCCAGTGCGAAACCGAGCGGCTCGACCAGGTGCAGCTGCGCGCCGGTGTTGGCGCAGAGCCGGATCACATTGCCCGTGTTGGGCGGGATTTCCGGTTGGAACAGGATCACATGGAACTGGGGCGCGGCATTCATCGGCGCAGTGTACCTGCGACGACCGCCGCCTTTACGGCGCACGCCCCGCACGGGGCAGGGCGGCACCGGTTACGGGCGCAGCAGGACCTGGGCGGTTTCGGTGGCCAGGGCCTGCAGGTCGGCGGCGCTCGGGCGAACCTGCAGGGCCGGCAGGTTGGTGATGACCTGGTTGGCGACGCTGGTGGCGGCGGCAGCCAGGGTGGCGGCGTAGCGCTGGGCTTCCTGCTCGGCGACCAGGGCGACACGCTGCTCCAGGCTCGGGCGAACTTCCACCGAGGCCAAGGTGGTGATCGGCATCGCGGCAGCAACCGGGGCGGCGAGGTAGCCGTTGCGCTCGGCCAGCTGGTCGCTGCTCGGGCGAACTTCCACCGTGGCCAGGGTCGGGATGCCGCTGGCCTGTTCCCAGGCCTGCTGGGCCAGCTGGTCGGCGGCCGGACGAACCTGCACGGTGGACAGGGTCTTGATGGATTCGGAGGCCTGCACCGACGAAACAACCGCGGTGCCGGCGATCAGGGCGATGGCGATGGCAATGGTCTTGGCGTTCATGACGGGGCCTGTTTAGTGTTGGTGGGTAGTGGTGTGGTAGTAAGGTAGTACACCAATTCTGGGCATGCAAGGAAAATTTTCCATTTCCTGCATTTGTTCAGTCTTCAGTCAGCTTTTGTCTGAAGCCCTTCCTGGCGCAGGAAGTACCAAGCAATCCCCGTGCCAACTTTTAATCATTGATTTAAAAGGATTTTTGTCGGACAAAAAGTGTCCGGTGGGCGGACACCTGTCCATTTGATGCGTTGCGGACACTGTCCGGACGATGGCTGCCGGTGCATGTGACCGCCCAGGACACGGCCGTGAGGGGCCGCGAATGGTGCACAAGGGCAAACACCCCCAGTGACTGGCGACCGATTCCTGCCGCTGCGTGCGCAGGCTAGGATCGGGGTTCACCTATGTGACCAAGGATCTGGATATGTCTCTCGCCCTTCGCCCGCGCGCTGCATTGCTGGCCGTTGCCCTCAGCACCGCCTTGGGCACGCTCGCCCCAACCTCTGCACTGGCCGCCAAGCCGGCGGTACCGGCCAAGGTCGATATCCCGTATGAGCAGTTCACCCTGCCCAATGGCCTGCGCGTGATCGTGCATACCGATCGCAAGGCGCCGATCGTCGCGGTCAATGTCTGGTACCACGTGGGTAGCAAGGACGAGCCGGCCGGCCGCACCGGCTTCGCGCACCTGTTCGAACATTTGATGTTCCAGAGCAGCGAAAACCACGACGGTGAGTACTTCGAGCCCTTCAAGCAGGTGGGTGCCACCGGCCAGAACGGCACTACCAACACCGACCGCACCAACTACTTCGAGAACGTGCCGACCACCGCGCTGGACATGGCGCTGTGGATGGAGTCGGACCGCATGGGCCACCTGGTCGGTGCGATCGACCAGGCCGCGCTGGACGAGCAGCGTGGCGTGGTGCAGAACGAGAAGCGCCAGGGCGAGAACCAGCCTTATGGCCAGGCCTGGGATCAGCTCAACAAGGCGCTGTACCCGGTCGGCCACCCGTACCACCACGGTGTGATCGGTTCGATGAACGATCTCAACGCCGCTTCGCTGGACGACGTGAAGACCTGGTTCCGCACCTGGTACGGCCCGAACAACGCGGTGCTGGTGCTGGCCGGTGACATCGACCTGGCCACCGCCAAGGAAAAGGCTGCCAAGTACTTCGGCAGCATCCCGGCCGGCCCGAGCATGGCGCAGCCGGCAGTGAACGTGGCCAAGCGCAGCGCCGATACCCGCGAGACGATGACCGACAAGGTGCCGCAGGCGCGCATCTACCGCGCCTGGAACGTGCCGCAGGTCGGCACCGCCGACATCGACCAGCTGCAGTTGTTCGCCGAGGTGTTGGGCGGTGCCAAGTCCTCGCGCCTGAGCCAGCGCCTGCAGCACCAGGACAAGCTGGTGGACAGCATCGGTTCGGGCCTGTCGGCCTCGCAGCTGGGCTCCAACTTCGTGATCGTGGCGACCGTGAAGCAGGGCCAGGATCCGGCCAAGGTCGAGAAGATCATCGACGAGGAACTGGACCGCCTGATCAAGCAGGGCCCGACCGCGGCCGAGCTGGAGCGCGCCAAGACCGGCGCCCGCGCCGGCTTCATCCGTGGCATCGAGCGCATCGGCGGCTTTGGCGGCAAGGCCGATGCGCTGGCCGAGTGCGCGGTGTTCACCGGCGACCCGGGCTGCTTCCGCACCTCGCTGGCCAACATCGACAAGGCCAGTGCCGCCGATCTCAGCCGCCTGGGCGCCCAGTGGCTGGACAAGGGCAGCCATACCCTGGTGATCGCACCGGGTGAGCGCGTGGCACTGAAGGAGGAACCAAGCCAGGCACCGAAGCCGTTCAACGTGCCGGCGGTGGACCCGAAGTACAGCACCCTGCCCGAACAGGTGGACCGCAAGGCCGGCGTGCCGCAGACCCGCGAGTTCCCGCAGCTGAAGTTCCCGGCCCTGCAGCGCGCCACGCTGAAGAATGGCACCCAGGTGATCCTGGCCGAACGCCATGAGATTCCGGTGGTGCAGTTCAGCTACCAGTTCCCGGGCGGCTTCAGCGCCGACCAGGGCCGCAAGCCGGGCACCGCCAACTTCACCATGAGCCTGATGACCGAAGGCGCCGGCAAGCTCGGCTCGCTGGCCTTCGCCGATGCTGCCGATGCGCTGGGTGCCAGCCTGGATGCCTCGGCCGGCTTGGACTCGATGAGCGTGGACCTGTCGGCACTGAAGGAAAACCTGGCGCCGTCGCTGGCACTGTACCGCGACCTGCTGCGTGAGCCGCGCTTCGAGCAGGGCGAGATCGACCGGGTCAAGGCGACCTGGATCGCCGGCATCCAGCAGGAGAAGGTCAACCCGGGTGCGGTGGCGATGCGCGTGCTGCCGCCGCTGCTGTACGGCAAGGGCCACCCGTATGCCATTCCGTTTACCGGCAGCGGTGACGAGGCGGCGATCAACGGCCTGACCCGCGAAGACCTGGTCGACTTCCACCACGATTGGCTGCGTCCGCAGAACGGCACCCTGATCGTGGTCGGTGACACCACCCTGGCCGAGATCGTGCCGCTGCTGGACAAGCAGCTGGGCGACTGGAAGGCTGCCGGCGACGCCCCGCAGGTGAAGGCGGCCACCGACGTCGCATTGCCGAAGGGCCCGCGCGTGTTCCTGATCGACCAGCCGGGCGCGGTGCAGGCCAACCTGTTCGCCGGTCAGGTGGTGGCGCCGTCCAGCGCCACCAGCTCGACCCGCTTCGACATCGCCAACGGCGTGATCGGCGGCGACTTCACCTCGCGCCTGAACATGAACCTGCGTGAGGACAAGCACTGGTCGTACGGTGCGCGCAGCAGCGCGATCAACTCGGTGGGCCAGCGCCCGTGGATGGCCAGCGCGCCGGTGCAGATCGACAAGACCGGCCCGGCGATGGCGGAAATGCGCAAGGAAATTGCCGCGTTCGCCGATGGCAGCAAGCCGGCCACCGCCGCCGAGGTCAACCGCATCCGCAACATCCAGACCCTGAGCCTGCCTGGTGCCTACGAGACCGCCAGCGCGGTGGCGTCGACCATCGGTTCGATCGTGCAGTTCAAGCGCCCGGACGACTACGTGCTGCGTCGCAAGGCCGAGATCGAGTCGATGACCCCGGCACAGGTGCAGCAGGCCGCCGCCGAGATCAAGCCGCAGGCGCTGACCTGGGTGGTGGTGGGTGACCTCAAGCAGACTGAAGCGGCGGTGCGTGCGCTGAATCTGGGTGAGGTGACGGTGATCGACGCCGAAGGCAATCCGGTCAAGAAATGAAATAAGGCAAGACCCGGCCCGCCATGTGGCGGGCCGGCTCCCCTTGGTAGTGCCGGCCGCTGGCCGGCAACTCTGAAGGGGTCAGAGTCCCTGCGGGGGATCTGACCCCGCCCACGGGCTACCCCCGATTCAGGCTGTTCAGGCAGAATCCCCCCATACCCTTCCAGGATCTGCCCATGCGCGTTCTGCTGCTTTCCTCCCTGCTGCTCACCGTCACCGCCTGTACCTGGGTGCCGATCGAACCGGCGGGCAAGACGACCCGCGTGCTGCCGGCAGGCCCGGTTCCGGCCGGTTGCATCGCCAAGGGCGAGGTGGTGGTCACGGTGAAGAGCAAGGTCGGTTTCTACAACCGCAACCCGCTGCGCGTGCAGGAAGAGCTGGAAACCCTGGCCCGCAACGAGGCCCCGAGCGCCGGTGCCAATGCCGTGCAGGCCGCTGCCGCACCGGCCGAGGGCAGCCAGCGCTTCGCCGCATTCCAGTGCCCGCCGCGCTGAATGCTTCACCATACGGCCAAGCCTGAATTCGTAAAGATGCGGTGAAGGCCCCGGGAGTTATAGAATAGCGCCCCCTTTTGCCTGAGCCTTGGCGCTAACCTCGATGCTCTTCAAGAATGTCTCGATCGCCGGCCTGGCACACGTTGATGCGCCGCATACGCTGACGACCAAGGAAATCAACGAGCGGCTGCAGCCGACGCTGGATCGCCTTGGTATCCGCACCGACGTGCTCGGCGATATCGCCGGCATCCATGCCCGCCGCCTGTGGGACAACGGCGTGCTGGCCTCCGACGCCGCCACCATGGCCGGCCGCAAGGCGCTGGAAGACGCAGGCATCAATGCGACGCAGGTGGGCCTGCTGGTCAACACCTCGGTCAGCCGCGACTACCTGGAGCCGTCCACTGCGTCGATCGTCTCCGGCAACCTCGGCGTCAGCGACGAGTGCATGACCTTCGACGTCGCCAATGCCTGCCTGGCCTTCATCAACGGCATGGATATCGCGGCGCGCATGATCGAGCGCGGTGACATCGACTACGCGCTGGTGGTGGACGGCGAGACCGCCAACCTGGTGTACGAGAAGACCCTGGAGCGGATGACCGCCCCGGACGTCACCGCCGACGACTTCCGCAACGAACTGGCCGCCCTGACCACCGGTTCGGGTGCCGCCGCGATGGTGATGGCGCGCTCGGAGCTGGTGCCGGATGCACCGCGCTACAAGGGCGGCGTGACCCGCTCGGCCACCGAGTGGAACCAGCTGTGCCTGGGCAACCTGGACCGCATGGTCACCGATACCCGCCTGCTGCTGATCGAAGGCATCAAGCTGGCCCAGAAGACCTTCACCGCCGCCAAGATCGCCTTGGGCTGGGCCGTGGAAGAGCTGGACCAGTTCGTGATCCACCAGGTCAGCCAGCCGCATACCGCTGCGTTCATCAAGAACTTCGGCATCGACCCGAAGAAGGTCATGACCATCTTCGGCGAGCACGGCAACATCGGCCCGGCCTCGGTGCCGATCGTGCTGAGCAAGCTCAAGCAGCTGGGCAAGCTGAAGAAGGGCGATCGCATCGCGCTTCTGGGCATCGGCTCGGGCCTGAACTGCTCGATGGCTGAAGTGGTCTGGTAAAAAAGTCACCGCTGACCTGCTGCGCGCCGTCCGCACGTGCCAGCCAACCGCTCGCGACGGGCAGCGATGATTTTCCAAGTGTCCAAGGGCCGGTTCTACCGGCCCTTTCTACAGGTGCGATCCGATGTCCCAGCTTCCCGGTTACCCCGCCCACCCGCAGCGTTTCGAGGTCCGCCCTGGCCTGTCGATGAACTATCTCGACGAAGGTCCGAGCGATGGCGAGGTGGTGGTGATGGTGCACGGCAACCCGTCGTGGAGCTATTACTGGCGCACGCTGGTGTCCGGACTGTCGGACACGTACCGCTGCATCGTGCCGGACCACATCGGCATGGGCCTGTCGGACAAGCCCGATGACAGCCGCTACGAGTACACGCTGCAGTCGCGCGTGGATGATCTGGACGCGTTGCTGAAGCACTTGGGCATCACCGGTCCGGTGACGCTGGCCGTGCACGACTGGGGCGGCATGATCGGCTTCGGCTGGGCGCTGTCGCACCATGACCAGGTGAAGCGCCTGGTGGTGCTCAACACGGCCGCGTTCCCGATGCCGGCGGCGAAGAAGATGCCGTGGCAGATCGCGCTGGGCCGCCACTGGAAGATCGGCGAGTGGATCATCCGCACCTTCAACGCGTTCTCGTCCGGTGCCTCGTGGCTGGGCGTGGAGCGGAAGATGCCGGCCGATGTGCGCCGCGCCTACGTGTCGCCGTACAACAGCTACGCCAACCGCATCAGCACCATCCGCTTCATGCAGGACATTCCGCTGTCGCCGGCCGACAAGGCGTGGTCACTGCTGGAGCGCGCCGGCAAGGCGCTGCCGTCGTTCGCCGATCGTCCGGCCTTCCTCGGCTGGGGCCTGCGCGACTTCGTGTTCGACCACCACTTCCTGAAGGGCTTCCAGGCGGCGTTGCCGAAGGCGCAGGTGCATGCCTTCGAGGATGCCGGCCACTACGTGCTGGAAGACAAGCATGAAGTGCTGGTGCCGGAGATCCGGGCGTTCCTGGTCAAGAACCCGATCTGATCGGTTCCCGGGTCGGATCCCGGTAGTGCCGGCCGCTGGCCGGCAAGCGCACAATGCGCGCCGGGTTCATGAGGTTGCCGGCCAGCGGCCGGCACTACCACTACGCCGCGATCGGCGCCTGCGGCGGCGAAGACGGGCTGTTGCCGTTGTCGTCCGGATGGTCGTCGTCGTTGCCCGCTTCGTCGCGCCAGCGCCAGTCGGCCAGGGTCAACGGATCCAGCCCATAGGCGATACGGGCCTTGTCGCACTGCGGGCTGGCCTTGCCGTATTCCCACGACGCATCCACCTCGCGGCACACGCTGGGCCGGTTGGGGTGGATGGTGCAGCGTGAATACACGCCGATCTGCGCATCCAGCGCCACGCAGCGCACCGGCTTGGAGTGGGTGCCGCGCATGCACAGCCGGTGCGGATCGAGCACCTCGGTCAGCTGGTGGGGGACGCCACCGGGAGTGACCTCGTCCGATTCCATCCAGTGGAAGGCCACGCGGTATTGAGTGCAGCAGGCGCCGCAGGTCATGCAGGGATGTTGCATGGGCAAGCCGCCCCGGGCGGCAGTCGGAATCAGGAACGAGGGTGCGGATTTTCCACGAAGTGGGCCGCCGCGCAAGAAATTCCGTAAGCGGCGACAATGAACGGATGAACCGACCCTGCAATATTTCGGCCCGTTTGCCTGAACTGGCGCGTGAACGCCCCGACCAGATCGCCATCCGCTGCCCTGGCCGCCGCGGCGCCGGCAACGGCATGGCCGCCTACGATGTGACCCTGGATTACCGCCAGCTGGACGCCCGCAGCGACGCCATGGCCGCCGGCCTGGCCGGCTATGGGATCGGCCGCGGGGTGCGCACGGTGGTGATGGTGCGGCCGTCGCCGGAGTTCTTCCTGCTGATGTTCGCGCTGTTCAAGCTGGGCGCGGTGCCGGTACTGGTCGACCCGGGCATCGACAAGCGCGCGCTGAAGCAGTGCCTGGACGAGGCGCAGCCGGAAGCCTTCATCGGCATTCCGCTGGCCCATGTGGCGCGGCTGGTCCTGCGCTGGGCACCGTCGGCAACCCGTCTGGTCACCGTCGGTCGGCGCCTGGGCTGGGGCGGAACCACTCTGGCCGCGCTGGAACGCGCTGGCGCCAACAGGGGGCCGATGCTGGCCGCTACCGATGGCGAGGACATGGCCGCGATCCTGTTCACCAGCGGCTCGACCGGCGTGCCCAAGGGCGTGGTTTACCGCCACCGCCACTTTGTCGGCCAGATCCAGCTGCTGGGCAGCGCCTTCGGCATGGAAGCGGGCGGCGTGGACCTGCCGACCTTCCCGCCGTTTGCCTTGTTCGACCCGGCGCTGGGCCTGACCTCGGTGATTCCGGACATGGACCCTACCCGGCCGGCGCAGGCCGACCCTGCGCGGCTGCATGACGCGATCCAGCGCTTCGGGGTGACCCAGCTGTTCGGCTCGCCGGCGCTGATGCGGGTGTTGGCCCGCCACGGCCGGCCCCTGCCAACGGTGACCCGGGTGACCTCGGCCGGTGCGCCGGTGCCGCCGGATGTGGTCGCTACCATCCGCAGTCTGCTGCCCGCCGATGCGCAGTTCTGGACCCCGTATGGCGCCACCGAATGCTTGCCGGTGGCGGTGGTGGAGGGCCGCGAGCTGGAGCGCACCCGTGCTGCTACCGAGGCCGGCGCCGGTACCTGCGTGGGCAGCGTGGTCGAGCCGAACGAGGTGCGCATCATCGCCATCGATGACGCACCGCTGCCGGACTGGTCGCAGGCGCGTGTGCTGGCGGTGGGCGAGGTGGGCGAGATCACCGTGGCCGGACCGACCGCCACCGACAGCTACTTCAACCGCCCGCAGGCCACCGCGGCGGCGAAGATCAGCGAGACCTTGGCTGATGGCAGCGTGCGCGTCGTGCATCGCATGGGCGACGTCGGCTACTTCGATGCGCAGGGTCGTCTGTGGTTCTGCGGCCGCAAGACCCATCGGGTGGAAACCGCGCATGGGCCGCTGTACACCGAGCAGGTCGAGCCGGTGTTCAATACCGTGCCCGGGGTTGCGCGCACGGCGCTGGTCGGTGTTGGTCCGGCCGGTGCGCAGGTGCCGGTGCTGTGCGTGGAACTGCAACGTGGTCAGTCAGACAGCCCGGCGCTGCAGGAAGCGCTGCGTGCGCACGCAGCAGCCCGCGCGCCAGAAGCCGGCCTGCAGCACTTCCTGGTGCATCCGGCGTTCCCCGTTGATATCCGTCACAACGCCAAGATCGGCCGCGAGAAGCTCGCCGTCTGGGCCAGCGCCGAACTGGAGAAGCGCGCATGAAGATCCTGGTCACCGGTGGTGGTGGTTTCCTTGGCCAGGCGCTGTGCCGCGGTCTGGTCGAACGTGGCCACCAGGTGCTGGCGTTCAACCGCAGCCACTACCCGGAACTGCAGGCCATGGGCGTGGGCCAGATCCGCGGCGATCTGGCCGATGCGCAGGCGGTGCTGCACGCGGTGGCCGGCGTCGATGCGGTATTCCACAACGGTGCGAAGGCCGGCGCCTGGGGCAGCTATGACAGCTACCACCAGGCCAACGTGGTCGGCACCGACAACGTCATCGCGGCCTGCCGTGCACATGGCATCAGCCGCTTGGTCTACACCTCCACGCCCAGTGTTACCCACCGCGCCACCCATCCGGTGGAGGGCCTGGGTGCCGATGAAGTCCCGTACGGCGAAGATTTCCAGGCGCCGTATGCGGCGACCAAGGCGATTGCCGAACAGCGCGTGCTGGCGGCCAACGACGCCTCGTTGGCGACGGTGGCGCTGCGCCCGCGCCTGATCTGGGGCCCGGGCGACCAGCAGCTGGTGCCGCGCCTGGCCGAACGTTCACGGCAGGGCCGCCTGCGCCTGGTCGGCGATGGCAACAACAAGGTGGATACCACTTACATCGACAACGCCGCGCTCGCGCACTTCCTCGCTTTCGAGGCATTGGCCCCGGGTGCAGCGTGTGCGGGCAAGGCCTACTTCATTTCCAACGGCGAACCGCTGCCGATGCGCGAGCTGGTCAACAAGCTGCTGGCCGCTGTGGGTGCACCGACGGTGGACAAGGCGATCAGCTTCAAGACCGCTTATCGCATTGGTGCGGTCTGCGAACGGCTGTGGCCGCTGCTGCGCCTGCGCGGCGAGCCGCCGTTGACCCGCTTCCTGGCCGAGCAGCTGTGCACACCTCACTGGTACAGCATGGAACCGGCGCGCCGCGATTTCGGCTACGTGCCGCAGGTCAGCATTGAAGAAGGGCTGCGCAGGCTGAAGGCTGCGTCATGACGTCAGGCTCACGGCGCTGAAGACTTCATCACGCGCAGAGCCTGCCATCACTGGTTGCACACCGCCGAATCGGGAGGATGGACCCACGCCATCCAACGGCCCGGACATCTGCGAGGAGCACCATGCTGCATTACGCCGTTATTTTCTTCGTCATCGCCATCATCGCCGCCGTGCTCGGCTTCTCCGGCATCGCCGGTGCCGCCAGCAACATTGCCTGGATCCTGTTCGTTGTGTTCCTGGTACTGGCAGTGATCTCGATGTTCCGCAAGCGCGGTTAGAAGACCGCAGGGTAGTGCCGGCCGCTGGCCGGCACTGCTCTTTCCGGTGGGTGCCGACCGTTGGCCGGTACGCTCCTTTGTAGAGTCGAGCCATGCTCGACTCTACAGAGAGCGCCCCTACACGGCGCTGTGCAATCCGCGATCGGCTTCATGGCGCTCCAGCGCCAGTTCGATCAGGCGCGTGATCAGCGTGGTGTAGTCCACACCGCTGGCGCCCCACAGCTTCGGGTACATGCTGATGCGGGTGAAGCCCGGCAGCGTGTTGACCTCGTTGATGACGATCTCACCGTCTGCGGTGAGGAACACATCCACGCGCGCCATGCCCGCACACTCCAGCGCCTGGTAGGCCTGCAGCGCGATCTGCTGGATGCGCGCCTGGGTTGCGGCATCGATATCCGCCGGCACCACCACCTCGGCGCCATCCTCGTTGATGTACTTGGTGTCGTAGGCGTAGAACTCGTCGTGTACCACCACCTCGCCGCACAGGCTGGCCTGCGGCAGTTCGTTGCCCAGCACCGCGCACTCGATCTCACGGCCGACCACCGCCGATTCCACCAGCACTTTGTGGTCATAACGCAGCGCCAGTTCCAGTGCCCCGGCGAAGCCCGCCGCATCCTTGACCTTGCTCACACCCACCGACGAACCCTGGTTGGCCGGCTTCACGAACAACGGCAGGCCGAGCTGCGCGATCACCGCATCGACATCGACTGCCGCCGCCTGATGGCGACGGATGCACAGCCACGGTGCCACCTGCAGCCCGGCGTCGCGCAGCAGGCGCTTGGTCACGTCCTTGTCCATCGCCACCGCCGAGCCCAGTACCGGCGAACCGACGAAGGGCAGGTTGGCCATGCGCAGCAGGCCCTGCAACGCACCGTCCTCGCCCAGCGGCCCATGCACGATCGGCAGCACCACATCGATCTGTCCCAGCGCACTGGCTGCATCGGACGGCTGCAGTTGTGACTGCTCGGCACCCGGGCGTACCGCCAGCGACGTGCCGGACCGATGCAGCGTGATGCGCGACGGATCATCGGCATTGATCAGGAAGGTATCCGGCTGGCTCAGATGCCACTGGCCCTGCTTGTCGATGCCGACCAGCACCGGCTCGAAGCGCTCGCGATCAAGCGCATCGAGGATGTTCTTCGCCGACTGCAGCGAAACTTCGTGCTCGGAAGACTTGCCACCGAAGATGATGCCGACCCGGGTCCGTGCCATGGTGTTGCGATGTCCTTTGCGTTGCGTGGCCGTACAGCATGAACCTTCCATTGCCGCTCAGGTGAGGCACAGATGAACCGCCTGGCGGCCGGCTCAAGTAGCGGCCAACCTTGGTTGGCTCCCGGAAATCCAGCGCCGACCAAGGTCGGCATCTACCAACGCGAGATGCCATCAGCATTGGGGTCAGAGCCCGTTGCGCAGCAACGGGATCCGACCCCAGTCGTTCCGACAGACTGCAGGAAACTGTCGAAGGCGGGGTGGTGTGGGTTTGCGGGGTGTGAGCCGCATGGGCCCGAGGCATGCCTCGGGCGGGTTGGGCAGGACGCCCAACCCCGGTCTTGCCGTGTGCGCAGGACAGCGCACACGAGCAAGCGGCGACCAAGCCCCCATGGACGGGTTCACGGCGTCCCCGTAAACCCACACCACCCCGCCTCCCACAGGAAGCCAGCCTTTGATGTTGCTCTGGCAGTGGCCTCTGCGGGTGCCGGGCAGCAGCCCGGCCCAAGCCCCCCACCCACGCAGGTAGAATGCACACATGGCTCTCTCCCTGCTCAAGTCCCTCAAGCCGGTCGCCGGCCGCGCCCTGCAGATCGCCCTGAACCGCGCGCTGGCGCTGGATCCGGATACCCGCCACGCGCTGGCCAGCCTGGATGGCCGGCATATCGACCTGACCCTGGAAGCGCCCTCTCTGGCGATGCGCATCAGTGTCGATGGCGACCAGCTGCGGGTCGGTCCAGTGGACGCACAGGAAGCCGATCTGGCCGTGCGCAGCAGCCTGGCCGGCGTGCTCGCGCAGCTGCCGTTGCTGGCCAGTGCACGGCGCGCCGACAACAACGGCAAGGGCCGCGTGCGCGTGGCCGGCGATGCCGAACTGGCGCGCCGCCTGCAGCAGCTCGCCAAGGGCTTCGATCCGGACTGGCAACAGCCCTTCGTCAGCGTGTTCGGCGAGGTGCTGGGCGTGCAGGTTGCCAACACCCTGCGCAGCGCTCTGCAGCACGCGCGGCAGGGCGCGATCGACCTGGCCCACAGCGCCGCCGAATTCATCACCGAGGAATCGCGCGACGTGGTGCCGCGCGCTGAGCTGGATGCCTTCCATGATGATGTGGACGTGCTGCGCGATGACGTCGAACGTCTCGGCGCGCGCGTACAGCGCCTGCGGGGTGCCGCATGAAGGCTGTGCTGCGCGCCAGCCGCATTGGCCGGGTGATCCTGCGCTACCGCCTGGACGACCTGCTGCAGGGCACCCCCGCCGAGCGCTGGCTGCGCCTGGCCAAGCCGTTCGTGCCGCGCGCTTCGGCCGACATCGCTGCTCAGTCGCGCGGTGCACGCCTGCGCCTGGCACTGCAGGATCTCGGCCCGATCTTCGTCAAGTTCGGCCAGATCCTGTCCACCCGCCGCGACCTGGTGCCGCCGGACGTGGCCAATGAATTGACCCTGCTGCAGGACCGCGTCAAGCCGTTCGATGGCGAGACCGCACGCCGCATCGTCGAAGAAGCGCTCGGCCTGCCGGTCAGCGAGGCCTTCGCCAGCTTCGACACCGAGCCGCTGGCCTCGGCGTCGATCGCACAGGTGCACGCGGCCACGCTGGCCGATGGCCGCCAGGTGGTGGTCAAGGTGCTGCGCCCGGGCATCGAGAAGCAGATCGACGCCGATATCGCGTTGCTCAATTCGCTGGCTGCCCTGGTCGAGCGCACCCATCCGCGCGCCGACAAGATCCGTCCGCGCGAAGTGGTGGCCGAAGTCGAAAACACCCTGTCCGCCGAGCTGGACCTGCAGCGCGAAGGCGCCAATGCCAGCGTGCTGCGCCGCTTCTGGGAAAACAGCGACGACCTGTACGTGCCGGAAGTGATCTGGAGCCACACCGCCGAGCGCGCGCTGACCCTGGAGCGCGTGTGGGGCATCCCCTCCGATGACATTGCTGCACTGGACAAGGCGGGCATCGACCGCAAGGCACTGGCTGCCAAGGGGGTGCGGGTGTTCTACACCCAGGTGTTCCGCGACAACTTCTTCCATGCCGACGCGCATGCCGGCAACATCTGGGTCGACACCGATCCGTCGCGCCGCGCCAACCCGCGCTTCATCGCGCTGGACTTCGGCATCATGGGCCAGCTCTCCCAGGAAGATCAGTACTACCTGGCCGAGAACTTCATGGCCATCTTCAACCGCGATTACCGCCGCATCGCCGAACTGCACGTGCAGGCGCGCTGGATGCCGGACAACGTGCGCATCGATGATCTCGAGGCCGCCGTGCGTTCGGTGTGCGAGCCGTACTTCACCCGGCCGCTGTCGCAGATCTCGCTGGCCGAAGTGCTGATGAAGCTGTTCCGCGTGGCCCAGCGTTACCAGCTGACCCTGCAGCCGCAGCTGATCCTGCTGCAGAAGACCCTGCTGAACATCGAAGGCGTCGGCCGCCAGCTCGACCCGCAGATCGACATCTGGGCAGTGGCCAAGCCGGTGCTGGCGAAGATCCTGCGCGAGCGCTACAGCCCGCGCCGCGTGGTGCGCGAGATCGGCAAGCGGCTGCCGGAAATCATGACCCACGCGCCGGACATGCCGCGCCTGGTACACGCCTGGCTGACCCAGCAGGTGGAAGGACGCCACGAACTGTCGATGCGTTCGCGCGACCTGGCCGCACTGGATGCCAGCGTGCAGCGCCTGCAGAAGCGCGCGGTGGGTGCGATCACCGGTGTCGGCCTGCTGGCCATCGCCGCACTGATGTATGTGGTGCAGCCACCGGGCTGGTACTGGGGTGACCTGCCGATGTGGAGCTGGCTGTCCGGTGCGGTCGGTGCGGTCGCGCTGCTGCGCGCGTGGTGGAAGTAGGCCCCGTGCTGAAAGCGCTCAAGGACGAGCTGGTCCGCTTCGGCGCCGACAACGACGCACGCGAAAGCGAGCGCGGCCGACGCATGCTCAACATCACGCCTGACACCGGTGAGTTCCTGTCGGTTCTGGTGCGATTCGGCAACACTCACCGGGTGCTGGAAATCGGTACGTCCAACGGCTATTCCACGCTGTGGCTGGCCGAGGCCGCCGCCGCCATCGGCGGCCACGTGACCACGCTGGAGTACGCCGACGACAAGGTGGCGATGGCGCGAGCCACGTTTGCACGGAGTGGCCTGGGTGATCGCATCAGCCTGGTCCATGGCGATGCCGGGCTCTGGCTGGCGCAGGCCGCCGATGCCTGCATCGACCTGCTGTTCCTCGATTCGGACCGCGGGCAGTACGCCGGCTGGTGGCCGCAGCTGCGCCGCGTGCTGCGCCCCGGTGGCCTGCTGGTGGTGGACAACGCCACCTCGCATGCGGAAGAGATGCAACCGCTGCGCGTGCTGCTGGATGCTGATCCGGACTTCAGCACCAGTCTGGTGCCGGTGGGCAACGGCGAGTTGCTGGCCGTGCGCAACGCCTGACCGGCGCATCTGCCTACCTGGGGTCAGATCCCTTTTCCACAGGGAAAGGGATCTGACCCCGATCAGGGCACCCGTATAATCCCGCGGTGAGCACCGAACCCGATACCCTCGCCGCGGTCGAGACCGACACCGCGCCCCTGCAGCTGCTGTACCTGGATGAGCGCCTGGCCGTGGTCAACAAGCCTGCCGGGCTGATGGTCCACGACAGCAAACTGGCCCGTGGCGAAGACGACTTCCTGGCCGACCGCCTGCGCGAGCAGCTGGGTCGCCCGATCTTCCTCGTGCATCGCCTGGACCGGGCGACGAGCGGCTGTCTGCTGCTGGCTTTCGACCGCGAGACCGCCAGCACGCTGGGCAAGGCGCTGATGGGCGGTGAAGTGGCCAAGGACTACCTGACGGTCTGCCGTGGCTGGCCGGCCGAGTTGTCCTGGCGGGTCGACCACGACCTCGACGGTGGCCCGGGCAAGCCGGTGAAGAAGCCGGCAGTGACCGACTTCCAGCGCCTGGCCACCGGCGAGCTGTCAGTGCCGATCGGAGAGTTCACCAGTTCGCGCTATGCATTGCTGCGCTGCCAGCCGCAGACCGGGCGTTTCCGGCAGATCCGCCGGCACCTCAAGCACCTGTCGCACCACATGATCGGCGACACCAGCCACGGTGATGGTCGGCACAACCGCATCTTCCGCATGCAGGGCGTACACCGCATGCTGCTGCACGCCGAGCGCCTGCGCTTCCCGCATCCGGACGGTGGCACGGTGGACGTGCGTGCGCCGTTGGACGGCGGGTTCCAGAAGGCGCTGGACCTGTTCGGCTGGCAGGTGGATACCGCTTGACGGTAGTGCCGGCCGCTGGCCGGCAGCTACGCGATTCCAGATGTACTGGGGAGCCGGCCAGCGGCCGGCACTACCTCACTTCTTTTCCGGCTCGTTGACGATCGCTTCCAGGTCCTTCTGCAGGTCCGCGAACAACGGCTGCATGCGGGCCTGGATCGCCACCATCACGTTCTGCATCAGGGCCGGGGTCTTGTCCAGCAGGCTCTGGCCGGCGGCGCTCTCGTAGAACTCGGCCATCGCCAGCACGTCTTCCTTGCTGAACGTCTTCTTGTACAGGTCCACGTACATCGGCCGCAGCTGCTGCCACGACAGGGCCTGGCGCAGGGTCTGGCTGGTCCGCGCCTGGATCCGCTTCAGCTGCTCCTGCTGCTGGGCGTTGAGCTGGCGCTGCGCGGCCACCTGCTGGAACTGTTGCTGCTGCATCGCCTCGATCTGCGGCAGCATGGTGTCGATCATGCTCTGCGCGCGCGAGGCTGACAGCAGGCGGTTGATGTCGCCATCGGTCGGCGGGGCGGCCAGTGCCGGAACGCTGGCCACGGCCAGCGCCAGCAGCAGGGCGGCGCGGCGCAGCAGGGACGGCAGGGCGGGTGTGGTGCGGGTCATGCGGGGCTTCCTGCAGTACATGGGACGGCCAGCATACCGGCAGCCGAGGCGAAGGCGGCGTGTTCGGTACCTGATCGGCGGCATACGGTGCGCAATGACGCACTCCGTCGCGTGGCTGCCGCTACAATGCGCGGATGGGCAGTGGACCGGTCACCATCAGCGCGCAGCTTGAAATCCCCGACGGCGAGATCGTCGAGCGTTTCGTACGTGCCAGTGGTGCCGGTGGCCAGAACGTCAACAAGGTTTCCACCGCGGTGGAACTGCGTTTCGATGTGGCCGGCTCGCCCTCGTTGCCCGAACCGTTGCGCGAACGCCTGCTGGCGCGGCGCGACCGGCGCATGACCGGCGAAGGCGTGCTGGTCATCGACGCGCAACGATTCCGTACCCAGGATCGCAATCGCGAGGATGCGCGCGAGCGGCTGGCGGCCTTCATCCAGGCCGGGCTGCACGTGCCCAAGCCACGCAAGGCCACCAAGCCGACCCTCGGGTCGAAACTGCGTCGTCTGGACGCCAAACGCGGGCGCGCGCAGGTCAAGCGCGGGCGCTCATCACGTGACTGGGAGTGATTGCTTGAACAACCCGACGCCGTTGCTGCCGGCCATTCCGCCGAACATGCCGCAGGTCAAACCCAACCGCTTCCTGCGCTGGCTGGCGCGCTGCACGCTGCGCATGGGCGGCTGGAAGGTTACCGGCACCCTGCCCGACATCCCGAAGCTGGTCTTCATCATCGCCCCGCATTCGTCCAACTGGGATGGCCTGTGGGGTATGGCGGCCAAGATCGCACTGGGCATGAAGGTCAAGGTGCTGGGCAAGGCCTCGCTGTTCTGGTGGCCACTGGGCCCCCTGTTGCACAAGCTGGGCGTGATCCCGCTGGACCGCAGTTCGCCGCAGGGCACGGTGGGCCAGGCGGTGGACCTGCTGCGCAACAACGAGAAGATGTGGTTTGCCATCACCCCGGAAGGCACGCGCAAGGCGGTGAAGGACTGGAAGGCCGGTTTCCTGAAGATCGCGCGGATGGCTGATGTGCCGGTTCTGGCGGCGTATTTCCATTACCCGGAAAAGATCATCGGCATCGGCCCGGTGTTCCATCCCAGCGGAGACGACGCAGCCGACATGGCGGCGATCCGCGAGTTCTACCGGCCCTGGATCGGCAAGACCCGCGGCACGGTCTGAGCCGGCCGCGCGCCGCTGCCTAGACGCCACGTCCGGCACATGCCGGGCGTGCGCGACAGGAGTAGGGTGGACGGCTGGTATCCCATACCGTCTGCCCAAGGAGCGTTTTACATGTCGCGTACCGTAGTCCTGGCCGCCGCCATCAGCCTGGCGCTGGCGGCCTGTTCCGGCAAGGAGTCCACCCCCGTGTCCGATGCCCAGAAAGCCCCGGCCCAGCAGCCGGCCGAAGCCTCCACCAACCCGCTGCTGAGCGCCAGCACGCTGCCGTTCCAGGCCCCGCAGTTCGACAAGATCAAGGACAGCGACTACCTGCCGGCCTTCGAAGAAGGGATGCGCCAGCACCTGGCTGATGTCCGCAAGATCGCCGACAACCCTGAGCCGGCCACCTTCGACAACACGCTGGTGGCGATGGAGCGCAGCGGCGAGACCCTGAACCGCGTGTCGCGCATCTTCTTCGGCCTGGTCCAGGCCGACGGCACCGAAGCGCGCCAGAAGATCCAGGAAGACATCGCACCGAAGCTGGCCGCGCACCAGGACGAGATCAACCTCGACCCGAAGCTGTTCGCGCGTGTGAAGTCGCTGTACGACCAGCGTGACACGCTGGAACTGGACCCGGTGCAGAAGCGCCTGGTCGAGCATTACTACGACGGCCTGGTGCGCGCCGGTGCCCAGCTGTCCGACGCCGACAAGGCGAGCCTGCGCAAGCTCAACGTGGAAGAGACCACCCTCTCCACCCAGTTCCACACCCGCCTGGTGGCCGCTACCGCCGCTGCCGCCGTGGTCGTCGACGACAAGGCCAAGCTGGCCGGCCTGGACGACAATGCGATCAACAACGCTGCGTCTGCCGCCAAGGACCGCAAGCTGGATGGCAAGTTCCTGCTGCCGCTGCAGAACACCACCCAGCAGCCGGTGCTCGGTTCGCTGACCGATCGTGACCAGCGCGCCGCGGTGCTGAAGGCTTCGGAAACCCGCGCAGAGCGTGGCGATGCCAACGACACCCGGCAGACCGTACAGCGCCTGGCACAGCTGCGTGCGCAGAAGGCCAAGCTGCTCGGCTTCGACACCTTCGCCGACTACCAGCTGGGCGACCAGATGGCCAAGACCCCGGCCGCTGCGCTCAAGCTGCTGACCGACACCGTGCCGGCCGCGACGGCCAAGGCGCGTGCCGAAGCCGGCGAGATCCAGAAGGTGATCGACGCGCAGAAGGGTGGTTTCCAGGTCGCTGCTTCGGACTGGGATTTCTACGCCGAACAGGTGCGCAAGGCCAAGTACGATCTGGACGAGTCGCAGATCAAGCCGTACTTCGAACTGGACAACGTGCTGCAGAACGGCGTCTTCTACGCCGCCACCCAGCTGTACGGCATCACCTTCAAGCCGCGTACCGACATTCCGACCTACAACCCGGACATGAAGGTATACGAAGTGTTCGACAAGGACGGCACTTCGCTGGCCCTGTTCTACACCGACTACTTCAAGCGTGACACCAAGTCCGGCGGCGCATGGATGGACGTGTTCGTCGAACAGGACGGCCTGACCGGTGCCAAGCCGGTGGTCTACAACGTCTGCAACTTCACCAAGCCGGCCGACGGCCAGCCTGCGCTGATCAGCTTCGACGACGTCACCACGATGTTCCATGAGTTCGGCCATGCGCTGCACGGCATGTTCTCGAACGTGAAATACCCGTCGATCGCCGGCACCGCCACTTCGCGTGACTTCGTCGAGTTCCCGTCGCAGTTCAACGAGCACTGGGCGCTGGATCCGAAGGTGTTTGCCAACTACGCCAAGCACTACAAGACCGGCGAGGCGATGCCGCAGGAACTGGTCGACAAGATCCTCAAGGCACGCAGCTTCAACCAGGGCTATGCGACCACCGAGTACCTGTCGGCCGCGCTGCTGGACCTGGCCTGGCACACGCAGAAGGCCGATGCGCCGCTGCAGGATGTCGGTGCGTTTGAAGCCAGCGCACTGAAGAAGTTCAAGGTCGACCTGCCGCAGGTGCCGCCGCGTTACCGCACCACCTACTTCGACCACATCTGGGGTGGTGGTTATTCGGCCGGTTACTACGCCTACTTCTGGGCCGAAGTGCTGGACCATGACGCCTACCAGTGGTTCACCGAACACGGTGGCCTGACCGCCGCCAATGGCCAGGAATTCCGCGACAAGATCCTCTCGCGCGGCAACAGCGTGGAGCTGTCGACCCTCTACCGCGATTTCCGCGGCAAGGACCCGTCGGTGGAGCCGCTGCTGAAGTTCCGCGGCCTGAAGTAAGCGCGGCCTGAAGTACGAAAGAAAGAACGGCGGGGCAACCCCGCCGTTTTTCGTTGTGTCGCTCATCCACGCATGGCGTGGATCCATGTGTCGACCAAGGTCGACACCCACCCCGCCATCCCAAGCAATGCCAGCCTCCGCTGTTGCTGTTGTTGTTGAGGTTGCCGGCCAGCGGCCGGCACTACCCCGGGTGCCGGGCGCAGCCCGGCCATCACGTCCCTACATGCACCCGGTTCGCCTGCTCGGCCAACCCCAGGTGGTCCAGCGCGATGTCCAGCGCCAGCACATAACTCTGCGCGCCATACCCCGCGGCGATGCCCAGGCGCTGGCCGACACCGGCCGGCAGGCACGGCTCGGCCACCGCGCCGTCGTCATGCACTTCCACGTAGGCGTTGTGCAGGTACGGCAGCAGCCGCTGCAGGCGCAGGCTGTTGGCACACGCACCCGGATCGAGCAGCGTCACCTCGCCACGGCTGTGATCGGCCACGCGCAGCGCATCCAGCAGTTCCTGTTCCGAACCGCAGGCACGGATCGCGACGCTGGTGCCGGCGTCGATCGCGCGATGCACCAACGACTTCAGTACCGGCGCCGGCAGCGGCATTGCCGTGCGGATCAATGCACCGGCCGCTTCCGGGCCGCGGATGATGAAGATCGACATGGCTCAGCCCTCCTGCGCCAGACGGCGGCCAACGATGGCCAGCGACAACGGGTAACCGGCCTGCTGGCTGCGCTGGTCGACCACCACTGCGGCGGGACCGTGCTGCAGGCGCAGGCGTGCCTCCAGGCCGGGCTCGCTGGGGGACTGCAGCTCGATGTACTGCGCCGGCAGCCGTTCCAGCGCCGCCTGCAGCGCGCCACCTTCGGCCTGCCATTGCGCCTCGTCGGCGGCGCCGACATCCAGCAGTACCCAGTCGGCCGAGCGCGCCTGTGGCTGGCACAGGCACTGGCGCACCTCGGACAGGCTGGCGCAGTCGCTGCACAGCACGCGATGGCCGCTCAGCTGCGCCGGCAGCTGCGGGTGCGGCGCCGACGGAGACGCGTGGCGGATCACCAGGAGGGTCATACAACACCTTGCGGAATGCGCCCTGCGGCGCGGTGGGCACACGATGCGCGTGCTGCCCGTAAAGGTGCGATGCCCGCGGCCGGGTCGGGGCGTAAAACCTGCGTAACCCGTGCATCGGTAGCGCGGGGCCATGCCCGGCGGCGTGTTGGAACGGCCACGCTGCGCGCTCGCCGGGCGTGGCCCGGCGCTAACGGAACCTCCTGCGCCCGGATGTGGTCTGATGCAGCTACCAATCACCCGGAGCCTGTCATGGATGCTGTTGCCCGTCCCCCGTTTTCCGAACGCGCACTTGCCTGGTTGAAGAAGGAGGCGCTGCCGTTGCTGGTGATGCTGGGTCTGCTCGCCGCCGCCCGCGATACCCTCGCCAACCACTACGTGGTGCCCAGCGGCTCGATGCAGCCGACCCTGCAGCCCGGCGACCGGGTGGTGGTGGACATGCGGGCCTATGGCCTGCGCCTGCCGTTCACCGGCAAGGAACTGATGTCCACCGGCGTTCCGCAGCGCGGTGAAGTGGCGGTGTTCGATTCACCGGCCGACGGCACCCGCCTGATCAAGCGCGTGGCAGCAGTGGCCGGTGATCACGTGCAGCTGCGCGACGGCCATCTGAGCATCAACGGCCAGCCGCTGCAGATTGCCGACCTGCAGGACGTGGAAGCCTTCGGCGACCGCCATGCCAGCCTCGACCTGGACATGGGCGGCGGCCCGGACATCGCCGACCTGGTGGTGCCGGACGGCAAGGTGCTGGTGCTGGGTGACCACCGTGGCAACAGCTTCGATGGCCGCTTCTTCGGCTTTGTCGACGCCGACAAGGTCTACGGCCGCGCCGTGGCGGTGTATTACCGCCGAGGCGCTGGCTTCGAGTGGCAGCGCCTGTAAGCTGAATTGATACTTCCTGTGTATCAATCCTGACCTATCAGGTTATGGATCGACTGGATGGGCGGGCCTAGTCTGAGGCCCGTTCCCTCCCACGCCCGGCCATCCCCACCGGCCCTTCGATTCCATGACTGGCGAAACCACGGCGGCCGTCGAGCACCGCCTACACACCGTCGACTCCGACGCCGAGACCCGCATCCAGCAGGGCACACCGGCTTTCCGCCGCACCGCGCTGGCGCTGTTCCTGGCCGGCTTCTCCACCTTCGGCCTGCTGTACACGGTGCAGCCGCTGCTGCCCGAGTTCAGCCGCCACTTCGGCGTGTCCGCCGCCGGCAGCGCGATGTCGCTGTCGCTGACCACCGGCACGCTGGCGGTGGCAATGCTGCTGGCCGGCCTGCTGTCCGACGCGGTCGGCCGTCGCCCGTTGATGATCGCTGCGTTGCTGGCCTCGGCCATGCTGTCGCTGAGCACTGCGCTGGTGGACGACTGGACCACGCTGCTGGTGCTGCGCACCCTGCTTGGCCTGGCGCTGAGCGGCGTGCCGGCAGTGGCGATGACCTACCTGGTCGAGGAAATGGACAGCCGCGCGCTGGGCCTGGCGATGGGCCTGTACATCGGCGGCAATGCCATTGGTGGCATGAGCGGGCGCCTGCTGGCCGGCATCATCGCTGACCACTGGGGCTGGCGCTGGGGCATCGGTGTGGTCTCGATCATCGCAGTGGCCAGCACCGTGCTGCTGTGGCTGCAGCTGCCGCCGTCGCGCCACTTCCATCCCCGCCGTGATGGCCTGCGCCAGTTGCCGTCGCGCTGGCGCACGCTGTTCGCCGACCCGGGCCTGCCGTGGCTGTTCGCTACCTCGTTCGTGCTGATGGGTGTGTTCGTCACCCTCTACAACTATCTGGGCTACCACCTGCTGGCGCCGCCGTACCACCTCAGCCAGACCGTGGTCGGACTGATCTTCAGCGTGTATCTGGTGGGTACCTTCAGTTCGGCATGGATGGGGCAGCAGGCCACGCGCTACGGACGCGGCCGCATCCTGTCGATCTCGTTCGCACTGATCGGTGCCGGCATCGTGCTGCTGGCGATGCCATGGCTGAGCACGATGGCGCTGGGCATCGCGCTGGTGACCTTCGGCTTCTTCGGTGGCCACTCGGTGGCCAGCAGCTGGGTTGGCAGCCGTGCCGGTGCGATGCGCGCGGAAGCCTCGGCGCTGTACCTGTTTGCCTACTACCTCGGGTCCAGTGTGCTGGGCGGAGTCGGCGGCCTGGCCTATGCGGCCTGGGACTGGCTGGGCGTGTGCCTGTTCGCTGCCGTGCTGACTTTGATCGGTGGTGGCATCGTCTGGGCGCTGCAGCAGCGCACCCCGCAGCCGGTGACGGCGTGACCCAACGCGCGCTCCACTTGGGCGCGGCGCTGCTCTGGTAGATGCCGACCTTGGTCGGCGCTCTGGCAGGGGGGCCAACCAAGGTTGGCATCTACCAAAGCTGCATGGTCGGCCGTATCACCCCTCCGCGAACGCCCCGCGCAGCAGCCCAGCAAAATTGCGGATCAACGGCGTCACCCCCTCGCGATGCCACGCCAGCTGCACCTCCGAATGCGCGCCGGCGTCTGCAAGCGCCACGAAGCGCGCACCCTCCACGCGGATGTGGTCGCACGACGACGGCAGGATTGCCGCACCCAGCCCGGCGGCGGCCAGACTGATCAGCGTCGAAGCCTCACCGGCTTCCTGCACGATGCGTGGAGTGAAGCCGGCGGCGGCACACAACGCGATCATGTGGTCATGGATGCCGGCGCCGGCGCTGCGCCGGAATGCCACGAACGGTTCCTGCGCGAAGTCGCGCAGCGACAGCGTGCCCTGCTTCGACAGCCTGCGCAGGGCAGGGTGGTCGGCATGCACGATCAACGCCAGCGGATCGACGAACAGGCTGTGGGCCACCAGCTCCGGCGGCAACGCGCGCTTGCGGATGATGCCCACGTCCAGGCTGCCATCGAGCAGCGCATCGATCTGCTGCAGGGTGTTCATCTCGCTCAGCTGCAGTCGCACCTGCGGGTACTGCTGGCGGTAGCGCAGGATCGAACGCGGAATCTGCGGTGACAGCGGCGTGGCCCGGGTCAGGCCGATGCGCAACTCACCCTGCTCACCGCGCTGCGCGCGCTGCACCTCATCCACCGCCGTTTCCACCTGCTGCACGATGGCGCGTGCACGTTCCTGCAGCAGCTCACCGGCAGGCGTCAGTTGTACACGACGATGGCTGCGCACGAACAAGCGCGCACCGATCAGGTCCTCCAGCTGGCGGATCTGCTGGCTGAGCGGCGGCTGCGACATACCCAGCCGCTCCGCCGCCTGTCCGAAGTGCAGCGTATCGGCAACGGCGAGGAAGTAGCGCAGGTGGCGGAGTTCGATGGACATGGGTGCAGTCTATCCAGCCCGACGCCGGGAATCGTCATCCACGCATGGCGTGGACCAACCGTGTCGACCAAGGTCGACACCCACCAGGAGCAGGCCATGCCGTTCCGACAGATCGCGGGAATCTGTCAGAGGTGGGGAGGTGTGGGTGGGCAGGACCGTTGGCGCCATGGATGGCGCCATCGAGCCCCCAAGGACGGGTTTACGGCGTGTCCTGCCCACCCACACCGCCCCGCCATCCCACGGAATCCCCGCTGTTGCCTTTGACGTTGCCGTTGCCTCTGCCGTTGCCGTTGATTCGGCAGGTGCAGGGCGCAGCCCTGCCGACAACCCCTCACCGCTCCGAATGCCCGCTCTGGTCGTAATCGCGCGGACTGAACAATTCCGGCTGGATCAGCTCGATGAACGCCCGCGCCTGCGCCGACAACGCCTTGCCACGCCGCACGATCACCCCGTAACTGCGTTCGGGGAACCAGCGTTTCATCGAACGCGCCGCCAACCGCTCGCGGTCAGCCTCGTTCAGGCACAGCGCCGGCACGATGGAAATGCCCATGCCCATCGCCACGTACTGCTTGATCACCTCCCAGCCGCCCACCTCCAGCGCGACCGTGTACGCGATGCGGTGGCGCTGGAACACCTGGTCCACCAGGCGGTAGGTGATCTGCCGCTTCGGCGGCAGCACCAGCGGGTAGCGCGCGATATCGGCCAGCTCCAGCTCGCCGCCACTGGCCAGCGGATGGTCGTGCGGGGCGATCAGCACCTGCTCGAAGCGGTAGGCCGGGGCGTAGCTGAGGTCGGCCGGTACATCGGTCATCGAACCGATCGCCAGGTCAGCCGCGTCCTCGCGCAGCAGGTCGGTGCCGTCGGCGCTGATCGCGTTGTGCAGGGTCAGTCGCACATCCGGATGGTGCAGGCGGAAGCGTTCGACGATCTTCGGCAGCAGGTACAGGATGGTCGAGCTGTTGGCGGCGATGTTCAGCTCGCCCGCGTCCAGGCCACGCACCTTGTCGCGGAAACGCGCCTCCAGCCCGTCCAGGTTCTCCACCAGCGGCTGTGCCATTTCGTACAGCAGCTGGCCCTCGCGGCTGGGCACCAGACGGCGCCCGCTGCGCTCGAACAACGGCACCCCCAGCTCCCGTTCCAGCGCCTGCAACTGCAGGCTGATGGCCGGCTGGCTGACGAAAAGTGCCTCAGCCGCCCGTGAGACTGAGCCCAGGCGTACGGTCTGGCAGAACGCGCGCAGCGGCTTCAGCCGGTCGGATTTGTAGGAAAAACGAGGGCTTGGCGGGGGGCGTGTGCTCATCGTGTCACAAGTATTAGCACAAATTATGTAGAACATTGCAAAAACTGTTTTGCCAAATACTCGGCCCCAGCGGCACCGTGGAGACGTTCCCCCACCGCTGGAGTCGCCCCATGTCCGCCGTCGCTTCCGCTGTTCCCACCCCCGCCAGCAAGGCCACCCCCGGCATCGCCCTGGCGACCCGCGTGGCCGGCCAGGACACGCTGCTGCCGGCGCCGCTGCTGGCCCTGCTGGTGTCGCTGCACCGTGCGGTGGAACCGGGCCGGCAGGCACGGCTGCAGGCGCGCCGCGAGCGCCAGGCATTCTTCGACCAGGGCGGCCTGCCGGACTTCCGCCAGGACACCACCGCGATCCGCAGCGGGGACTGGACCGTGGCGCCGCTGCCGGCCGCACTGCAGGACCGTCGCGTCGAGATCACCGGCCCGACCGACCCGAAGATGGTCATCAATGCGCTGAACTCCGGCGCCAAGGTGTTCATGGCCGACTTCGAGGATTCGACCTCGCCGACCTGGCGCAACCTGCTGGCCGGCCAGCAGTCGCTGGCCGCTGCGGTGCGCGGCGACCTGCAGTACACCGCACCCAATGGCAAGCACTACGCGCTGCGCCCCTATGAGGAGCAGGCGGTGCTGATCGTGCGTCCGCGCGGCTGGCACCTGGACGAAAAGCATGTGCGCGTGGATGGCCAGTTCCTCGCCGGCGGCCTGTTCGATGCGGCGGTGTTCGCCTTCCACAACGCCCGCACCCTGCAGGCCAAGGATCGCGGCCCGTACTTCTACCTGCCCAAGCTGCAGAGCATGGAAGAGGCCGCGCTGTGGGAGATCGCGCTGTCGCACATCGAAGGCATGCTCGGCCTGCCGCACGGCCAGATCAAAGTGACCGTGCTGATCGAAACGCTGCCGGCGGTGTTCGAGATGGACGAGATCCTGCACGCCCTGCGTGATCGCATCGTCGGCCTGAACTGCGGGCGCTGGGATTACATCTTTTCGTACCTGAAGACCTTCCGCCGTCACGCCGATCGCGTGCTGCCCGAGCGCGGCCAGGTGACCATGACCCAGCCGTTCCTGAAGGCGTATTCGGAACTGCTGATCCAGACCTGCCATCGCCGTGGTGCGCATGCGATGGGCGGCATGGCCGCGCAGATTCCGATCAACAACGATGCCGCCGCCAACGAACAGGCGATGGCACGCGTGCGCGCCGACAAGCTGCGCGAAGTGACCGCCGGCCACGACGGCACCTGGGTCGCGCATCCGGCGCTGATTCCGGTGGCGATGGCGATCTTCGATGAGCACATGCCCGGTGCGAACCAGCACAGCGTGCTGCGCCAGGATGTGCGTGTCGGCCGCGACGAACTGATCGCGCGGCCGCCGGGCACCATCACCCGCGCTGGCTTCGAAGGCAACGTGGAAGTCTGCGTGCGCTATCTGGCGGCGTGGCTGGATGGCAACGGCTGCGTGCCGATCCACCACCTGATGGAGGATGCGGCCACCGCCGAGATCAGTCGCAGCCAGCTGTGGCAGTGGCTGCATACGCCGGGCCAGCAGCTGGACGATGGCACCGCGATCGACCCGGCGCTGCTGGATTCCACACTTTCGCAGCTGCCGGCACGGCTGGGCGATACCGCTGCGTTGCCCGGTGGCGCGCGCATCAGCGAGGCCATCGCCCTGCTCGGCGAACTGAGCCGCAGCGAAGAACTGACCGATTTCCTGACCCTGCCGGCCTACGCGCGCATCGACTGATCGCCGCCCGCGTATCCCGCCGTTTCCCTCCCCGCTGCACGCACGAACCGAACTGGAGAAAGACATGAGCAAGCTGCCCACTGCCGAACAGATCCAGCACGACTGGGATACCAACCCGCGCTGGGAAGGCATCCAGCGCAACTACAGCGCCGCCGACGTGGTGCGCCTGCGCGGCACCGTCCACATCGAGCACTCGCTGGCCCGCCTGGGTGCGGAGAAGCTGTGGGCGTCGCTGCATGAGCGCGAGTTCGTCAACGCGCTGGGTGCACTGACCGGCAACCAGGCCATGCAGCAGGTCAAGGCGGGTCTGAAGGCGATCTACCTGTCCGGTTGGCAGGTGGCGGCCGACGCCAACCTGGCCGGTCAGATGTATCCGGACCAGTCGCTGTACCCGGCCGATTCGGTGCCGGCGGTGGTCAAGCGCATCAACAACACGCTGCTGCGCGCCGACCAGCTGCACCACGCTGAGGGCAAGGACGACATCGACTTCCTGCAGCCGATCGTGGCCGATGCCGAAGCCGGTTTCGGTGGCGTGCTCAATGCGTTCGAGCTGATGAAGGCGATGATCGAAGCCGGCGCCGCTGGCGTGCACTTCGAAGATCAGCTGGCCTCGGTGAAGAAGTGCGGCCACATGGGCGGCAAGGTGCTGGTGCCGACCCGCGAGGCGATCGAAAAGCTCAACGCTGCGCGCCTGGCCGCGGACGTGCTGGGCGTGCCGACCCTGCTGGTGGCGCGTACCGATGCCGAGGCTGCCGATCTGCTGACCAGCGACATCGACGGCAACGACAAGCCCTTCGCTACCGGCGAACGCACCGTCGAGGGCTTCTACAAGACCCGCAATGGCCTGGACCAGGCGATCAGCCGCGGCCTGGCCTATGCGCCCTATGCCGACCTGGTGTGGTGCGAGACCGGCAAGCCGGATCTGGAATTCGCTCGGAAATTCGCGGAGGCAATCCATGCGAAGTTCCCAGGCAAGCTGCTGGCCTACAACTGCTCGCCCAGCTTCAACTGGAAGAAGAACCTGGATGACGCCACCATCGCCAAGTTCCAGCGTGAACTGGGCAGCTACGGCTACAAGTTCCAGTTCATCACCCTGGCCGGTTTCCATGCGCTGAACTACGGGATGTTCAACCTGGCCCATGGCTACGCGCGTCGGCAGATGAGCGCGTTCGTGGAACTGCAGGAAGCCGAGTTCGAAGCGGCCGAGCGCGGCTTCACCGCAGTCAAGCACCAGCGTGAGGTCGGCACCGGCTACTTCGATGCGGTGACCCAGGCGATCCAGCAGGGCCAGTCGTCGACCACCGCGCTGACCGGCTCGACCGAGGAAGAGCAGTTCCACGGCGGGCGCAGCGAACGCGCGGCGTGATGCGGTAGTGCCGGCCGCTGGCCGGCAACCACGCGATCCTCCGGGCACCACGGGGAAGCCGGCCAGCGGCCAGGCTCTACCGAAGCCTGGAGATCCGATCAGGGTGGCCAGGGAAGGGCCAGACAACGCCGGCCGGTCGGGGGACCTGCCGGCGTTGTTGTATCGATGCAAAGGCGTGGTCAGCAAGCAGCGTCAATCAGGCGCACCCCCGCGTACCGGCAACTTGGCCGAAAGCCTGTGAAGAGTGCCATCGGGTTGATCCAGCAGGACTTTTGCCCGGACACCCGTGACCAGAACGGCCACCACGCATCCTCACATCAGGCAAGATCGCCGGGGCATTAAAAATGAGATAGGGCGCACACTTTAAAGCGGTGCTATGCTCCGCGGCTCACCAGGGGACGCTGGCGGCGGGTGCAGGGAATGACCGGCAGGGGTGCGGCCGAGAACAGTGATGTGACGTCAGGTATCGCCCGGGTGGCGATGGCCGAGATCGTGCACGCGCTGCTTTCCGCTGCCGAGGTTGCATTGTTTGCCAGATTTGCCCGCCCATGCAAGCTTCATGCCGGACAGTGGTTGTTCCAGCGTGGCCATCGCGGCGAACGGATGTATGTGATCCTCCAGGGCCAGATCGAACTGGACTTCGGCGAGGACCTGGTGATCAAGACGCTCGGCCAGCATGAGTTCTTCGGTGAGCTTGGCCTACTGGTCGGCGATCACCTGCGCAGCGCCAGTGCACGCGCGCTGGCCGACTGTGAAGTGCTGGAGCTGGGCCCGGCTGACTTCCATCGCCTGGTGGAATCCGATCCCGGCCTGGTCGCCTACTTCCTGCGCCGCACGATCATGCGCGTGCTGACCAACGAGCAGGCCCTGATCAGCCAGCTGCGCCGGCGCAACCACGATCTGGAAACCGCGCTGGACAACCTGTACATCACCACACACCAGTTGACCCACACCCGTGAACTGGTGCGTACCGATGAACTGACCGGGCTGCACAACCGTCGCGGCCTCACCCTGTACCTGCAGGAGTGCCGCGCCGATGGTGACGGGTTGCCGCAGGCACTGCTGCTGATCGACTGCGACCGCTTCAAGCAGATCAATGATCGTCACGGCCACCAGGCCGGCGACCGAGTGCTGCAGAGCATGGGCAACATCCTGCGCTCGATGGCCGGTGAGCAGGACCTGGCCTGCCGCCTCGGCGGCGATGAGTTCTGCCTGATCCTGCGCCGTGGCAACCATGAGATCGTGCAGCACGCGGCCGAGTTCATCCTCAGCGCGGTGCATGGCCTGCTCGAACGCAGTCATGGCACGCCGCATGTCAGCCTGGTCAGCATCGGTGCCAGCCTGCTGGTGCCGGAGGCAGGCTGGAGCGAGTGGTATGCCTGTGCGGATCGTGCGCTGTACCAGGCCAAGCGCGATGGCGGCAACTGCCTGCGCTGGGGCGGCGACTCCGAAAACGGACAATGAGCAGCAGAGGTGGCAATGGACGGCATTCCGGATTTCCTCCCGATGCAGAGTTCGCAAGTGCGGACCCTGCTGTTCACCGATCTGTGCGATTCGCTGCAGCTGGTCGAGCGGATCGGTGACGTTGCCGCCGCTGAGCTGTTCCAGCAGCATGACCGTCTGGTGCTGGGCCTGCAGCAGCGCTGGAACGGCCAGCTGATCGATCGCTCTGACGGATTGTTCATCCTGTTCGAACGTCCCATCGATGGCATCGGCTTTGCCCTTTCCTACCAGAACGCCGTTGATGCACTGGGGCGCGACCGTGGCGTCGTCCTGCGTGCACGCGCCGGCCTGCACGTGGGTGACGTGCTGCTGTGGAACAACAGTGCCGAGGCCGTTGCTCACGGCGCAAAGCCGGTGGAGGTGGAAGGCCTGGCCAAGCCCATGGCTGCGCGCCTGATGCAGCTGGCGTGGCCTGGACAGGTTCTGCTGTCTTCGGCTGCCGAACAGATGGCGCGTCGGGCAGCCAGCGAACTGCCCTGGGCGGCCGATGAGCTGCGCTGGAAGGATCACGGCTGCTGGCGCTTCAAGGGCATCGGCGAACGCCAGGAAGTCTTCGAGGTGGGACTGCGTGGCAGCGCCCCGCTACGTCGCCCGCGCTCGGGCGAAAAAGCGTGGCGGGATCTGCCGCTGTGGCGTCGCCCAGCCGCGCTGGTGACCGAGGCGGCGCTCATGCTGGCGCTATGCGGAGTGTTGTGGACACTGTTTCGGCCGGCACCGGCCATCGCCTTCGCCGAACGCGATTGGGTGATCGTGGCGGCGGTGCACAACGCCACGGCTTATCCGCAGCTGGATAGCAGCCTGGAGCAGGCGCTGTATATCAGCCTGGGGCAGTCGCGCTTCGTCAACATCCTCAGCGAGCTGAAGGTGCGTGACACGCTGCAGCTGATGCAGCGCCCTCCGCAGGCGCGGCTGGACCGCAGGCTGGCCATCGAGGTCGCGCTGCGTGACGGAGTTCGTGCGGTATTGATCCCCAGCGTGCTGGAGCTCAACGGCAAAGTGCGGGTCAGTGTCGAAGTCGTGGATCCGCGTAGTGGACAGACCGTTTACACGCGCTTTGCCGACGGCCGCGGGCTGGACTCGATCCTCGCCTCGACCGATCACGTGGTTGCGGCGTTGCGTACCGACCTTGGCGAAGCGCTTCGTGACGTCGGCGCTGACCAGCGACCGTTGCCTACCGTGGCTACCGCCAATCTGGACGCACTGCATGCGTATGCCAAGGGCGTGGATGCAACGGCTGCGGCGCGCTACGACGATGCGTTGATGTTCTTCGAGCAGGCAACCCGGCTGGATCCTGCCTTTGCCTTCGCCTACGTCGGGCAGATGAACATCCAGCACGCCAAGGGCAACCTGGAGCAGGCCGCGGCGCTGTACCACAAGGCGGTCAGCCAGCGTACGCACCTGACCGCGCGCGACCAGCTCTATCTCGATGCCTGGGCGGCCGATTTCGAAGGTGCACCGCCTGCACGCATCGCTGACAAATGGCGCATGCTGACCGAGTTGTACCCGGACGACCCGGCCGGCTGGATGAACTACGCGCTGGTGCTGTTCGCGCAGGGGGACTATGACGGCGCCCTGGCAGCTGCCCAGCCATTGCTTGGCCGCCAGCACTCGCGTCGTGCATTGGTGCTGGCGTTCGTCGCACGGATCCAGCTGGCACGCGGAGAGACGGGCGCCGCAGATGCCGCGCTGCGGGGCGCCCGGCTGCATCCGGGCTGGAATGGCGATGGCATGGAGCCGGTGCTGGCAGCACTGACCGGTGATTTCGCTGCAGCCAACGCCAGTTTCGAAGCCATGGCACCGCTCGGGCTTGGCACGCGCATGGAGCGCGCGGCGGTGCTGGCCATGCAGGACCGCAGGACGGAGGCGGCCGCTGACATGCAACAGCTGGCGTCGCAATGCAGAACTCGCGGCGGCATGTGCGACATCCTGGCCCTGCAGGCACTGGCTTGGCGCGGACAAGCCGGTGCCCCGGCTGTGGAACAGCAGTACCAGCAGGTACTGGACCGGGCATTGGCGGCCATCGATCGCAGTCAGCCGGCGCCCGCGCGCCGCAACGCATTCATTGCCTTGGCGACGGCCTACCATGCCGTACGTGCCGGACAGGCGTCCGTGGTGGCCAATCGGCAGGACGCGCTGCAGGCCCTGCCGGAACGGGATGGTGATCCTCGCCTGCGCGAACTGTGGAACCTGCTGCAGGCGCGTATCGCATTCGACCAGGGCAAGTTGGCGCATGCGCAGTCACTGCTGGCCCAGCGACCCGATGCAAGCCTGTTCCAGTGGCGGGTGTTGCAGCTGGACCTGTTGCGTGCTCGCGGCGACCACGATGCTGCCGCTCGACAGGCGCATTGGCTGCAGCGTCATGCGGGCCTGGCCTTCGCCGAAAGCATCGGCGACTACGCGCTGCTGCCGCTGAACGTCATGGACGCACAGCGGCTTGCCCTCCAGAAGGGCACAACCCTCGCCGCTGGCACAGGCGCGCCGGTCGCACCCTGATCGATCAATCGTGCTTCAGGCCGGGCAGGCCGTCCTCGAACAGGAACGGCACGTTGAAGGCCGCGCGTGCGCTCAGCAGGCTGCTCATGCGCGAGGCCGCCTCGGCGAACTCCTGCTTGCCCCCCAGCGTCGCCAGCGGCGCGCGGCAGGCATGCACGGTAGCTTCGTCGGCACCCAGCGCCAGCAGGGCCTTGCCCGGGTCGGCACTGAAGGCTACGCGGAAGTCATCGTCGTGGGACAGGCGCTCCAGCAGCTGCTGGACGACGTCGGCGGAGAGGGGGGATGCAGACATGGGGCACTACCAGAAGGTGGAAAGTACAAGTATCGGCTGCCGTACAGGGGAGTTGATGGCCGCCTGCGGGCCGCGCGCTATCATCGTCGACCATGCAGGCCCTGGGATGACAGATCCACATGAATTTCCGCCGTTGCCTGATGATGATGGTGGAGCCGATCGAGCGCCCCAGGTTCGACCTGGCTGGCGTACTGGGTGGCGGTACCGGCGTTGATTTCGAGCGTTCGCTGCAGGTCCGTGCCGCGCACCTGCGGGAACCGCGTGTGATCGATGCAGCAAGCTGCATGTGGCTGCTTCAGTGCAGTGCAGAGCAATGGCAGCCGCTTCCTTCGGATCCGCAGGCGCGCGCTGATGTCCTGACGCTGCTGGAACTGGGGTTGCTGGTCAGCGATGATCCTGCCCACGCGCAGGCCTTGGCAATCGAGCAGCAGGTACGCGACAGTCACTGGTGGCCATTGTCGGCGCTGCACTACCAGCAGTCGTGCTGGGACGAGGTGGACAGCGTGCAGGACATGGAGCAGCACCAGCTGGTGACCGCACGCGATCTGGTGCGCAGCTACGGCAGTCCGCCGCCCGAGGCACCTCCGCGTATACATGGCGCGCGGGCACTGCCTTGCTACGAGGATGATCCGATGCAGCCGCAGCTGCAGGCACGGGCTACCTGCCGCAACTTCGATACCGGGCGTGCGCTGCCGTTGCCACTGCTGGCCCGCGTGCTGCAACAGGTGCTGATGGCACAGGCCGAGGTGGAAACCGATCCAGGTGTCCGGTTCCTGAAGAAGAACGTGCCTTCAGCCGGCAGCCTGCATCCGCTGGAGGCCTACTTACTGGTACGCAACGTGGAGGGAATGGCCCCGGGGCTGTATCACTACCATGCGGTGGCGCACGAGCTCGGCCGGCTGTCGGCACAGCCACAGGACCTGGAGTCGCTGTGCCAGCGCTTGCTGGCCGGGCAGCATTGGTTCGCCGATGCACACGTGCTGCTGGTGCTGGTGTGCCGCTTCGAGCGCAACTTCTGGAAGTATCGGAACCATGCCAAGGCCTACCGTGCCGTCACGCTGGATGCCGGCCATGTTTCACAGGCACTGTATGCGTCGGCCACCGCACTGGGCCTGGGCGCTTTTGTTACAGCGGCCATCAACGAAGCCGAGGCCGGGCGTGCATTTGGCCTGCAGCCGATGGCCGAAGGTGCGTTGGCGATCTGCGGGCTGGGCTGGCGCAGTGGCACAAAGACCACCGCGGAGCTGGACCCGGATGGCCACGTGTGGCCACGTTCGGACCCACGCGCGGGGGATGCCGACGCAGCCGGGCCCTAGGGCCCGGCGCGTCATCGTTCACGCCGCCTCGAAGTCCACCAGCACCGCGCCATCACCTACCTGGTCGCCGGCCTTGGCGCGGTAGCCCTTCACCGTGCCATCGGCCGGTGCCTGCAGGGTGTGCTCCATCTTCATCGCCTCCAGCACCACCAGCGGCGTACCGCGCTTGACCTCGGTACCGGCCGCGACCAGCGTGGCCACGATCTTGCCCGGCATCGGGGCCAGCAGGCTGCCGGCGTCGGCTACGGCAGTGTCCGATTCGCCCACCGGATCATGCAGGGTGAAGCGGTGCTGGCCATCGGCGCCGAACAGGTACAGCTGGTCGCCCTCGCGCAGCAGCTGCAACGTCCAGCGACGCTCGCCCAGCTGTACCGTCAGGCCCTGTGCATCGGCCGCACCGATCACCTGCACCGGTGCTGCGTCATCGCTCTGCACACGCCAGCCATCGGCCTGCGCCCATACCTTCAGCGTGTGCGTGCGTTCGCCCTGCTGCAGCGGCAGCACGCGCGGGGCGGAGGCACCAAGACGCCAGCCATCCTGCGCCTGCCACGGCGAATGCGGGTCGCGCGCATCGCTGCCGGCGCGCGCGGTAGTGGCCACAGCGGCAACCGCTGCCAGCTGCCACAGCGCATCGCCGCTGTCGCCGAACGCGTTCAATGCCGCCTGTTCGCGTTCGATCAGCGCGGTATCCAGCTTCGCGTGCGCGAACGAATCGGTGTTCACCAGCCGACGCAGGAAGCCGGCATTGGTGGTCACGCCCACCACCTGGCAGTCGGCCAGGGCCTGGCTCATGCGGCGCAGGGCCGCCTCGCGATCGACGTCCCAGACGATCAGCTTGGCGATCATCGGATCGTAGTACGGGGTGATGCTGTCGCCTTCCTCCACGCCGGTATCCACGCGCACATGGGCCGACGCAATCGGCAGGCGCAGGCGGCGCAGGGTGCCGGTGGAGGGCAGGAAGCCACGGTCGGCGTCCTCGGCGTACAGGCGCGCTTCGATCGCATGGCCATGGATGGCCAGCTGCTCCTGGCGCAGCGGGAGCGGTTGGCCCGAGGCCACGCGCAGCTGCCACTCCACCAGATCGGTGCCAGTGATGTATTCGGTTACCGGGTGCTCGACCTGCAGGCGGGTGTTCATTTCCATGAAATAGAAATCGCCGTCCGGGCCGGCAATGAACTCCACCGTGCCCGCGCCCACGTATCCCACCGCGCGCGCGGCATCGACCGCGGCCTTGCCCATCGCGGCGCGGCGTTCGGCGCTCATGCCCGGTGCGGGCGCTTCTTCCAGCACCTTCTGGTGGCGGCGCTGCACCGAGCAGTCGCGCTCGAACAGGTAGACCGCATCGCCGTGGCTGTCGCCGAACACCTGGATCTCGATATGGCGCGGACGCTCGACGTACTTCTCGACCAGTACGTGGTCGTTACCGAACGCCGATGCCGCCTCACGCTGGCAGCTGGCCAGTGCATCGACGAAGTCCTCGCTGCGATCAACCTTGCGCATGCCCTTGCCACCGCCACCGGCGCTGGCCTTGATCAGCACCGGGTAGCCGATGCCGTCGGCCTGCGTGCGCAGGAAGTCCGGTTCCTGCTGGTCGCCGTGGTAGCCCGGCGTCAGCGGTACACCGGCCTTGGCCATCAGCGCCTTGGCCGCGCTCTTGTCGCCCATCGCGCGGATCGCGGTGGCCGGCGGGCCGATGAAGGTGATGCCGGCGGCGGCACAGGCATCTGCGAAATCGGCGTTCTCGGACAGGAAGCCGTAGCCGGGATGGATCGCCTGCGCCCCGCTGCGGCGTGCGGCGTCCAGCAACACGTCGCCGCGCAGGTAGCTCTCGCGCGCGGCCGCCGGGCCGATGTGGATGGCTTCGTCGGCCAGCCGCACGTGGCGCGCATTGCGGTCGGCATCGGAATACACCGCCACCGTGGCGATGCCCAGGCGGCGGCAGGTGGCGATGACGCGGCAGGCGATCTCGCCGCGGTTGGCGATCAGGACTTTGGTGAACATGGCAACGTGCTTCATAGGAGCTTGCTCGGTCATGGCACGGGTTACATGCGGAACACGCCGAAGCGCGTCTGCTGCGGGGCGGCGTTGAGGCTGGCCGACAGCGCCAGGGCGAGCACGCGGCGGGTATCGACCGGATCGATCACACCGTCGTCCCACAGGCGCGCGCTGGCGTAGTACGGGTGTCCCTGCTGCTCGAACTGGTCGCGGATCGGTGCCTTGAAGGCGTCTTCCTCCGCTGCCGGCCACTGGCCGCCCTTGGCTTCGATGCCATCGCGCTTGACCGTGGCCAGCACGCTGGCGGCCTGCTCGCCGCCCATCACGCCGATACGCGCGTTCGGCCACATCCACAGGAAGTTGGGCGAGTACGCGCGGCCGCACATGCCGTAGTTGCCGGCGCCGAACGAACCACCGATCACCACGGTGAACTTGGGCACCTTGGCGCAGGCCACCGCCATCACCAGCTTGGCCCCGTCCTTGGCGATGCCGCCCTGTTCGTACTTGCGGCCAACCATGAAGCCGGTGATGTTCTGCAGGAACACCAGCGGAATGTTGCGCTGGGTGCACAGCTCGATGAAGTGCGCGCCCTTCAGTGCGGATTCGGAGAACAGGATGCCGTTGTTGGCGATGATGCCGATCGGGTAACCGTTCAGATGCGCAAAGCCGGTGACCAGCGTGGCGCCGTAGCGTGGCTTGAACTCATCGAAGCGCGAGCCGTCGACCAGTCGCGCGATCACTTCGCGCACGTCGTAGGGCTTGCGCGTATCGGCCGGGATCACCCCGTACAGTTCGTGCGCCGGCAGCAGCGGTTCTTCCACCGGCTGCAGTGCCATCGCGGCTTCGGGCTTGCGCCAGTTGAGCTGGGCGATGATCGCGCGCACCCGTGCCAACGCCTGCAGGTCGTTGTCGGCCATGTGGTCGGCCACACCGGAAATGCGCGTGTGCACGTCGGCACCGCCCAGTTCTTCGGCCGTCACCACTTCACCGGTGGCCGCCTTCACCAGCGGCGGGCCGCCGAGGAAGATGGTGCCCTGCTCGCGCACGATCACCGTCTCGTCGCTCATCGCCGGCACGTAGGCACCACCGGCGGTGCAGCTGCCCATCACGCAGGCGATCTGCGGGATGCCCTGCGCGGAGAGATTGGCCTGGTTGTAGAAGATGCGGCCGAAATGGTCGCGGTCGGGGAACACCTCGTCCTGCAGCGGCAGGAAAGCACCACCGGAATCGACCAGGTAGATGCACGGCAGGTGGTTCTGCTCGGCGATCTCCTGCGCGCGCAGGTGTTTCTTCACTGTCACCGGGTAATAGGTGCCGCCCTTGACCGTGGCATCGTTGGCCACGATCACGCACTCCACGCCGCTCACCCGACCAATGCCTGCGACCACGCCGGCGGCGGGCACGGCATCGTCATACATGCCATGCGCGGCCAGCGGCGCGATCTCAAGGAAGGCGCTGCCAGGGTCGAGCAGGGCGTCGATGCGGTCGCGCACCAGCAGCTTGCCGCGTGCGGTGTGCTTGGCACGCGCTGCTTCGCTGCCACCCAGCGCGGCGCGGGCGAGGGTGGCATGCAGGTCGTCGACCACGGCCTGCATCGCCGCGCGGTTGCTTTCAAACGTTTCGCTGCCCGGTTGCAGCTGGCTGTTCAGGACGGTCATCGCGATAGCCTTACAGAGTGCGCTGGAACAGTTCGCGGCCGATCAGCATGCGGCGGATCTCAGAGGTGCCGGCGCCGATTTCATACAGCTTGGCGTCGCGCCACAGACGGCCGGTCGGGTACTCGTTGATGTAGCCGTTGCCGCCCAGGATCTGGATCGCCTGGCCGGTCAGCCAGGTGGCCTTTTCAGCGGCGTACAGAATGGCACCGGCGGCATCCTGGCGGGTGGTGCGGCCCTGGTCGCAGGCGCGCGCCACGGCATACACATAGGCGCGACAGGCGCCCAGGCCCACGTACATGTCGGCGATCTTGGCCTGGATCAGCTGGAAGCTGCCGATCGCTTCACCGAACTGGTGGCGCTCATGCACGTACGGCATCACCACGTCCATGGCGGCGGCCATCAGGCCCAGCGGGCCACCGGACAGCACCACGCGCTCGTAGTCCAGGCCGGACATCAGCACACGCACGCCGCCGCCAACCTGACCCAGCACATTCTCTTCCGGTACTTCGCAATCCTGGAACACCAGCTCGCAGGTGGGCGAGGAACGCATGCCCAGCTTGTCCAGCTTCTGCGCGGTGGAGAAACCCTTCATGCCCTTCTCGACCAGGAACGCGGTGATGCCCTTGGCGCCTGCGTCCATGTCGGTCTTGGCGTAGACCACCAGCACGTCGGCGTCCGGGCCGTTGGTGATCCACATCTTGTTGCCGTTGAGCACGTAGCGGTCACCGCGCTTGTCCGCGCGCAGCTTCATCGACACCACGTCCGAACCGGCGCCCGGCTCGCTCATCGCCAAGGCGCCGACCAGGGCGCCGCTGCACAGGCCGGGCAGGAAGCGCTGCTTCTGTTCTTCGTTGCCGTTCTTGCGCAGCTGGTTCACGCACAGATTGGAGTGCGCACCATAGGACAGGCCAATGCCGCCGGAGGCGCGTGAGATCTCTTCCATCGCCACCACGTGGGCCAGGTAACCCATGCCGGTGCCGCCGTATTCTTCTTCCACGGTCAGGCCCAGCAGGCCCTGTTCGCCCAGCTTCGGCCATAGTGCCAACGGGAACTGGTTGGTTGCGTCGGCTTCAGCCGCGAGCGGTGCAATCTCGGCAGCGGCAAAATGGGCCACGCTCTGGCGCAGCAGGTCGATCTCTTCGCCGAGATCGAAGTTCAGGGATGGCACGTGCATTGCGGTGGCTCCACGACGGGACTGCAGGGAATGGACGCACCCGGCGGGGAGCGGGCGGCGGTTTCAGGGACTGCCACCCGCACGGGCGATTGGGCCCCAGCGTAACGGGGTTCGGGAAAGAAGTGAATACAAATTCAACAATTGAATCTAGAATCAAAACATGGCCTACAAACGCTCTGCACTGATGGAAGAACGCCTGGCCGGGGTCCGTGAACGGATCCTGCTGGCGACCCGTTCACGGGTCGCCGCCGGTGGCTGGCGCAACGCCCCGGTGACCGCCGTGGCAACCCAGGCGGGGGTGTCCACCGGCCTGATCTACCGGCACTTCCCGTCCAAGGCCGAACTGTTCGTGGAGGTGCTCAACGCCGCGGTGGCCCACGAAGTGGCGATCATGGAGCGCATCGCCAGCGGCCCGGAGGTGGCCAGCGAGCGCCTGCGGCTGGCGATCACCGCCTTCGTCCGCCGCGCCCTGGCCGGGCCTGGGCTGGCCCATGCCTTCATCGTCGAACCGGTCGATCCGGAGGTGGAAGCCGAGCGCATGCGCGGTCGCCGCGCCTTCGGCGACGTGTTCCTGCGGCTGGTGGAGGAGGGCGTGGCGGCCGGTGAGCTGCCGGCGCAGGACGCGCATGTGGCCGCCGCCTGCCTGGTCGGAGCTTTCACCGAGGCGATGGTCGGCCCGACCGCGCCCAGCCGCGAAGCACACCGCGACGAAGACGCGCTGGTGGATGCGATCTGCAGCTTCTGCCTGCGCGCGATCGGCGCACCGGTAATTCGGTAGCGCCGGCCGCTGGCCGGCTTCTGCATGATCTATCCGGTGGGATGGAGATGCCGGCCAGCGGCCGGCACTACCGGGGCCGAATGCTGCGCCGCACCAGCAGTGACGCCTGTTGTCGCACGCAAAGCCCGTTCTATACTCGGTTCATCACGCAGTCGCTCAGCCGTGGTCCAACGACTATCAGCCAGGGGTAACGAAGAGTGCGGAATTACGATCTGGAGTTCCTGAAACGCTTCTCCATGGTGATCGCGCTGTTGATGGCCATCACCCTCGGCCTGATCCTGCTTGCCGCCTACATCCATACCCGGATTCCGCCCGAGGTGTCGCCCACCGCGGTCAAGCGTACCGAACAGCGCATTTCGCCCACCGGCGCGGTCTATGCCGGCAGCACCGGCGCCGCCGCGCAGGCCGCCGCCAAGGCTGCCGCACTGGCCAAGGCCGCCTCGCAGGTCGCCTACGGCGGCACCAAGGACGGCAAGGTGATCTTCGACAACCTGTGCACCGCCTGCCACACCACCGGCGTGGGCATGGCGCCGACGCTGGACCACTCGCACTGGGACAAGCGCATCGCACAGGGCAAGGACACCCTGTACAAGCACGCCATCGAGGGTTACACCGGTCCCGATGGCGGCATCATGCCGCCCAAGGGTGGCAACCCGGCGCTGACCGAGGAGCAGATCCACGCCACCGTGGACTGGATGCTGGGCAACCTGAAGTAACCGGTAGTGCCGGCCGCTGGCCGGCAACCACGCATTGCACGAAGGTCATGAGGTTGCCGGCCAGCGGCCGGCACTACCAGGCTTTGCCCACCAAGGCCTGATCGCTCATATGCCCCCGCTGCGCAGGCGGGGTTTCGCATTTCAGGGTTAGTCTGTGCGCCTCTTCCATGGAGTCGCCCGTCGATGCGCCGCCGTTCCCTCGTTCTTGCCTTGTCCCTGCTGCTGCCGGCCAGCGCCTTCGCCCAGGCCCAGCCGCAGGTCGCACCGGTCGCGTCACCCGCCGCCGCGCGCAACAGCGCCACCGTGGTGCTGACCGCCGCGCCGGCCGACTGGCGTGCACTGGACGGCCAGCACGTGCGCGTCGCCGCGCCACTGACCCTGGCCGGCACTGATGGCCTGGAGCGCTTTGGGCAGCTCACCGTGGCCTTCGATGGCCGCCTGTGGCAGCCGACCGAAGTGGCCGCGCCGGGTACCGCGGGCTACGAACAGGTGATGGCCGACAACCAGCGCCGCCGCCTGGTGCTGGACGACGGCAGCGATGCCCGCGACCCGGCCAGCGTGGCCTACCTGCCGGCCAACCCGGTGCTGCGTACCGGCATGCAGCTGCGCAATGTGGAAGGTGTCGTGCACGTGGATGCACAGGGCCGTCCGCGCCTGCAGGTCGAAGGCGTGCTGAAGCTGCCGGAGCTGAAGCGTCCGGCGGTGCCGACGGTGCCGGGCAGTCTGCACGTGGCGGCCTTCAACCTGGAGAATTTCTTCAATGGCGACGGCCAGGGCGGCGGCTTCCCGACCCTGCGTGGTGCGCGCACGCCGGATGAGCACAAGGCGCAGGTGGCCAAGCTGGTCACCACGGTCAATGCGCTGGGCGCCGATGTCGCTGCACTGATGGAGTTGGAGAACGACGGCTACGGCCCGCAGTCGGCCATCGCCGAACTGGTCGATGCGCTCAACCGCGATCGCGGCGCGCAGGGTGACTGGCGCTTCGTCGACGCCGGCAGCGGCCCCGGTGACAATCCGATCCGGGTCGGCATCATCTACCGCAGCACGCGCCTGCAGCCGGTCGGCAAGCCGGCCACGCTGACCGGCGGCCCGTTCGTCGAGCACAGCCGCGTGCCGTTGGCGCAGGCCTTCCAGGGCAAGCAGGGCGCGCCGTTCGTGGTGGTCGCCAACCACTTCAAATCGAAGGGCTGCCGCGATGCGAGCGGCGCCGACGCCGACCGCAACGACAACCAGGGCTGCTGGAACGCCACCCGCGTGACCTCGGCGCAGCAGCTGCACGCCTGGCTGCAGGCCGACCCGACCGGTACCGGTGCCAAGGACGCGGTGCTGCTGGGCGATTTCAATGCCTATGCGATGGAAGACCCGATCCGCACCCTGCATGACCTCGGCTGGCAGGATGCCTTCAAGGTGGCCAAGGTCGAGCATCCCTACAGCTACGTCTACAACGGCTATACCGGCCGCCTCGACCACGCCCTGCTGAACCCGGGCATGGCCAAGCGCCTGCGCGGTGCCGCCGAGTGGCACAGCAATGCCGACGAACAGGACGCCAGCGGCTACCAGGGCCGCAACGTGCAGGGCCCGTGGCGCAGCTCCGACCACGATCCGCTGCTGCTGGGTTTCGACAAATAACGCACCGCCGGGGTCGGATCCCATTCCCACGGAACGGGTTCTGACCCCGGGAATCGCTCACCCCCAGGCGATCAACCCGATCGCCAGCACCGCCAGTGCAAGGCCGGCGCGGTTCCACTTCGTGGTCGCTTCGCCGAAGGCGAACACACCCACCAGCGCGCCCAATACCACCACGCCGATGTTCATGCCGGCGAACACGGTGGCCGGGCTCTCCGGCATCGCCTGGTGCGCATGCACATAGAAAAGGATGTTGCCGCCGTTGAGCAGGCCCAGCAGCGCGCCCGCGCCGAGGTTGCGCCAGGCCAGCCGGCTGCGGCTACTGAAATGCCGCCATAGCTGCAACGCCAGCATCAGCACGAAGGCCACGCTGAAGCTGGCCAGCACCGCCGCCATCGAGGGTGTGCCGGACAGCGCCACCTGCTTGAGCAGCACGTCCACCACCGCGAACCCGGCCCAGACGCCCAGCAGCCAGCCCCAGCCACCGGGTGAGGACGCCATCGCCGGTCCGCGCGGGCGCAGGCTGATGGCCACCATCGCCAGCAGACCCAGGCCGAGACCGGCCAGCTTCCACGGCGTGGCGGTCTGGCCGAAGAACAGGAACGCCGCCGCCAGCGACAGCAGCAGCGACAACCGCTGCGCCACATCACTGCGGACGATGCCGGCCACCGCCACCGCGCGGCCCAGCACCAGGAAGATCGAGGGCAGCACCACCGCCAGCGCCAGCAATGACAGCCACGGCGCATGCGGTCCGCGCAGTGCGTCCAGTGGCGGCTGCAGCACCACCGCCGTCATCGTCGCCGCCACCAGATAGTTCCAGGTGACCATCTGCGCAACATCCAGCTGGCGGCGGCTGGCCAGCTTCAACAACACCGAAACCAGCACACTGCAGATCACGGCCAAGGACAGGTAGAGCATGGGGCGGCACAGGGCAGGGGCGGGGGACGCTATCATGGTGCCATGCACAAGCCCTCGTTCCCTGTCGCCGCTGGCGAAACTGCATGCCTGGTGCTGGATGGCCCGGTTGGTCCGCTGGAGGTGGTCGTCGACCTGCCCAAGGCCGATGTGCCGGCGCAGCCGATCGTGGCCATCATCTGCCATCCGCTGTCCACCGAAGGCGGCACCCTGCACAACAAGGTGGTCACCATGACCGCCACCACCCTGCGCGAGCTGGGCATCGCCACGGTGCGCTTCAACTTCCGCAGCGTCGGTGGTTCGGCCGGTGAGTTCGATCACGGCGTGGGCGAGCAGGACGACCTGAAGGCGGTTGCCGCCTGGGTGCAGAGCCAGCGCCCCGACGACCGCCTGTGGCTGGCCGGTTTCAGCTTCGGCTCGTTCGTTTCGTTGAAGGCTGCTGCCGAGCTGCAGCCGGAAGCGCTGATCTCGATCGCGCCGCCGGCCGGCCGCTGGGATTTCGATGGCATCGCGCCCCCGGCGCGCTGGCTGGTGATACAGGGCGAGCAGGACGAGATCGTCGATCCGCAGGCCGTCTACCAGTGGCTGGACACGCTGGCGTTCCCGCATGAGCTGGTACGCATGCCGGAGACCAGCCACTTCTTCCACCGCAAGCTGATCGATCTGCGCGGCGCGTTGACCCACGGCGTCAAGCACTGGCTGGGCGCGGCGGCATGAGTGCAACCGAGTTGACCCCGTCGCAGCGGTACGCGGAAGGGGTTGCCCGTGGCGACTGGCAGAACGACCCGGCCCAGCACGCCGCGCTGGCCGAACTGGACCGCATCCACCTGGGCCTGCTGGACAGTGCCGAGGACGGCTGGCTGGACCGCCTGTCCTCGTTCTGGAAGAAGCCCGAGCCGGTCAAGGGCCTGTACTTCTGGGGTGGCGTCGGTCGTGGCAAGACCTTCCTGGTCGACCTGTTCTACGACGGCCTGCCGATCAAGCAGAAGTACCGCACCCATTTCCACCGTTTCATGCGCAGCGTCCACGAGCGCCTGCGTGAGCACCAGGGGCAGAGCGATCCACTGGCGAAGATCGCCCAGGAGTGGCGCAGCAACCTGCGCGTGCTGGTGCTGGACGAATTCTTCGTCACCGACATCGGCGACGCCATGTTGCTGGCGCGGCTGCTGGAGCGGATGTTCGCCGAGGGCGTGACCCTGGTCACTACTTCCAATACGGCGGTGGAAAACCTGTACCTCAACGGCTTGCAGCGTGAGAGTTTCATGCCGGCCATCGGCCTGCTGCAGCGCTTCTGCGTCGAGCTGTACGCCGAGGGCACCGAGGACTACCGCATGCGCGCGCTGACCCGCTCGCCGGTGTACCGCGCACCGTTGGCCGCCGACAGCGACGACTGGCTGGCCACGCGCTGGAACGAATTGAGTGGCGGCCAGCCGGCCAAGACCGGCAACATCGAGATCGAGGGCCGCAAGATCCCGGTTCGTGGCCGTGGCAAGAGCATTGCCTGGTTCGATTTCGCCGCCCTGTGCGAGGGCCCGCGCGGCCCGTCGGACTACATCGAGATCGCGCACGAGTTCAACACCGTGCTGCTGGGCGGCATCCCTGCGTTCGACCGCCTGAACGAAGATGCCGCGCGCCGCTTCGTCAATCTGATCGACGAGCTGTACGACCGCCATGTCAACCTGGTCTGTACCGCCAGCACTTCGCCGGTCGAGCTGTATTCCGGCACCCGCCTGCAGGGCGCGTTCGAGCGCACCGCCTCGCGCCTGATTGAAATGCAGAGCGCCGAATACCTGGGTACCCCGCACCGGGCGTGAGGGGTTCTGCGGGAGTGCGTTGCCGGCCAGCGGCCGGCACTACCACGCTAGGGTTCCGGTAGTGCCGGCCGCTGGCCGGCATACGCAGCGCAGTTATCGGGAGGGTGCCACGGCATTCCCACGTGGCTGCTCATCCGGCCCGGCCGAGACATGCAGCCCCGAGCCGGTGCCGTGCTCCACCCGTACGCTCGCGTCGCGCTGCAGCAGCCGTAGCGGCTGGCCCTGGTAGCGCACCTCCAGCGCATCGTGGGCCTCTGCCAGTGACCGCACCAGCGGGCATAGCGCCATGGCCTTGGCCTCCAGCTGCTGGCTGCGCGCTTCCATGCGGCGGTCCACTTCCACATCGAGGCGGTCGGCGCGGCGCTCCATGGCGCCGGCGCGGCCGGTGAACACCTGCCACAAAACGCTGCGGGTCATCGACCCGGCCATCGTCTCGGCCATCTGCTCGATGTGCGCGTCGAAGCCGTCGCCGAAGGCTTCCTGTTCCCAGTAGCCGCGGCCCAGGCTGGCGTCGATCCAGTCCTGCATCTCGCCGCGCATCGCACGCATCTGGCGGTTGCGGGACTTGCCGGTGATGGCCTCGAAGGCGGCGTCCAGCGCATCGAAGGTGACCCCGGAGACTTCGTGGGCCAACGCGGTGGCCGCCGGCATCAGCTGGCGGGCGCCGGCCTCCATCTGCCGCAGGCGGGCGGCGTCGGCGGTGCTGACCGTCACCATCCTGCCGTCCAGGCTCAGCTCGCCGTCGTGGAACACCACTTCATGCGGTGCCTGTGGGCCGTGCCGCAGCCAGATGCCGCCGCTGTCCACCAGCACGTCGTAGTCGGTACGGATGCCGCACTGGTCTGAACGCAGGTCCGGTCCTTCGGCGGCCAGTGCCGGGGCAATGAACAGGGCGGGCAGCAGGGCCAGGGCGGGCAGTGACAGGCGCATCGGAACATCCTTCTCCGGAACCGAAGGTCCCCAGCATCCGCTGCCTGGGCGAGGCCGTCACCGGCCGGAAGTCACCCGTCCACCGGATTCCCACCGGCTGCCCACCACCTATCCACAGGGTTGTCCCTAGCCAGTTTCATCACTGTCATGTGAAGCTGTCATCGTTCCGCTGGTGGGGCGCTGATTGCTACCGCCGTGACGTTTTTCGGGCTTGACTGCGCAGCCCGTTCCAGCAGGTTCAAAGCGTCCAAACCGGGCGCCGACGGCCCGATCCTTGCGGCGCAAGGGATTGCCGAATTTCACTACATTTGGCGTTGACGGACCCCCTGACCCCCACTATCTTGTGGCTGACGGCGTTGGGAACCCCAAGCCGCCGGGTCCATGGAATGGATCGCCGGACCCTCCGGTGATGCGCCCTCCACGCCCGAAGCGGCACCGGTCAGCACTACCAGCAGCAGCCACAGGCGCAGGTCTCAATTCCTGCGACGCCGGTCTGCAATGCTGGGGTGTCACGTCCCGGGCCGCGTCATCCGATGCACCGAGCCACCATCCATCACGCCAAGAGGACTCACGCCGTGACCACCGAATCCAGCGCCACCATCGAGAAGGAAAGCGAATTCCTGTTGACGTCGCCGCCGACGGCCAACGCGATGAGTGTGACCAAGCGCAATGGCACGACCGAGCTGGTGGATCTGAACAAGATCGTGCGCGCGGTGCAGCGTTCCTCCGAAGGCCTGCACGCCGTCGATCCGATGCGCGTGGCAACCCGCACCATTTCCGGCCTGTACAACGGCGCCACCACCCGCGAGCTGGACGAGCTGTCCATCCGCACCGCCGCCCTGCTGATCGGTGAAGAGCCCGAGTACGGCCGCCTGGCCGCGCGCCTGCTGGCCAACTACATCGCCAAGGAAGTCTCGGGCCAGGAAATCTATGCCTTCTCGCAGTCGGTTGGTCGTGGCCACGAAGTGGGCCTGATCAACGACCGCCTGCTGAACTTCGTGCAGACCAACGCACGCAAGCTCAACGATGCGATCGACATGTCGCTGGACCTGAACTTCGATTACTTCGGCCTGCGTACCCTGTACGACCGTTACCTGCTGCGCCATCCGCACACCCGCAAGGTGATCGAGACCCCGCAGCAGTTCTTCCTGCGTATCGCCAGCGCGCTCAGCGAGGACGTGCCGGAGGCCCTGGCGCTGTACAAGCGCATGGGCAACCTGGACTACCTGCCGTCCAGCCCGACCCTGTTCAACTCCGGCACCACCCACGAGCAGCTGTCCTCGTGCTTCCTGCTGGATTCGCCGCAGGATTCGCTGGAGTCGATCTACTCCAAGTACGGCGATATCGCCCAGCTGTCCAAGTTCTCCGGCGGTATCGGCGTCAGCTACACCCGCGTGCGTTCGCGCGGCTCGCTGATCAAGTCCACCAACGGCCATTCCAACGGCATCGTGCCGTGGCTGAAGACCATGGATTCGTCGGTGGCTGCGGTGAACCAGGGCGGCAAGCGCAAGGGCGCGGCCTGCGTCTACCTGGAAACCTGGCACGCCGACGTCGAGGACTTCCTTGAACTGCGTGACAACACCGGCGACGAATCGCGCCGTGCGCACAACCTGAACCTGGCCAACTGGATCCCGGACCTGTTCATGAAGCGCGTCGAGGCCGACCAGGAATGGTCGCTGTTCGATCCGCGCGTGGTGCCGGAGTTCACCGACCTGTTCGGTGAAGCCTTCGAAGCCGCCTACCTGCAGGCCGAGGCACAGGGCAAGGCCAACCGCACCATCTCCGCGCGCAAGCTGTACTCGCGGATGATGCGCACCCTGGCCGAGACCGGCAACGGCTGGATGACCTTCAAGGACAAGTGCAACCGCGCCAGCAACCAGACCCTGCGCGCCGGCAACGTGATCCACCTGTCCAACCTGTGCACCGAAATCCTGGAAGTCACCTCGGCCGAAGAGACCGCAGTGTGCAACCTGGGTTCGATCAACCTGGGCAACCACTTCGACGGCAACGGCGAGTTCGATTTCGACAAGCTGGCCGACACCGTGCGACTGGCCGTGCGCCAGCTCGACCGCGTGATCGACCTGAACTTCTACCCGATCGAATCGGCGCGCCGTGGCAATCTGCGCTGGCGCCCGGTCGGCCTGGGCTGCATGGGCCTGCAGGACGTGTTCTTCCGCAAGCGCCTGCCGTTCGACGGCGCCGAAGCCCGCGCGCTGTCGAAGAAGATCGCCGAGACCATTTACTTCCACGCGCTGGAAACCTCGGTCGAACTGGCCCAGGAACGCGGCAAGCACCCGTCCTTCGCCGACACCCGTGCGGCCAGCGGCGAGCTGCAGTTCGATGCCTGGAACGTGGTGCCCGAAGACGCCGAGCGTTGGGATAGCCTGCGCGAGCGCATCAAGGAACATGGCCTGCGCAACTCGCTGATGATCGCCATCGCACCGACCGCGACCATCGCCTCGATTGCCGGCTGCTACGAGTGCGTTGAACCGCAGGTGTCCAACCTGTTCAAGCGCGAAACCCTGTCCGGTGACTTCCTGCAGGTCAACCGCTACCTGGTGAACGAGCTGAAGAAGCTGGGCCACTGGACCCCGGAAATGCGCGACGCGATCAAGCTGGCCGAAGGCTCGATCCAGGGCATCACGCAGATTCCGGAAACGCTGCGCCACGTCTACCGCACCGCGTGGGAACTGCCGATGCGTTCGCTGATCGACATGGCCGCCGACCGTGGCGCCTTCATCGACCAGTCCGCCTCGCTCAACCTGTTCATGGAAAGCCCGAACATCGGCGCGATGTCCTCCATGTACATGTACGCCTGGAAGCAGGGCATCAAGACCACCTACTACCTGCGTTCGCGTCCGGCCACCAAGATCGCCAAGACCACGGTCAGCCACGCCGCAGGCGCCGCCCCGGAGAAGGTGTTCAGCCCGGAAGAGGCCATCGCCTGCTCGCTGGAGAACCCGGAAGCCTGCGAAGCCTGCCAGTAAAAAAGAAGGGCCCCGAGCTGTAACTCGGGGCCCTTCTGGTGCTTCACAAAACATCCAACGTTTGGTCAGGGTGTTCTTGCTCTGCTACTTCGTCTAGGAAGTTCGCCAACTATACCTTTTCTGCAATTCGAAAAGGTTAGATGCAGATCAAGATTCGAGACCAAGCCCCCTGAATCGTTAAGAGGCTTGATCATGAGTAGAAATACTAAAACTAGCTCCGCTTCGGCGGCCTCGTTGGCGGCACGGACTCTCAACAATGGAAGCTCGTCCGGGCTTGAGCGATCTCTTGCTGCCTCGGTATTGGCTCAGCGTGGGACTGCCAGTCAAACCGGAGCTCGAATGGAAGAGCGTGCAGGTCGCGCATTGAACAACGATCGATCGTCTGCCACCACGCGTACATTGGCAGCAAGCTTGGTGTCACAGTCGAACAAGCCTCGATAGCAGAATCTAGCTGGGCTACTTCAAGTAGCCCAGCCCTTCTAGATTGCTTAGTCATCGGTTGTACAAACAATATCAGCACGATTCCAAGGAGTTGGCCAATGCAAGATCCTCGAATCAGTTTGAACAAGCTTGGTGAATACATGACGGCGCCGACCCCGTCGCGACGTAAACGTATTGTTTCAGATCAACAGACACCGCAGCCCTTTATTGCTGCGCGCTACAAAGATGCTCGAGAGGCGATTGTTGATTTCGTCGTCTCCGGTATGAGTGATCGTGCCGGGTTGTTATCCGTGGCTTCTCGGCTTCGCAAGAGCCGCGAGGGTTCTGAGTTCGCGATTAATGATCGAATCGCCTCGGCCGACGCCATTGAGAGTTTTATTGAGGCCGTTGGCGACATTGATCTCGGTGACTGCATTGCTGTGTCTATGCCCGGCACGACTTCCCAAGGTATGACGGTCTCTGGTGTGTACGTATCTGTCCGGCCTGATATCTATCTGCGGAACTGGGTGACTGGCGAGATTGAAGGGGCTCTCAAGCTTCATTTTCCCAAGACTTCGCCTTTGACCTCAGCTGGCGCGGAGTACGTTGCTACGGCGATGCGTGTTTACATGGAACTCGAGAAAGGTAACTCGCATGTGGATCACCGCAAGTGTTACGTCGTTGACGTGCCGACCTCATCCGTGACCGTTGCACCGAAGGCGCACGTCAGGAAGATGAAGGACATTGAGGCGGCATGCGAGGAGATCGCGATCCGGTGGTTTAGCGGATCAGCCGCAGCGTAGTTTTGGACTAATATTGGACCACTCGCCGGGCCACCTTGGCCCGGCAGAAATTGAAGAGATATACAAATGACCTCAGCCACGCCCAAGCAGATGCTGCTCGATCCCGGTTTTGAACTGACCCTGCGCCCGATGCGCTACCCGCAGTTCTATGACATGTACCGGAATGCGATCAAGAACACCTGGACGGTGGAAGAGATCAACTTCCAGATCGACATCAGCGACCTGCACAGCAAGATGTCGCCGGGCGAGCGCCACCTGATCCACCGCCTGGTCGCCTTCTTCGCCACCGGCGATTCGATCGTGTCCAACAACCTGGTGCTGAACCTGTACCAGCACTTGAACGCGCCCGAAGCGCGCATGTACCTGTCGCGCCAGCTGTATGAAGAAGCGCTGCACGTGCAGTTCTACCTGACCCTGCTCGACAACTACCTGCCGGATCCGGACGAGCGCGTCAAAGCCTTCGCCGCGGTGGAGAACATCGACTCGATCAAGAAGAAGGCCGATTTCTGCTTCAAGTGGATCGACTCGATCCAGAACCTGAAGCGCATCGAGACCCGCGAAGAGCGTCGCCAGTTCCTGCTCAACCAGATCTGCTTCGCTGCGTGCATCGAAGGCCTGTTCTTCTTCGCCGCGTTCGCCTACGTCTACTACTTCCGTTCGCGCGGCCTGCTCAACGGCCTGGCTTCGGGCACCAACTGGGTGTTCCGCGACGAAAGCGCGCACATGGACTTCGCCTTCGAGTGCGTGGACGTGATCCGCGAGGAAGAGCCGGACCTGTTCGACGACAAGATGAAGCAGGATGTCTATGACATGCTGGCCGAAGCGATCGAGTGCGAAGTGCAGTTCGCCGAGGACGTGCTGTCCGGTGGCGTGGCGGGCATCTCCACCCGTGACATGCGCCAGTACCTGCAGCACTGCGCCGACAACCATTTCCATCGCCTGGGCATGGAGCGCAAGTACAACGTGCGCAACCCGCTGAGCTTCATGGAACTGCAGGACGTGCAGGAACTGACCAACTTCTTCGAACGCCGCGCCTCGGCCTACCAGGTGGGCGTGCAGGGCGAAGTCGCCTTCGACATGAACTTCTGATCGAACCGGTCAGGCCTGTCGCAACGAGAAACCCCGGCCAACGCCGGGGTTTTTTGTTGGTAGCGCCGGGCCATGCTCGGCGGAAACTGTCCGGCACGACGGACAACGTCGGCCGCGCTGCGCGCTCGCCGGGCATGGCCCGGCGCTACCGTATGTCTTACCGCCGCCCTTCCACCGCCATGCGCACCGCCAGCCCGGCCAGCACCGTGCCCATCAGCCAGCGTTGCACCACCTGCCAGGTCGGGCGCGCGGCGAGGAAGCCGGCAATGCTGCCCGCGGTCACCGCGATGATGCCGTTCACGGTCACACTCACCGCGATCTGGGTGGAGCCCAGCACCACCGATTGCATCAACACGCTGCCTTCGCTGTCCGGGTGCAGGAACTGCGGCAGCAGCGACAGGTACATCACCGCCACCTTGGGGTTCAATAGATTGGTCAGGAAGCCCATCGTGAACAGCTTGCGCGGGCTGTCCTGTGGAAGCTCGCGTACCGCGAACGGCGAGCGGCCGCCGGGCTTGAGCGCCTGCCAGGCCAGGTACAGCAGGTACAGCGCGCCACCGATGCGCAGCGCGTCGTAGGCGAACGGTACGGTCATCAGCAAGGCGGTGATGCCCAGTGCCGCGCACAGCATGTAGAACACGAAGCCCAGCGCCACCCCGCCCAGCGAGATCAGGCCTGCCACCGGCCCCTGGCAGATCGAGCGCGAGATCACGTAGATCATGTTCGGCCCGGGCGTGAGCACCATGGCCAGCGAGACCAGCGCAAAGGCCAGCAGGTCGGAAGTGGCGGGCATGGGCAGTCCTGGCAGTGGGCGTGGCGCAGTGTAACGCCTGCCACAGGCGCGGCCTGCGCAGGCGCCGCTGCCGGGTGACCGTTGCACGTGCATTCCGATGGCCATCACGCCGGTCGCTTAGAATCCGCAGCACCCCACACCGAAGCACCCCCATGACCCCGATCCCCGAGACCGTGCCGCCCACCGAAGTGCGCATGGCCGAAATCGTCTTCCCCAACCACACCAACCACCTTGGCACCCTGTTCGGTGGCCAGGCGCTGGCGTGGATGGACAAGGCCGCGTTCCTGGCGGCCGCCCGCTACTCGCGCCGCACCGTGGTGACCGCGCGAAGCGACCAGGTCGACTTCAAGCTGCCGATCCGCATCGGCCAGATGGTGGAAACCATCGGCCGCATCGTCGAAGTCGGCCGCAGCTCGATGAAGGTGGAGGTGGAACTGGTCGCCGAAGACCTGCACAGCGGCGAGCGCAAGCTGTGCACCCGCGGCCACTTCGTGATGATCGCGCTGGACGAGGAAGGCCATCCGATCGCGGTTCCGCCGCTGCCGGCAGCCTGATCCGCCGGCTGAACCTGCGCTTGCGGGGGCGCCGCCGCGCCCCCATCTGGCAGCCATGACCCCGCCACTGACCGACTTCATCGACCGCGCCCAGCGCCTGTTCGTACTGACCGGCGCTGGTTGCAGTACCGCTTCGGGCATTCCCGATTACCGGGATACCGATGGCCAGTGGAAACGCACGCCGCCGGTGACTTACCAGGCCTTCATGGGCGAGGCGGCCACCCGCCAGCGCTACTGGGCGCGCAGCCTGCTGGGTTGGCCGCGCTTCGGCCTGGCCCAGCCCAACGGCACCCACCAGGCCCTGGCCGCGCTGGAAGCGCGCGGCACGCTGCAGGTGCTGCTGACGCAGAATGTGGACGGCCTGCACCAGCGTGCCGGCAGCCACAACGTCATCGACCTGCACGGCCGTCTGGATCTGGTGCGCTGCATGGGCTGCGAGCGCCGCAGTGGCCGTGAGGAATTCCAACAGCGCCTGCTGGACGCCAACCCCGGCTGGGACGCGCTGGAGGCCGGCATCGCCCCGGATGGCGACGCCGACCTGGAGACCGATTTCTCCACGTTTGTGGTGCCCGAGTGCCCGCACTGCAGCGGCGTGTTGAAGCCGGACGTGGTGTTCTTCGGCGAAAACGTGCCGCGTGAACGCGTGGCGGCGGTGCACGATCACCTGCAGCAGGCCGACGCGGTGCTGGTGGTGGGTTCCTCGCTGATGGTCTATTCCGGTTTCCGCTTCGTGCAGGCCGCAGCCAAGGCGGGGCTGCCGGTAGCCGCGCTGAACCGTGGCCGCACCCGCGCCGACGACCTGCTGCAGTTCAAGGACGAGCGCGACTGCGCCGAGGCGCTGGCCGGCTGGGTGCGCTGACCCAGCGTCTGCGCCTTCCCACGAAACAGCGATCCATCCAGACGGTTGATTCGCAGGCCGTGCGGCGGTGCAATACGCCCCCCCATCCGCTTCTCCCCCGCCTCGCCGTGACCCAGCTGTTTTCGCCGATCTCGTTCGGCCCCCTGACCCTGTCCAACCGCATCGTCATCGCGCCGATGTGCCAGTACTCCGCCGAAGACGGCCGCGCCAGCGACTGGCATGCCATGCACCTGGGCAACCTGGCGCAGTCCGGCGCCGGCCTGCTGATCCTGGAAGCCACTGCCGTCGAGCCGCGCGGCCGCATCAGCTGGGCCGACCTGGGCCTGTGGGACGATGGCACCGAGGCCGCGCTGGCGCAGGTGCTGGTCAGCGTCCGCCGCTGGTCGCCGATGCCGCTGGGCATCCAGTTGGGCCACGCCGGCCGCAAGGCCTCGGTGAAGCGTCCGTGGGACGGCGGTGGCCAGTTGCCGGCCGACGATGCGCGTGGCTGGGCCACGCTGGCACCGTCGCCACTTCCGTTCCATGCCACCGATCCGGCACCGCAGGAGCTGGACGAAGCCGGCATCGCCGAAGTCATCGCCGCCTTCGCCGCCAGTGCGGTGCGCGCCGAGCGCCTGGGCTTCGAGCTGATCGAGCTGCACGCCGCGCACGGTTACCTGCTGCACCAGTTCCTGTCGCCGCTGAGCAACCGCCGCACCGATGGCTACGGCGGCTCGCTGCCGAACCGCCTGCGCCTGCTGGTGGAAGTGTTCGACGCGGTGCGTGCGGTGGTGTCCGACAAGGTCGCCGTGGGCGTGCGCATCTCTGCCAGCGATTGGGTCGATGGCGGCTGGGACCTGGTGCAGAGCGAGGCGCTGGCCCAGGTGCTGGACGCGCGCGGCTGCAACTTCCTGCATGTCTCCAGCGGTGGCCTGGACGAGCGCCAGAAGATCACCGTCGGCCCCGGTTACCAGGTGCCGTTCGCCGCGGCGATCAAGGCCAAGGTGCGCATGCCGGTGATCGCGGTGGGCATGATCACCGAACCGGAACAGGCCGAGTCGATTCTGCGCCACCGCCACGCCGATGCCGTGGCCCTGGCGCGCGGCATCCTCTACGACCCGCGTTGGCCGTGGCACGCTGCCGCAGCATTGCGCGACAGCGTGGACGCTGCGCCCCAGTACCTGCGCTGTGAGCCACGCGATGCGCGCGGTGTGTTCAAGGCGCGCTGACGCAATCTGCGAGCGCATTGTGACGCTTCAGGATGCAGGGGATCTACGCGGCGGCGAGTTGCGGCATAGCCTGTCGCAACGAACTAGGAATGATTGCGGATACCACTTTATGTGAATGACACCTCATTGCGCTGGGTGCGGACATTGCAACGTTGAGCTGCACACACGGTTGTGCAGCCAATGGAGAAACGCAATGAAACCCATGATGCTGGTTGTTCTGCTCTCGGCTTTCTCACTGCCTCTATCAATGCCTGCCGTCGCAGGTGATGACGTGGCGAGTGTCACCGGGGCGGAGAATGTCTCGCTCATGCACGCCCCTGTGAACTCGCGGGGGCGGCTTGATCTTCACATGATCGAGCTCTCTCCCGAATCCCCACTGATGTTGCTTTCACCCCTTGCGCGCAAGCAGTTTGTCGATTCGCTGGTGTTTGGAGATCGGGGACTGGCCAGCTTCAGCTACGAGCCCATCGTCTCCGAACTGAGTGCAGGTGAAGCCTATCGGCTCCTGTCACTCTTCGGGGCACAGCGCACAATTGTGCACATCCCGGGATTGCGGCAGGAGTCGGAAGCGGATCATGTGGTCGTGCAGTCGGCCAATCCAAACCCGGTATTCGAAGATTATCCGGGCTACGCCTGTTCAGGGCGTGCGACCTGTTCAACCTCCATGAGCAGCATCTGCATGTCGAGTTGCTGATCGCATGATTGGTCGCATGCTGCTTTGGTGTTTGCTGCTGCCCACAAGTACGTGGGCAGCAACTCCAGTAGACGCTCAACTGCGTGAAATGGACCGGGAGATGTTGGCCGCTGGCGCTTCAGACCGAGTCGAGAAGCTGGTGGATGGCTATTCGTCATGGGAGTCTTCCAGACCATCAGGGGATGGTTGCGGCAGTTTGAGCGATCTGGACCTTGAGGCCGCGTTCCGCGCCAGCTTCTACATCTCAATGTACGTTGGAGACGAGAAATGGCTTGGCAAGGTCCGATGCATTCATGCGGAACTGGGGCGGAGAGGTATTGCCACAGAGACAACGCACCGGAAAATGCACGCGGTTCTGGTGCAGGTTCGACATTTTGCTGAGGCCAATGAGCTGCGTGAGATGGCGTCATTGCGTGTAGATGAACTTCCCGAGATAGAGCGGAACGCGCCTGGCCAGCAGGGCGTTCTCCACCCTCTTGCGAGTGGAAAGCTGGAATGGCGGGGGTGGACGTACAGGGAGGGATTGGAGGTGGTCGCCTATGTCAGTCCGGCATGCGCTCCCTCGCGACGCGCGATGCACGTGATCATGAACGAACCAGAATGGACATGGATTCGATCCAGCGTGCGCTTTGTCGTGCGTCGATCTCCTGCATGGCCGCAGCCAGGTGTCAGCGAGTGGAACAGAAGCAATCCCTCTCATCCCATGTTGCTCCAAGCGGGGCCCGCGGGCTGGAAAGAACTGGATGTCCATGAAACTCCGGTATTCCATGTTTTCAGGAATGGGCTGCGCCTGCGCACCCTGACAGGATGGGCAGAGGCCAGTGCTCACCTGATGAGCCTGAAGGAGAGTTTCTGACCGCGAAGGCCCTCCGCTCTTCCCCGTCACACCCGCCAGGCCGGCGCGATGCCAGCCTGCAGGTGCTCGAACAGCGCGCGGATCTTGGCGGTGAAGTCGCGACGGTCGCTGACGCAGAAATAGACTTCCATCGGCTCCGGTCGCCACGCGGTATCGGCGCCGAACACCGCCTGCAGGCGGCCATCGCGCAGGTACGGCTCGGCCACGAACGCAGCCAGCCGGGTGATGCCGGCACCGGCCGCCGCCAGCGTCGCCAACGCGTCGATGTCATCGCAGACCATGCTCGGCGGCAGCGCGGTGCCCACGCGCTGGCCATCCTTCAGCAGGCCCCAGCGCAGCGGCCGGCCGTCGGTGGGAAAGCGGTGCAGCAGACCGCGATGGCCGCTCAGGTCGGAGGGTAGCTGCGGCGTGCCATGTGCCTTCAGATAGGCCGGTGAGGCACAGAACACGAAGGGCACGCGCGCCAGTTGCCGCGCGACCACGCCGTCCTCCAGCTGCGCACCGATGCGGATGCTGGCATCCACCGCCTCCGGACCATGCTGCACGGCGCGGTCGGTCAGCCGCAGCTCCAGCTGCAGCTGCGGGTAGCGCTGCTGCAGCGAAGGCAGCAACGGCGCAAGCACGTGGCGACCGAACGCGCTGCTGCTGGCGATGCGCAGCGGTCCGGCCGGTTCGATGTCACCGGAGGTGACCATCGCCTGCGCGCGTGCCAGGTCGGCTTCGATGTGGCGCACCTGCGCCAGGTACAGCGCGCCGGCCTCGCTGAGGGCCAGCTGGCGCGTACTTCGGTTCAGCAACCGTACGCCCAGATGCGCCTCCAGCCGGTTGATGTTCTGGCCGACTGCGGTGGCGCTGATGCCAAGGATGCGGGCCGCAGCGGCAATGCTGCCGGTCTCTGCGGTGCGGGTGAAGCTGCGGATCAGTTGCAACAGGTTCATGACCGACCAGCTTGCCATGGAGAAACCCAAGTATCGCTTGGGACTGAACCAAGCAGGTCGGTTGCATCGGTGACCATCGATCCGGCAGGCATGTCGCTGCCCTACACTCGGAAGATGCGCCCCGATTCCATCCTCACCCTGTCCTGCCCCGACCGTACCGGCATCGTCTACCGCGTGTCCGGCCTGTTGTTCGACCACGGCTGCAACATCCTCGACGCCCAGCAGTTCGGCGACGAGGAAAGCGGCCGCTTCTTCCTGCGCGTGCACTTCGACCGCGATGCCAGCCTGCCGTTGGAGACCGTACACGCCGCCATGGCTACGCTCGCCGCCGGCTTCGGCATGGACTGGCAACTGCACGATGGCCGACGCCGCGCACGATTGCTGGTGCTGGTCAGCAAGCAGGGGCACTGCCTCAACGACCTGCTGTTCCGCGCCCACAGCGGCCAGCTGAAGGTCGACATCGCGGCGGTGGCGTCCAACCATGCCGACTTCGCAGCGCTGGCCGCGTCCTACCAGGTGCCGTTCCATCACCTGCCGGTGACCGCCGATACGCGTGCGGTGCAGGAGCAGCAGATCATCGACCTGGTCGAACGCGAGCGCATCGACCTGGTAGTGCTGGCGCGCTACATGCAGATCCTGTCACCCACGCTGTGCCGCGCCCTGGCCGGTCGTGCGATCAACATCCACCACAGCTTCCTGCCCAGCTTCAAGGGTGCGCAGCCGTACCACCAGGCGCACGCGCGCGGCGTCAAGATCATCGGCGCCACCGCGCACTACGTCACCGAGGATCTGGACGAAGGCCCGATCATCGAACAGGACGTGGCCCGCGTGGACCACGCGATGGCACCGCGCGAACTGGTGCGGCTGGGCAGCGATACTGAATCGCTGGTGCTGGCACGCGCCGTGCGCCGGCATGTGGAGCACCGCATCCTGCTCAACGGGCACCGCACGGTGGTGTTCAGGTAGATCCGACAAGAATGCCTGCACATGCGGGCTCCGGTAGTGCCGGCCGCTGGCCGGCAGCCACGGAACCTGTGCAGATGCCGGCCAGCGGCCGGCACTACCGTCGGTCCCTTCCGGGTCGAAACTACAGAATCGCGATCCCCGCCTTGCCCAGCGCCTCGCGCACCATCGCGTCGTTGGCTTCGGTCACCGGCTTGGTCAGCTCCCACAGGAATTTCACCCGGAAGCCGGACTTCACCGCGTCCTGCGCGCTCCACAGCACGCAGTAGTCGCGGGCCAGGCCGCACACGTGCACCTCGCGGATGCCACGCTCGTGCAGCCAACCGGCCAGGCCGGTGGCGGGACGAGTACCGTCGGGCCCGTGGTTCTCGCGGAAGGCACTGTACGAATCCACTTGCTGGCGGGTGCCCTTGCGCAGGATAAGGTCGGCCACGGTCCAGTCCACATCCGGGTGCAAGGCGGCACCCGCGCTGCCCTGCACGCAGTGGTCCGGCCACAGGGTCTGCGGCTGCGCGTGCAGCAGGATGGTTTCGAACGGGCGCTGGCCGGGATGCTGGCTGGCAAACGAGGCATGGTCGGCCGGGTGCCAGTCCTGTGTCGCCACCACGGTGCCGTAGCGGCGCTGCGCCAGCAGATCAGCAATCGGTGCCACCAGCGCATCGCCCTGATCGCAGGCCAGCGCACCGCCGGGCATGAAGTCCGGCTGCAGGTCGATCACCAGCAGGGCGACATCGGCGGGCAGGGCGGTCATGGCAGTTCCGGTACAACAGAAGGGGCGACCAGCGTGGCCGCCCCATGCCCACACGTCAATCGCCCTGCGGCGTCTCAGCGTCCTGCCCGTAGTACAGCAGGCCGATCTTGATCCGTTCGCGGCCGTTCTCGCGGCGGTGGCGGTTGGCATCGCGCAGCGAGTACACGCAGCCGCAGTATTCCTGCTGGTAGAACTGCTCGCGCTTGCTGATCTCTACCATGCGGCTGGCGCCGCCGCCCTTGCGCCAGTTGTAATCCCAGTACTGCAGGCCTTCATAGCGGGATGCAGCGCGGATGCCACAGTCGTTGATCTGCGTCATGTTCTTCCAGCGCGAAATGCCCAGCGACGAACTGATGGTGTCGTAGCCGTGCTCGTGCGCATACAGCGCGGTGCGCTCGAAACGCATGTCGAAGCACATCGTGCAGCGGATACCACGCTCGGGCTCGTTCTCCATGCCGCGTGCACGACTGAACCAGTTGTCCGTGTCGTAGTCGCAGTCGATGAATGGAATGTTGTGCTGTTCGGCGAAGCGGATGTTTTCCTGCTTTCGCAGTTCGTATTCCTTCACCGGATGGATGTTGGGGTTGTAGAAGAAGATCGCGTAGTCGATCCCGGAGGCGGTGATCGCCTCCATTACTTCGCCCGAACAGGGCGCGCAGCACGAATGCAGCAGCAGGCGCTTGCCGTCGGCGGGCAGGGTCAGGGTGGGGCGTTGGAGCTCGGTCATCGTCAGGTACCGCATGGACCGCCGGCAACGGCGGTGGCCCATGCATCAGCGCGTGGGTGAACAGGTCTGGCCGGATACCGTGAAAAGGACGCGCGCGGCGGCATCGCCTGCACGCGCAGGACGACGACGGCCCCGGCAACCTCCCCGCGGAGATTCCAGGTCGAGTCAGGGGACGGTCGTGTCCCCTGGCCGGGGCCGGTATTCGGGCTGATGGACACGGGCCGCAGCCCACCTACTACCTGCCGCTTCCCAGGCGCGAGCCCAGTGCTGTTGGCAGGATTCGTTTCCATTCACCGCTGCGGGGCAGCTCCGGAATGGGCGCGCAAGGCGCCTTCACCGGATTCCCGTTTAAATCCCTGCCGCCATCAACGCCACGGCAGGGATACCTTCGGCATGCCCACGGTGGACGCGTTGGCGGCAATGGTCAAGGCCCAATGAAAGTGCAGGGCTGTGGCTCGTTTCTCAGGCTGTGAGAGCGCCTCTTGCCATACTGGGCACCGACAGACGGGAGGTGGCTCGTGGCGGCGAAGTACTGCGATCTGGTCATGAAAGGTGGCATCACCAGCGGCATCGTGTACCCCAATGCGGTACTGGCGCTGGCCCGCGAATATCGCTTCAAGAGCATCGGCGGCACCTCGGCCGGCGCCATCGCCGCGGCGGTGGCAGCGGCAGCGGCGTGCGGTGATCGTCGGCAGCAGGCGGGTGAACACCTGTCCGGCGACGCAGGCTACAGCGGGTTATCGGCGGTGTCGGCGCAGCTGTCGCGGCGCGGCTTCATCTACAGCCTGTTCCAGCCAGCGCGAGGCGCTCGTGCGGCGTATCGGCTGCTGGTGGTGCTGACCGGTAATGCCCGCCTGCCGCACAAGCTGCTGTGCCTGGCCGTTGCCGTGTTCGAGATCGCGCCACTGGAGGTGTTGGTGTCGCTGGCGCTGCTGTTGGGCCTGGGCTGGTGGGGCGGTGGCTGGAGCGGCGTGGCCGCCACGCTGCTGCCGTCGCTGCTGTGCGCTTATGGTGCCGGCGTGGCCGGCGCCGCGCTGCGGGTGGCGCGGGTGGCGCGGCGCAATCTGCTGGGCCTGTGCAGCGGCCTCGGCCGCGACGCGCGCAATCCGGCATTGACCGAGTGGCTGCACGAGTGCCTGCAGCAGTTGTCAGGCAAGCCGCTGGATGCACCGCTCACCTTCGCCGACCTGCACGATGCGCCGCGCTATGCCGGTGAGCCGGACAGCCCGCATGCGATCAGCCTGCAGATGATCACCACCTGCGTGTCGCATAACGAACCGCGCACGCTGCCGTTGGGTGGGGCGCAGTTCTGGTTCCTGCGCGAGGAGTTCGAACAGCTGTTTCCGGCCAGTGTGGTGCAGTGGATGGTCGACCGTGCCGGCCCACCGCGCGAGGTTGAAGGCCGCAACTACTACCATCTGCCGCAGGGCGCGTCGCTGCCGGTACTGGTGGCCACGCGCATGAGCCTCAGCTTCCCGCTGCTGATCAGCGCGGTGCCGCTGCATGAGCCCTCGCGTCGCGAACGTCGCTGCGAGCCGACGTCGACGGCTGCAGATGAGGGCGGGCAGAACGTGGCCGACAGCATGGAAGGGCTGACCAGTGCCGGGCAGACCTGCGGCCCGGTGATCACCGCGTTCCGGATCTGCTGGTTCTCCGATGGTGGCATCAGCAGCAACTTCCCGATCCACCTGTTCGATGCCGCGTTGCCGCGCTGGCCGACCTTCGCCATCAATCTGGTCTACCCGCAGCATGCCGAAGAGATGAGCCACGGCAGCAGTGGCCGCCAGGCGCTGGAACACGCCGTGTTCCTGCCCACCGAGAACCGCCACGGTTGGCAGCGGACCTACCAGTCGATCGCCACACCGCTGGCCGCTGCGGAGCTGGGCCGTTTCCTGTTCGCGGTGGTGGCGACCATGCAGAACTGGCGCGACCTGCTGCAGGCGCGTGCACCGGGCTACCGCGACCGCATCGTGCACGTCAGCCTGCAGGGCGACGAGGGCGGCATGAACCTGGACATGCCGCAGGAGGTGCTGACCCGCATCGCCGACAAGGGCAGCCTGGCCGGTGCACGGTTCTGTTCGTTCTCGTTCGAGAACCACTACTGGATCCGCTGGCGCAACCTGGCCTCGGCCTACCAGCGCTACACGCTGGAAGTGGCGCGTACCGATGACCCGGCGCAGCAGGTACTGGCCTACCGTGCAGCGTACGCGATGGTTGCCAGCGGCCAGCCGACGCCGCCGTCGTACAAGCTGGGCTCGGAAGACAAGCGGCTGGCCTCGCAGCAGCTGTGGGGATTGATGGTCGAGCAGGGACGCAGCTGGGACGACCTGGGCCCGGACCTCACCGATGGCGCGCCGCGCCCGCTGCCGCAGATGAAAGTGACGCCGATCTATTGATCAACGCCGCAGCCGATTGAACTGCTCTGGTGGGTGCCGACCTTGGTCGGCACGATCTGACCCCGCGGTGCGTCACCGCCACGGCGCCACCACCGCATCACCCTGCAACGGCGCATACAACGGCAACGTCAGTTCCTGCTTCACCCAGCCCGGATTGAGCGCACGCAGTCCTGCCAGATATTCGCGCGCCAGCGCGGTATCGCCCTGCCGCATCGCCAGGCGTGCTGCGCGCGCCCAGGTGCGGTCCCAACCGTGCGCCAGCGACAACGACGTTGCCAGCGCCGCGCGCGCACCTGCCACATCACCCTTCTCCCACCGCTCCTCGGCGCGGATGATCGCCTCGTTGGACAGGCGCATGTCGTACAGCTCGCGCAGCCTCGCTACCGCACGCGGGTCGGCGTCCACGCGCAGATCGGTGTCCTGCCAGTCGCCGCCGGGTGTACGCACCAGCAGCGCCGCCGACCACTGCCCGCTGCGCTGCCCCCCCGCTGCCTGACCGGCTTCCAGCGCCGCCAACAAGCGTGCGGCCAGCGGCCCACGTGAGGCGGCGAAGACGCGTTGCATCGATGCCAGCACCTCTGGCCCGGCCAGGCCATTGCCCTGCACGCTCAGCATGCCCTCACCCTGCGCACCGGCCCAACCCGCCTGCTGCGCGGTGGCGCCGGTGTACTGCGCATTGCCGCCGCGCGCGCTGACCAGTCCCACCTGGCGCTCGGCAAGCGTGGTGCCATCGAAGTTGCCGTCTTCATCCAACAGCTGCTTCAGCACCTGCGCAGGCGTGCGGCCTTCGGCCAACAGCTCAAGGCCTTTGGAGCCATAGGTCGGGTTGGTCTCGAACTGGCTGGCGACCGCGCCCACCTTCGCCTGTGCCCACGGCACACCCACACCCCCGACCGCCAGGTTGTGCGTAGCCACCGCCACACCGCAGTCGCCGGCCTCATTGCAGGCCGCAATGGAAAAGGTCGCCCACGCCGGCGCAGCGACGGCGGCGAGCAGCAGGATCAGGCAAGAGCGCAGCAAGGACATTGGGTGTCTCCAGGATGGGCATTGCAATGGGATGCAGCCTACGCACGAAAGGTTTAGTAGATCCACGCCATGCGTGGATCTACCGTGTCGACCAAGGTCGACACCCACCAGGGCAATACGTCGTTCCGACAGGTAGCAGGAACCTGTCGAAGGCGGGGTGGTGTCGGATTGCGGGGTGTCCGCGGCATGGATGCCGCGGCCAAGCCCGCAGGGACGGGTTCACGGCGTCCCCGCAATCCGACACCGCCCCGCCTTCGCACGGAATGCCAGCTTTTGCTGTTGCCGTTGCTTCGGCCTCTGCAGGTGCAGGGCGCAGCCCTGCCGAACCAACCCTACCGCCCAGGCAACTGCGCGAACGCGCGCTGCATGCAGTCCTCGCGCGGGCACACCCGGCACCCCGGGCCAATCGACACCGAATTACCCGGGCTCTGCACGTCCAGCCCCAGTGAATACACCAGCCGATCCGCATGCTGCAGGTCACACCCCAGTGCCACCGCGAAGGTCTTGCGTGGCTGGCCGTGTCCCACCGGGCCGCTGCTCACCTGCCGTGCCAGCCAGAAATGGCGGCGGCCATCGGGCATGCGCGCGGTCTGGGTGAGGATGCGTCCGGGCTGGTTGAAGGCCTCGTAGACGATCCACAACGGGCACGAACCACCCACCTGCGAGAAGTGGAAATCGGTGGCCGAGTGGCGCTTGGACACGTTGCCGGCGCGGTCCACGCGGATGAAGAAGAACGGCAGCCCCGGCGCACTGCGGCGTGCCAGCGTACTCAACCGATGGCAGACCGCCTCGAATCCCACGCCGAACTGATGCGCCAGCAGCTCGATGTCATAGCTGCTGGCCTCGGCCGCACGCAGGAAGCGCATGTACGGCATCACCAGCGCGCCGGCGAAATAGTTGGAAAGACCGATCCGTGCCTGCGCGATGCGCGCGTCGTCGGTGAAGCCGGCCCGCGCCACCACCGCATCGATCTGCGGCAGGTAACCGTGCAGCGCCAGCTCGGCGGCCATCTGGAATGCCTGCTGGCCAGGCTCCAGATAATCGGGCAGCCACAGCCGCCGCGCACCGGCATCGTACTGGCGCTTCTCGCGCCCGGCCTGCAGCGCGGCCACTTCCACCAGCACCCCGTGGCGGTCGGCCAGCAGCTGGCGCAGCCGTGGCGCCACGTGTCCCGGCGCCAGCCCCCATTCGGCGAACAGCTGCTCGGCCAGTTCGTCCAGCTCGGGAATGTGGTTGTGCATGCGGTTGAAGAACTCGCGCACCTGGTCACCCGCCGGCAACGTGCTGCCCGCACCCGGCTCGCCCAATTGGAACTCCAGCGCGGCGGCATGCTCGCGCAATGCCAGGTGGCGGCGGTGCAGGTCCAGCAGCGCGCGGCTGACCTGCGGCAGGTTGCCGGCCAGCGCGCGCAGTTCGGTGGCGCTGACGTCGGCCAGGCCCAGATCGCGCAGGGTCTCGCCCAGCGACTCCTGCAGCGCGGCGGGCTCATCGTCGTCGAACAGGGTGGAAACATCGCCCAACACCTCGCCCAGCTTCTTCTGCACCGCAGGCGTCAGCGGGCGCTTGTTGCGCTCGATCTGGTTCAGGTAGCTGGCCGACAGCCCCAGTGCGCGGGCAAGGTCGACCTGGCTGTAGCCGCGCTGCTCGCGCAGCCGCAGCAGGCGAAGGCCGAGTTGCCGCTGGATGGCTGAATAATTCACAGAATTAACATGAATCGTCTGGCGTGTTGGCCAGATTAAGCGGATTCAGCCCGGAAATCGAGGTGGGTGCTGTGAATAATGCCAAGCATCTTTCGCACCCCGTGGGATTGTCGTCATGACTGTTGCAGCGCCCCGTATCCGCATGCTGATCGATGGCCAGTTCGTTGAATCGGCTACTTCCCACTGGCAGGACGTGATCAATCCGGCCACCCAGGACGTGCTGGCCAAGGTGCCGTTCGCCACCACCGGCGAAGTGGACGCCGCCGTCGCCGCCGCCAAGGAAGCCTTCAAGACCTGGCGCAAGACCCCGATCGGCACCCGCGCGCGCATCTTCCTGAAGTACCAGCAGTTGATCCGCGAGAACATGAGCGAGCTGGCGCACATCCTTACCGCCGAGCAGGGCAAGACCCTGCCCGACGCCGAAGGCGATGTGTTCCGCGGCCTGGAAGTGGTCGAGCACGCTGCCGCCATCGGCAACCTGCAGCTGGGCGAGCTGGCCAACAACGTGGCCACCGGCGTCGACACCTACTCGATCATGCAGCCGCTGGGCGTGTGCGCCGGCATCACCCCGTTCAACTTCCCGGCGATGATCCCGCTGTGGATGTTCCCGATGGCGATCGCCACCGGCAACACCTTCATCCTCAAGCCGTCCGAGCAGGACCCGATGGTCACCATGCGCCTGGTCGAGCTGGCGCTGGAAGCCGGCATTCCGAAGGGCGTGCTGAACGTCGTCCACGGCGGCGAGGAAGTGGTCAACGCGATCTGCGACCACCCGGACATCAAGGCGGTGTCGTTCGTCGGTTCCACCCGCGTCGGCACCCACGTCTACAACCGTGCCTCGCTGGCCGGCAAGCGCGTGCAGTGCATGATGGGCGCCAAGAACCACGCCGTGGTGCTGCCGGATGCCAACAAGGAACAGACCCTCAACGCGATGGTCGGCGCGGCCTTCGGTGCGGCAGGCCAGCGCTGCATGGCCGCCTCCACCCTGGTGCTGGTCGGTGAAGCGCGCGGTTGGGTGCAGGATCTGGTCGAAAAGGCCAAGACCCTGAAGGTCAGCGGTGGCACGGTCGCCGGCACCGACGTCGGCCCGGTCATTTCCTGCAGCGCCCGTGATCGCGTCGAAGGCCTGATCGCTTCGGGCGTGGAGCAGGGTGCCAAGCTGGTGCTCGATGGCCGCAAGCCGCAGGTCGATGGTTTCGAGAAGGGCAACTTCGTCGGCCCGACCATCTTTGCCGGTGTTACCACCGACATGCGCATCTACCAGGAAGAAATCTTCGGGCCGGTGCTGGTCATCCTCGAAGCGGAAACGCTGGAAGAGGCCATCGCGATGGTCAACAGCAACCCGAACGGCAACGGCACCGCACTGTTTACCCAGTCCGGCGCGGCTGCGCGCAAGTTCCAGGAAGACATCGACGTTGGCCAGGTCGGCATCAACGTGCCGATCCCGGTGCCGGTGCCGCTGTTCTCCTTCACCGGTTCGCGTGCTTCCAAGCTGGGCGATCTGGGCCCGTACGGCAAGCAGGTGGTGCTGTTCTACACCCAGACCAAGACGGTCACCGCGCGCTGGTTCGATGACGAGACGCTCAGCCATGGCGTCAACACCACGATCAGCCTGAAGTAACGGCAGGAGCAGCCATGAGCCACTCGATGACGACGGAACTGGAAGAAGCGCAGCAGGCGTACCGCGAGGCGGCGCGCGACTTCGCACAGGCCGAACTGGCACCGCACGCCGCGCGATGGGATGCGGAGGGCATCTTCCCGCGCGAGGCGATCGCCAAGGCCGGTGAACTGGGCTTCTGCGGTCTGTACATGGACCCGGAAGTGGGCGGCAGCGGCCTGAGCCGACTGGACGCCGCCGTCGTCATCGAGGAGCTCGCCAACGTCGATCCGTCGACCGCGGCGTACATCAGCATCCACAACATGGCGTCGTGGATGGTGTCCAAGTGGGGCCAGCCGGCGCTGCGCGATGCGTGGGGAACCGATCTGTCCTCGGGCAGCAAGCTGGCCTCGTACTGCCTGACCGAACCGGGCGCAGGTTCCGATGCGGCCTCGCTGAAGACCACCGCCGTACGCGACGGTGACTTCTATGTGCTGAACGGATCCAAGGCCTTCATTTCCGGCGCCGGTGCCACCGAACTGCTGGTGGTGATGGCGCGTACCGGTGGTGCCGGTGCTGGTGGTGTCAGCGCCATTGCGGTGCCGGCGGACCTGCCGGGCATCAGCTTCGGCCGCAAGGAAGAGAAGATGGGCTGGAACAGCCAGCCCACCCGCGGCATCACCTTCGAAAACGTCCGCGTACCGGTCAGCCACCTTCTGGGAGAGGAAGGCGGGGGCTTCAAGCTGGCGATGAAGGGGCTGGACGGCGGCCGCATCAACATCGCCGCCTGCTCGCTGGGTGCCGCGCAGGGCGCGCTGGATGCCGCACGCCGCTACATGGGCGAGCGCCGCCAGTTCGGCAAGGCGCTGGCTGATTTCCAGGCGCTGCAGTTCAAGCTGGCCGACATGGCCATCGAACTGGTGGCCGCCCGGCAGATGGTGCATTCGGCTGCGCGCAAGCTCGACGCCGGTGCCAGCGATGCCAATGTGTGGTGTGCGATGGCCAAGCGCTTCGCCACCGATGCCGGTTTCAACGTCTGCAATGAAGCGCTGCAGATCCACGGCGGCTACGGCTACATCCGCGAATACCCGATCGAACGCCTGCTGCGCGATTCGCGTGTGCACCAGATCCTGGAAGGCACCAACGAGATCATGCGGGTGATCGTTGCCCGTCACCTGCTCAACACCGAAGAGGAACTGCGATGAAGGATTGGCGTACCCAGGAACACGTGGGCCTGAAGGTCGAGGCCGATGGCCACACCGCCGTCGTCACCCTGCACAACCCGCCGGCGCATACCTGGACCGTGCACAGCCTTTCGGCGCTGCGCGACCTGGTGGGCGCGCTCAACGCAGACCGCGACATCTACGCGCTGGTGATCACCGGTGATGGCGAGAAGTTCTTCTCCGCGGGTGCCGACCTCAACCAGTTCGCTTCCGGCGACAAGGCTGCCGCACGCGAAGCGGCACGCCGCTTCGGCGAAGCCTTCGAGGCGCTGTCCGGTTTCCGTGGCGTGTCGATCGCCGCGATCAACGGCTATGCCATGGGCGGCGGCCTGGAATGCGCGCTGGCCTGTGACCTGCGGATCATCGAAGACCATGCCCAGGTCGCGCTGCCGGAGGCCACCGTCGGCCTGCTGCCGTGCGCCGGTGGCACCCAGAACCTGCCGCGCCTGGTCGGCGAGGGCTGGGCCAAGCGCATGATCCTGCTCGGCGAGCGCATCAACGCCGAGACCGCACTGCGCATTGGCCTGGCCGAAGAAAAGGTCGGCAAGGGCGAAGCCAAAGCGCTGGCACTGGAATGGGCGAAGAAGGCCGGCAAGCAGAGCCCGACCAGCATTGCCGCCTGCAAGACGTTGGTGCAGTCCACGCGCACCGGCACCCATGCGTCGGCGCTGGTGGCCGAGCGCGAGGCCTTCGTCGATCTGTTCGACACCGCCGACCAGGTCGAGGGCGTGAGTGCCTTCCTTGAAAAGCGCGCCGCGCAGTGGAAAAACGCATGACAACCGACACCGTTGCCGAACAAGCACCGGTCCTGTTCGAAGAGCGCGTGGCCAGCAATGGCACGCGCATCGGCATCGCCACGCTCAACGCACCGCGCACGCTCAATGGCTTCTCGCTGCCGATGGCACACCTGCTGCTGAAGCAGTTGAATGCCTGGGCCGACGACGATGCCATCGCCATGGTGGTGCTGCAGGGCGCCGGTGAGAAGGCGTTCTGCGCCGGCGGTGACCTGCACAGCCTGTACCAGAGCATGCGTGCCTACCGCGACGCCGGCCAAAGCGATATCCGCGGGAACGACTACGCCGCCGAGTTCTTCGACGTCGAGTACCGCGTCGACTACCTGATCCATACCTACGCCAAGCCGATCCTGTGCTGGGGCCACGGCATCGTGATGGGCGGCGGCATCGGCCTGATGTCCGGCGCCAGCCACCGCGTGGTCAGCGAGCGTTCCAAGCTGGCCTTCCCGGAAATCACCGTGGGCCTGTTCCCTGACGTGGGTGGTAGCTGGCTGCTGCCGCGCGTGCCGGGCAACGGTGGCCTGTTCCTGGCGCTGACAGGTGCGCTGCTCAACCCGGGCGACGCGATCTATGCCGGCCTGGCCGACGTGCATGTGACCGAGGAACGCCGCAGTGCGGTGTTCGACGCGCTGCTGCAGGTCGCGTGGTCGGCCGATGCCGCACGCAACCACGAGCGCCTGTCACAGCTGCTGCTGTCGTTTGCCAGCGATGCGGCCACCGGCCCGCTGCTGGCCAATGCCGCGCAGGTCGATGCGCTGTGCGCAGGCGATGACCTGGCCGCCATCGTCGAACGCATCAGCACCCTGCAGACCGATGACGCGTGGCTGCAGGGCGCACAGAAGACCCTTGCCGCCGGTGCACCCGGTTCGGCACGGTTGGCCTTCGAGCTGCAGCGCCGCAGCGCCGGCCAGGATCTGGCCAGCGTTTACCGGCTGGAATACATCACCGCCCTGCATTGCGCTGCGCATGGTGATTTTGCTGAAGGCATCCGCGCGCTGCTGATCGACAAGGACCGCAATCCCTCGTGGAACCCGGCCACGCTGGCCGATGCCGACCGCGCATGGGCCGATACGTTCTTCGCTTCTCCCTGGGCCGATGCCGCGCATCCGCTGGCCGACCTGGGTACCCCTGTCGCTGAAAGGAGCCTGGCATGAGCCGCATTGCATTCATTGGGTTGGGCAACATGGGTGGCCCGATGGCCGCCAATCTGGTCAAGAACGGCCACACCGTACGTGTGTTCGATCTGGTGCCTGCCGCGGTGCAGGCGGCGGTCGACGCGGGTGCCAGCGCCGCGCCGTCGGCACGCGAGACCCTGGCCGAGGCCGAGGTGGTGATCTCGATGCTGCCGGCCAGTCGCCATGTTGAAGGCGTGTACCTGGGTGATGACGGCATCCTTGCCGCGATTCCCGCCGGTGCGCTGGTCATCGACTGCAGCACGATTGCCCCGGCCAGCGCGCGCAAGGTATCCGAAGCGGCTGCCGCACGTGGCCTGCAGATGATCGACGCGCCGGTGTCCGGTGGCACTGCCGGCGCACAGGCCGGCACCCTCACCTTCATCGTCGGTGGCGAAGAGGACGCGCTTGAACGCGCCCGCCCGGTACTGCAGGCAATGGGCAAGAACATCTTCCATGTGGGCGCCAGTGGTGCCGGCCAGGTCGCCAAGCTGTGCAACAACATGGCACTGGGCGTGATCATGGCCGTCACCGGTGAAGCCATCGCACTGGGCGTGGCACACGGGCTGGACCCGAAGGTGCTGTCGCAGATGATGGCCGTCAGCACCGGCCGCAGCTGGGCCACTGAAGTGTGCAACCCGTGGCCGGGTGTGCTGGAAAACGCCCCGGCGTCGCGTGGTTACAGCGGTGGTTTCGGCAGCGACCTGATGCTCAAGGACATGGGCCTGGCGGTGGAGGCGGCGATGAGTGTCGGCGCCTCGATCCCGCTGGGAGAAGTGGCCCGCAACCTGTACTCGATGAACCACCAGGCCGGCCGCGGCAAACTGGATTTCTCCAGCGTCGTGCAGCTCATTACGAGCGAGAAGTAAGCGAATGCGTCCCCGGCCGCGCGCCGGGGCCCACCCGAGGTGGGATGGGCGGATGCTCGGTTTCGACCGGCATCCGCCCATTTTTTTGGGGTCGGATCCCTTTCGCAACGCGAAAGGGCTCTGACCCCGGCCGCATCAGGCAACGATCAGCGTCACGTCGATGTTGCCGCGGGTGGCGTTGGAGTACGGGCACACGATGTGTGCCTTCTGCACCAGCTCTTCCACCTGCTCGCGCGGCACGCCCGGCACATTGATGGTCAGCTCGGCCTCGATGCCGAAACCGGTCGGGATCTGGCCGATGCCGACCTTGCCGGTCACGGTGGTGTCGGCCGGCAGCGCGACCTTGGCCTGGCCGGCCACGAACTTCAGCGCTCCCAGGAAGCAGGCCGAGTAGCCAGCGGCGAACAGCTGCTCCGGGTTGGTGCCCGGGCCACCGGCGCCGCCCAGCTCGCGCGGGGTCGACAGCTGGATGTCCAGCACGTTGTCGGAGGAGACGGAACGGCCTTCACGGCCGCCGGTGGAGGTGGCCTGGGCGGTGTACAGAACCTTTTCGATGGACATCGGGATGCTCCTGGTCGGTGGGTGGGTGTTGCGTTGGAGCCTACTTTGCCCGGTTTCCGCGTACGTTGGGTTGCAATACGTCCGGAAAACTTGATTCATCGTCCTGCCGGCCTAGATCGTCCACTCGCGGTCGGTGGTGAACATGATGGTCAGCCAGCGGTCCGGCGAGGCCTCGCCCAGTGCATCGCCGATCTCGTCGCGCAGCTGGTCCCATTCCACCAGCGGCCGCGGCGGGTCGTTTTCCGGCACCACGAAGAACAGCTCGATCTGCTCGCCACGCCCCACCTGGGCCACGTAGCTGCGGTGCTCGACGAAGCCGTGCTTGGCCACGATCGCGCGTGCCACTGCATCCACATGGGCCTGCAGTTCCGGCGGGGTGACCAGCAGGATGCCGGCCAGCGCCCGGCGCACGGTGCCGAGCGGAGCGATCATCACCAGCACGCAGACGAAGGCGAGGATGGCCGGATCGATGTAGGGCCCGACCCAAGCCCACGAGGTGCGCTGCACCAGTACACCACCGAGGAAGGCCAGCAGGTAGCAGGCCGACATGCTGGCCGCGATCACCCAGTTCTTCGCGTCCAATGCGATGAACTCCGAGCCGATGCGGCGGTTGGCGCGCAGGATGAACCAGGCCAGCGCGCCTTCGCCCACGATCGACAGCCCGGCGAAGGCAATGGCCGGGCCGAGCGCGATATGGCGTCCACCGGACATCAACGCATCGACCGCATTGACCAGGGCATACAGCGCGGCGCCGATCATCAGCGTGCCGCTCACCCCCAGCACGATCGGCTCCAGGTGCCAGAAGCCCATGGTGAAGCGCTGGTTGAGCCGCGATTGCAGTGCGTCGGTCTGGGTGGACAGCGCGATCAGCCGCGCCACCAGCAGCGACAGCCAGGTCATCACCACGTCGATCAGGCCGTAGATGCCGTCGAAGATGATCAGCGAGGAATTGGCCAGCAGGCCGAACACCACCGCCGCCGCGGCCAGCAGCAGCGAGGCGGCGATCGACAGGCGCAGCACGCCCTGTTCGGTGGCGGGGTCGAAGAAGTGCGGGCGGTTGGCGGCCATGCTGTGATTGTAGAGCGGAGCCATGCTCTGCTGCGTTTCGCTGCCTTCGCCGGCCATCCGCGCTACCCCCGTGGGGCCGCTTCCCGTAGACTGCGCCCCTCCCACGCACCCACACCTCCCCGCAGTGATCACGCCACCCTGACCCCTGCCGCCCTCGGTTGACCGTCGCCCCTCCTGGCGCGCGCAACGTCGATGGTCCGGCCGTGCCCCCGGCACCGGCTCAGGAACCCGTGTATCCCACTGCAGCGCCTTGCGGCCACGCCCGCATGCGCGCGGAGTTTTCCCATGCAAACGTCCTACCCCCTGCGCCAGCAATGGCTCGGCAACATCCGTGGCGACCTGCTGTCCGGTATCGTCGTCGCCCTGGCCCTGATTCCCGAGGCGATCGCCTTCTCGCTCATCGCCGGCGTCGACCCCAAGGTCGGCCTGTATGCCGCGTTCTCCATTGCCGTCATCACTGCCATTGCTGGCGGCCGCCCCGGCATGATCTCCGCCGCCACCGGTGCGATGGCGCTGGTGATGGTCGACCTGGTCAAGGACCATGGCCTGCAGTACCTGTTCGCCGCCAGCATCCTGGCCGGCCTGCTGCAGGTGCTGGCCGGTGCGTTCAAGCTCGGCTCGCTGATGCGCTTCGTCTCGCGCTCGGTCATCACCGGATTCGTCAACGCGCTGGCGATCCTGATCTTCCTGGCACAGATGCCCGAGCTGATCGGACGCGGCCCTACGGTCTACGTGCTGTGCGCCGCCGCGCTGGCGATCATCTACCTGCTGCCACGCGTTACCCGCGCGGTGCCGTCGCCGCTGGTGGCCATTGTGGTGCTGACCGCCGTGGTGATCGGCTTCGGCGTGGACGTACGCAGCGTCGGCGACATGGGCCAGCTGCCCGACAGCCTGCCGCATTTCTTCATCCCCGATGTGCCGCTCACCTGGGAGACGCTGCGCATTCTGCTGCCGGTGTCGGCCACGCTGGCGGTGGTCGGACTGCTCGAATCGATGATGACCCTGCAGATCGTCGAGGACATCACCGAAACGCCCAGCGAGCGCAACCGCGAATGCGTCGGCCAGGGCGTGGCGAATACGGTCACCGGCTTCCTCGGTGGCATGGCCGGCTGCGCGATGATCGGCCAGTCGGTGATCAACGTGACCTCCGGTGGACGTGGCCGCCTGTCCTGCCTGGTGGCAGGCGTGTTCCTGTTGGTGCTGGTGGTGTACGGCAGCGACCTGGTGCGGCAGATCCCGATGGCCGCGCTGGTGGCGGTAATGATCATGGTCAGCATCGGCACCTTCAGCTGGCGCTCGCTGCGCGACCTGCGCACGCATCCGCGTAGTTCGTCAGCAGTGATGCTGCTGACCGTGGTGGTCACCGTTGCCACCCACGACCTGGCCAAGGGCGTGCTCAGCGGTGTGCTGCTGTCGGCAGTGTTCTTCGCGCGAAAGGTTGGCCGCATGCTGGATGTGCAGCGCGACGATGCCGGTGACATGCAGGTCTACCGCGTGCGTGGGCAGGTGTTCTTTGCCTCAGCGGGGCAGCTGGGTGCGGCGTTCGATTACCAGCACGTGGCGCCGCAGGTGCAGATTGATCTGCGCGATGCCCACCTGTGGGATCTGACTGCCGTGGCCGCGCTGGAGCGGGCGCAGGAAAAGCTGGCCGCGCACGGTGCGGAGGTGACAGTGGTGGGGCTCAATGCGGCCAGCCAGACCCTCGTCGAACAGGTGGGTGGCAAAGGCACTGCTGGCAGCGCGCATTGACGCTGTCGGCTCTCGTGGAGCAACTGCAACGCCATGGCTGCTGTTGGGGTTGCTGCATCTTCAGCCTGTGAACCCCACATCGGGTGGAAGAATCGCCGTGATCGTGATTCGTTGTGATCCTCACGACGGAATACTTCTGCCGGAATGGATTCGCTCTTCAACAACGCCACCACGCTGCTGACCTTTCTGCTGCCGGGCTTTCTGGCAGCCTGGGTGTTCTACGGGCTGACTTCCCACCGCAAGCCACCGCAGTTCGAAAGGACCGTGGAAGCGCTGGTGTTCACCTTCGTAGTCCAGGCGCTGGTCAAGTTCACCGAACTGATGCTCCTGCTGGCTGGTCGCTGTTTTGTGCTGGGCACCTGGACCGAGTCCAGCAGCCTGCTCTGGGGTTTTGTCCTCGCTGGACTGCTGGGGGCAGGATTGGCCCTCGCTGCGAACAAGGACTTTTCCACGCGGGGCTCCGCCGCGCAGGCTTCACCACGCGTACGTCCCACCCGAGCGAGTGGTACTGCGTGCTGGGTACGCGTCCTGCCTTCGTGGTGCTGCAACTGAAGGATGGCCGTCGATTGACCGGCTACCCCAAGGAGTGGCCGATCAGCCCCGCTGCGGGACAGTTCTACATGCAGATGCCGGCCTGGCTGGTGGATGCGGATCCACCCGATGAAGGTGCCGATCCAGCAGCGCATCTCGTGGGCAGCCCCGCCGTGGTCGAGCTTCCGCAGCTCGATGGCATACTGATTCACGCAGTGGATGTGCAGTGGGTCGAGATTCTCCAGGAGACAGACAATGGCTAAGTTGAGGAAGGGTTCCAACCCACCACTGGACCAGCTGGTCGTATCCATGGAGAACGCGAACCCCAAGCTCCCCGAGGGCAGGAAGCGTCCGCCGCCGCCGCCCGGCCCGCCCCGGCCGCCAGCCGGAACCGCGCCCAACCGGCGCTCGCAACGCGGCTGACCGCGCGCATTCAGCCACGCGGTGTAAACTATTGATCTCACTGGCAATGCCAGTCTCCACGATCAACGCTCCGATGACGTCCGCCACCGCCCGTTACGCCGATTCCCTGCGCCTGTCCGTCGCCCCGATGATGGACTGGACGGATCGCCATTGCCGCGTGTTCCACCGCGTGCTGGCACCGGGCGCACGCCTGTACACGGAAATGGTGCACGCCAACGCGGTCATCCACGGCGATCGCGAGCGCCTGCTCGGCTTCGACCGCAGCGAACAGCCGCTGGCGTTGCAGCTGGGCGGCAGTGATCCGGCGCTGCTGGCGCAGGCCGCGCGTATCGCCGCCGAGTGGGGCTACGACGAGGTCAACCTCAACTGCGGCTGCCCGTCTGATCGCGTGCAGGCGGGCCGTTTCGGTGCCTGCCTGATGCGCGAGCCGGTACTGGTGGCCGAATGTGTGGCGGCCATGGTCGATGCGGTTGATATCCCGGTGACGGTGAAGTGCCGCCTGGGCGTGGACGAGGACAACGACTACGACGTGTTCGCCGCCTTCGTCGACCGCCAGGTTGCCGCCGGTGCGGCGATGGTGGTGGTGCATGCGCGCAACGCGTGGCTGAAGGGCCTGTCGCCGAAGGAGAACCGCGAGGTTCCGCCGCTGAAGTACGACTGGGCCTACCGCCTGAAGCAGGAGCGCCCGGCACTGCCGGTGGTGATCAACGGCGGCCTGGCCAGCCTCGAGGCGGTGCAGGCGCAGGCCGCGCACGTCGATGGCGTGATGCTGGGCCGCGCGGCCTATCACGATCCCTATCTGCTGCATCAGCTGGAGGCGCTGCATACCGGCGCCCCGCTGCAGGCCCGTGCCGACCTGCTGCGCGCGCTGCGGCCCTACGTGGAAGCGCGACTGGGCGAAGGCCTGGCGCTGAAGCACATCACCCGCCACGTACTTGGCCTGTTCCATGGCCAGCCCGGTGGCCGCGCGTTCCGCCAGGTGCTGAGTGAGGGCGCACACCGCCCGGGCGCCGATTGGCGGCTGATCGAGCAGGCGCTGGCTGTCACCGAACGTGCATCTGATCGCGCCGTAGCGTGACCGCAATCACATTCCTGACTTGACAAGGGGCGGCGATTCGTCCCGAATGTTCACTTAGCTGAACGACTTGGAGTTGAAGCCGGAAAAGTTCAGACCGGATTCACTGCGCCAAACCAAGAATTTGCAAAAGATTTGTAAAGCGCCGGGTCCCGAACCGGCACCCGGATTTACGACTTTTGAACGAATCGCCGTGCTCGGCTAGGATCGCACTGATGTCTTCCGCTCCCTTCCATCGCCGCATTGCCCTGGCCACCTGCGTGGTGCTGGCGGCTGCGCCGCTGTCTTCGGCGCTGGCGCAACAGCCGCCGCGCGGCGACCAGGGGCGGGCGGAGATGATGGAGCGGGGCGAGCGCGGTGGCCGTGGCGACGAGCGTTCGTTGTCCGATGCCGTGCGCCGCGTGCAGCGCACCACCGGCGGGCACATCCTCGGCGCCGAGCGCGTGCCGTTCGATGGTCGTGATATCAACCGGGTGAAGTACATGGACGATCGGGGCCGGGTCCGCTACATGGACGACCCCGCGCCGTCGCGTTCACAGCCGCGCACGCCGCGGTCGGATATGTCATCACTACGCGGCGATAACCCCTGAACAGGGATAGTCGTCGCTATCAACCCGTACCCCACAGGCCTCCGGGCCACACCCAGGACACTAGGGAGAGTTCATGCGTATCCTTCTGGTCGAAGACGAAGCCCCGCTGCGTGAGACCCTGGCAGCCCGGCTCAAGCGCGAAGGCTTTGCCGTCGATGCTGCGCAGGACGGCGAGGAAGGCCTCTACATGGGGCGCGAAGTCCCGTTCGATGTCGGCATCATCGACCTCGGCCTGCCCAAGATGTCGGGCATGGAGCTGATCAAGGCCCTGCGTGACGAAGGCAAGAAGTTCCCAGTGCTGATCCTGACCGCGCGTTCGAGCTGGCAGGACAAGGTCGAGGGCCTGAAGCAGGGCGCTGATGATTACCTGGTCAAGCCGTTCCACGTCGAAGAACTGCTGGCACGCGTCAACGCGCTGCTGCGCCGCGCCGCCGGCTGGAGCAAGCCGACCCTGGAATGCGGCCCGGTTGCCCTGGACCTGGCTGCCCAGACCGTCAGCGTGGCTGGCAGCAATGTCGACCTCACCAGCTACGAGTACAAGGTGCTGGAGTACCTGATGATGCACGCCGGTGAACTGGTCTCCAAGGCCGACCTCACCGAGCACATCTACCAGCAGGACTTCGACCGCGACTCGAACGTGCTGGAGGTCTTCATCGGCCGCCTGCGCAAGAAGCTGGACCCGGATGGCGAACTGAAGCCGATCGAGACCGTGCGCGGTCGCGGCTACCGTTTCGCGATTCCGCGCAACGAGGGCTGAGCCGGCTCACCCTGGCGATAACACGATGTCCGGCCGTCTGTGGTTCTTCCGACGCTGGCGGCCGCGCTCACTGCAGGCGCGCCAGATGCTCGCCGCGTCCGTGGGCCTGGTCGCGTTCCTGGCACTGGCCGGTTACGCGCTCGATGCCGCCTTCGCCGATACGGCGAAGGCGAACCTGCGTGAGCGCCTGAAGAACTACGCCACCGCGTACGCGGCCGGCATCGACTTCACCCGCGACCGCTCGCTGTACATCCGCGAGCAGCCACCGGATTCACGTTTCGACGTACCCGGCAGTGGCCTGTACCTGCAGGTGGTGATGCCGCACGGCAAGGGCAATTCCATGTCCGCCGAAGGCCCGATGCTGCCCACCGTCGGTGGTGGCCTGCTGGCGCCGCGCCAGGAAGTGTTCGAAGGCCCGTTGCCGATGATCCAGATCGACGGCAGCCAGGGCTCGGTATACCGCTACGGCCTGGGCCTGGTGTGGGACGCCGACGCCGACCCCGCTACCGAGTTCCCGTACACCATCTATGTGATGGAAGACTCGCGCGCGCTGGGTGCACAGCTGCGTGTGTTCCGTGGCCGGGTGTGGTTCTACCTCGGCGGCATCGGCCTGATCCTGCTGCTGCTGCAGACCGTCATCCTGCAGTGGAGCCTGCGGCCCCTGCGTCGCGTGATCACCGAGCTGACCAAGGTGCAGCGTGGCGAGACCGCGCGCATGAGCGAGCGCCACCCGCGCGAGCTGGAGCCGCTGACTGACAGCATCAACGCCTTCATTGAAAGCGAGCGCGAGAACCTGGAGCGCCAGCGCAACACCCTGGCCGATCTGGCGCACAGCCTGAAGACGCCGATCGCGGTGCTGCGCACGCAGATGGACAGCGGCGCGGGCGATGGCGCGCTGCGTGAGGAACTGGACGTGCAGCTGCAGCGCATGAACAACCTGGTCTCCTACCAGCTGGCACGTGCGGCGTCGTCGGGTCACAAGCTGTTCTCTGCGCCGCTGCCGATTGAATCCAACGCCGAGGAAATCGTGCGTGGCCTGGAGAAGGTCTACGCCTCGAAGGGCGTGCTGTGCGAATTCGATATCGACCCGGCGGCGCGCTTCCACGGCGAACCGGGTGACCTGCAGGAACTGCTGGGCAACCTGCTGGAGAATGCCTTCAAGTGGGCCAACCGCCGCGTGCTGCTGACCGCGCAGCCGCTGCCGGCACCGAACGCGCGCCGTGCCGGCCTGCTGCTGGCGGTGGACGACGATGGTCCGGGCATCGCCCCGGACGACATCGGCAAGGTGCTGCAGCGTGGCGTGCGTGGCGACGAGCGCGTGCAGGGCCACGGCATCGGCCTGTCGATCGTGCAGGACCTGATCAAGGACTACCGCGGCGAGCTGACCGTGGGCCGTTCCAGTGAACTCGGCGGCGCCCGCTTCGAGGTGCAGCTGCCGCCGGGGCCGTAAGCCGCGCGCTCCCGCCCGCCGGGCATCGCCTGGCGCAACAATGCATGGTGTTCCGGTAGTGCCGGCCGCTGGCCGGCAACCTCATGATCTTCGATGGCAGTCCCAGGTTGCCGGCCAGCGGCCGGCACTACCGTTCTTCGAACGCCGGCGGCTCGCCATAGAACCGCCGCAGCTGCGCGGCCACCTCCGGCAACGCCTTATGCAGCAGATCCGGCGCGGAGAAGTGGTATTCGCTGGCCACCGCGAAGAACTCTTCCGGCGCCTCGGCCGCATACGGATCGATCAACGTTTCCTCGCCTGCGTCCACCTGCGCACAGAAGGCGTCGAAGGCACGCTGGAAAATGCCCGCCCACTCGCGCTGCCATTCGCGTGGCAGCGGTGGCGTACCGTCCATCGCGCCATCCAGCGCATCCAGCTTGTGCACCATTTCGTGCACGGCCACGCAGTAACCCTCGTGCGGTGCGGCCAGGTCGGCCTGCACGTCGGCCCAGGACAGGATCAACGGACCGCTGTCCCACGATTCGCCAATCAGTTCGTCATCCCACTCGTGCAGCACGCCGGCCGCATCCATGTGGCTGCGGTGCACGCGGAACGCATCGGGGTAGACGATCAGCTGCGACCAGCCTTCCAGGCCCACTTCGCCGAACTCCAGCAGCGGCAGGCAGCACAGCGCCGCCAGCAGCACGCCATCGCCGGCCTGCAATTGCAGGTCACCAATCGGCGTGATGGTCTTCTCGTGCAGGAAGCGCGTGGTCAGCACGCGCAGGCGCGCACGGCGTTCGTCGTCCAGGCCGTGCAGCCAGGCCGCGCGGCGGCAGGCGTCATCCCAAAGCGCATCGTCAATCGGCCGCGGCGCAGGCCGCAGCCACTGCAGCAACGACTTGATCAGCGGAACATTCCCGGCAGGTAGCTGTGCCACTTCGGTGCGCGGATGCGCTGCAGCACGTCGTCGTCGCTGCCACCGCCACCGGTGCTGGTGGCGCTGCTGGCGGCCGGGCGTACCGGTGCCGGCTTGGTGGTGGCTGCCGAGGCGGTTGCGGTCGGTGCGCGCTGCGAGGCGGCATCACCATTGGAGGACACGCAAGCGCCGCGGCTGTCGTCCAGCGCTGCTGTCGCAGACGCCGCGAAGGGCATCATCAGCAGGATCAGGCAATGGGCATAACGGCGCATTGACGACATCCACGTTAAGGGAGGGTGAGTTCCCGATTCTAGCCCGAACCCGACGCCCAGTTGGAAGCCCCCTCGGAACCCAGCGTGGCGGGCGTCGCTGGCGGCTTTCCCGCATAATTCCTTCCTGACTTCGTGGAAGCTGCCGTGGACGATCGCCAATTGCTGGCCAAACTCGCTGCCGGTCGCCTGTCCGGCGACGCCCTGGCCCGTGAGCTGGGTCAGACCCGGGCGGCCATTTGGAAGCGTATTCAAGGACTTAGGGCCGCCGGTGTGGACATCGAGGGCCGTGCTGGCGAAGGCTATGGCCTGACCCGCCCGGTCGATCTGCTGGACCCGGACGCGATCCGCGCCGGCCTGCCTGCTGACGTCCAGGCCCTGCTGCACGACCTGCAGGTGGCTTGGACGGTGGACTCGACCAACGCCGAATTGCTGCGCTGCAGCGCGCCCCAGCGCGGGGTGAGTGTCCTGCTGGCCGAACGCCAGACCGGCGGCCGTGGCCGTCGCGGCCGCGCCTGGGCCTCGCCGCTGGCCGCGCATATCTACCTGTCGGTGCTGCGCCTGTACTCCGGTGGCCTTGGCCGCCTCGCCGGGCTGAGCCTGGTGGCGGGCATCGCCGTGGCCGAAGCGCTGCACGATCTGGGCTACACCCAGGCGCAGCTGAAGTGGCCGAACGACCTGATCGTCGATGGCAAGCGCAAGCTGGTCGGCCTGCTCGCGGAGGGTGGTGGCGAATACGCCGGCCCGGCGCGCGCGGTGATCGGCATCGGCATCAACACGCATATGCCGCCGTCGTTCGCCGAGCAGATCACCCAGCCGTGGGTGGACCTGGACACGCTGGCCGGCAAGCCGGTGGACCGCAACGTAGTGGTCGCCGCCGTGCTGACGCGCCTGCTGCCGGCGCTGGAAGAGTTCGATCGCGAAGGGCTGGCCCCGTTCCTGCCGCGCTACGCCGCGTTTGACATGCTGGCCGGCCGCGAAGTACGCGTGGAACTGGACGGACAGTGGCAGCACGGTACCGCACTTGGCCTGGCTGACGACGGCGCGCTGCGCGTGCGCATCGATGGCCACGAGCGCCTGCTGCACGCCGGCGAAGTCAGCGTGAGGGCGGCATGAGCGATTGGTTGTTCGACCTGGGCAACTCGCGCTTCAAGTTCGCGCCGTTGCAGGGTGACCGTGCCGGCGACGTACAGGCCTGGGCGCACGGCGCCGAAGGCATGGCCGGGCAGCCGCCGCACAGCCTGCCCAGCGGCACCACCGCGTTCGTGGCCAGCGTGGCCGCACCCTCGCTGACCAGCGCCATGCTGGACCAGCTGCAGCGCCGCTTCGAACACGTGCATGTGGTGCGCACCAGCGCCGAATGTGCCGGCGTGCGCATCGCCTATGCCAAGCCGGAAAAGTTCGGCGTCGACCGCTTCCTGGCCCTGTTGGCCGCCGCCAAGGCGCAGCGCCCGGTGCTGGTGGTCGGCGTTGGCACCGCCTTGACGATTGATCTGCTCGACGCCAATGGCCAGCACCACGGTGGCCGCATTTCCGCATCGCCCACCACCATGCGCGAAGCACTGCACGCGCGTGCAGTGCAGCTGCCTGCAACCGGCGGCGACTACAGCGAATTCGCCAACGACACTGCCGACGCGCTGGCCTCCGGCTGCGATGGTGCGGCTGTGGCGCTGATCGAACGCAGCGCACAGCAGGCGAACGCGCTGCTGGGCGTGGCACCGTCACTGCTGGTACACGGTGGCGGCGCACCAGCGCTGATGCCGTTGCTGCCCGGCGCCGACTATCACCCGTCGCTGGTGCTGGATGGCCTCGCCCGCTGGGCGGTGCACCAGCCCGCAGGCTAGTATCCGCGCATGCTGACCCGTGCCCTGATCGTCGTACTGGCCATCCTCAATCTTGGCGTCGCCTGCTGGTGGCTGCTGCGCGATGCACCGCAGGCGCCTGCGCCGCCGCCGCAACCCGCTGGCGTAGCCGAGCTGCGCTGGGTGCCCGGTGGCGTGGATGCCGCTGCGGCCGCCGAGGCCACTGCCGCCGCCCCGACCGCGCCGTTGATGGAGCGCGAACCTGCCGCGAAGACGGCTGTGGCTGCGATGCCCGCGCCTGCACCGGCCGTGCCGGCCCAGCCCGAGGTCGCCAAGCCGCAGGTAGCTGAGGCTACGCCGGTTGCTGCCGCTGCAAAGCCGGTAACGCCGCCTGCACCGGCCCCGGCGCCGGAAAAACCCGTAACCCCGCCCGTGGCCGCGGAGCCGCCGCGCTGCATCGCGCTGGGCCCGTTCGCCGACCGCGCTGCTGCTACCAGTGCGCAAGGCAAGGCCGGCAACGTCATCAGTCAGGTGCGCCTGCGCGAACAGCCTGCTGCCAGCGGCAGCGCACGTTTCCGGGTGATGCTGCCGGCCGCCGCCAATCGCGAAGAAGCCCAGGCCACGGTGAAGCGCATCGTCGCCGCCGGCCTGAGCGACTACTACATCATCAGCCAGGGCGAGGACATCAACGCCGTGGCGCTGGGCCAGTACCGCAACCGCGAAGGCGCCGAGCGCCGCATGGCCGCAGTCCAGGCCGCTGGCTTCCAGCCGCGTCTGGTCGCCAGCGGCGATGCCGGCCAGTGGTGGCTGGAAGGGCAGCTGGCGGCGGGCGCGCAGCCGGCCCAGGCCCAGCAGCGCAGCGGGGCGGCACAGAGCCGGTCGCTGGAATGCACACGGTTGCGCTAGAATCCCCGGACTGCGGCGCTGCCGCCGGTGATCCACCCATGCCGCTTTAGCTCAGTTGGTAGAGCAACTGTCTTGTAAACAGTAGGTCATCCGTTCGATTCGGATAAGCGGCACCATCCCTCCATGTGTCGGCGCCTCTTTGCGCTGCTCCAGGTACTTGCCCGGTGGTTCGAAAGGCGGCATACCCGGCACCTGGGCAGTCTTACCTTGAGAATGATGGCCCGTCCTGCGCATGAACCTGCTGCGCTGGCTGCTGTTCAGGATTTGCTGCCAACGCCTCAGCGCGATGCAAGGACTCTGCTTCAGGCGCCCGAAGCGCGTCCATCGTATTCATGGTTCCACGGCGTTGGGCAGGATCGTCCATCGCTCCCTCGACGATGAATACTTTCTCGCCACGTGCAAGGGACTCTGTCGGGTTATTCAATACAACGTGGTCAACTCTTGAAAGCCCTTGCTCCTTCGCGAGCACGAACAAACTCGCGGACATGCGCTGGCTCGACTCATCCCACTGCTTCCCGCTCTCGGCGTCCAGGCGTTCCACACCCGCTCTTATCTGCCTATAGAGAGAACGGTCAGCATCGCCAAGCTCAGCTACTGAGAAAGTAGCTCGTTGCAGCGAGAGTGAGTCGTCGGTGGCCGAGCCGACGCTGGCCGCAACCGCCGTGCGCTCGGCGTCAGATTCTGGATCTGGCCTACGCCGCCGTTGCGTGGGTGCTATTTCCCGGTCGTAGAAGTCGCCATAGTAAAGCTCGTATGTCGCATGAGGACCAACGGACGGAGTCTCCGTCTTGAACACTTCAGCGATCTGACCCAGTGCTTGGCTACGGTTGATTCGTCCCGCCTGGAGTTCTGCCGCAATGGTTCCATATTGTTGTGGCCGGCTACCCGTGCCGGAAACGCCAATATCTGGGCCGCCACCCGCAACGATCTCACGCTGGACCTGGACATTGCTGAGAGTTGCGGCGGCTTCTCCTCGCAACTCGCTGTTTACATAGGCTTGTTTAGAAGCTCGGTTTGAGGGTTCGGTGAAGAGATGGTGCCCAACTTCGTGAGAAAGAGAACGTGCGATTCGGGTGCCTTGCCCGATTGCATTCTCGTCTATAACGATCTTCACGCCGGGAACAAGGTAGGTGCCTTCACCGGCTGAGCCCCATTGAACAACGATACCTTCGCGTCTCGCCTGGGCGAGACCCGCCTGAAGTGTTGGGGATTTTGCCAGAAGCGGGGCCAAGGAAGGATCGTCCAACGGCGATGCAGGACGTCGTGCGGCTCCTGGGCGGCCTCCCTCCTGCGGCTGTGGCAGTCCAGCGTCTTCAGTGCGCTCCATGCGGCGACTCCTTCGCAATTACAGGCTTCAGCGCTGACGGATCGATATGTAGGTCAGCGTCACGTTGTCGGCGGCGAGCCCGAGCACGACCTGTGCATCGTTCACCTGCGCGGTCCAGTAAGGGCGAGAGCCCGGCGCATCGGGTCGAGGTGGATGTTTGGTGGAGTTCTCCCAGATCATTTCCTCGAGCGCAATGCTCGGTGGCGCGATATCAAAGATCAGGTTCGCGAGGGCGGGGTTGTCAGCGGCACTTCTCAGCCTGATGTTCCGCACCTCAAGGTCGCCCAGCATTCCCCGTTCTGCGATCCGCTCGTCCATGAGGTCCTGACGCGCCGGCTCTCCCAGGCGGGTGTGGAGAAGTTCACTCAATGCATCGACATCATCAAAGCGCACACTGGACAATCGCTCGATGTCGTTCTTGAATCGCTCCATACCAGCTTCACTCCCTGATTTGATGGTCTGTCTTTGATTCAGATGATCTGATGGGCGTGGCGGCGCGGCGATTGAACATGCTGCCAGCACAAGCGCCGGAATAGCGATCGCGAGGCGACGACGCGCTGCTATCCAGAGGCGGCGCTGAAGTCCACGGTTTGATGAGGAAGCGCATTTCTCGACCCATGCATCCATGAAAGCATCTCTCGCGCCAATGTCACGCTCTTGAATCTAGCACAGCATTTTGTGAGTGCGGATTGGCTCCGCGTGAACAATGAGCTACTGAAAACGCACTCGGTTCTACTTTCAAATTTGAAAAGATGGGGCGTCGGCTGCGAGGGAGGGAGCACCGGACGGGAGGCCGGGCACAGCTCCATGCGCGCATTCCCGATAGTTGAAAGATTGTAGCCAGTAGGCTACATCTCTCCATGAAGATCCAGCGTACCCGTCAGTTCGCGACATGGATTGACGCTCTCAAGCATCCTGGCCCGTATCGGTCGGCTCGCTGAAGGCCATCCTGGTGATTCCGCTATCTGGCGGATGGCGTTTCTGAATTGCGTATCGATGCAGGACCGGGTTACCGCGTGTACTACACCCAGCGCGGAAGGCAGTTGGTGATTCTCCTGGTTGGAGGCGACAAGGGTTCACAGCAGCGCGATATCGAGAAGGCCAGGGAGATTGCGCGTGCCCTGTGAGCATCGAACTGGCTGTGGGCGAAACGACTCAATACCAAAGTACTGGAGCTGTCCAATCATGGCTGCCAAGAAGAAAGTCGAACTCAAAGCATTTGATGTGGCCGAGCATCTTCGGACGCCGGAGGAGATGGCGGCTTATCTCGACGCCTGCATCGAAGAAAGCGACGGTGATTCTGCATTTATCGCCAAGGCGCTTGGCGATATCGCTCGCGCTCAGGGCATGAGCAAGGTTGCGCGTGCGGCGGGCTTGTCGCGCGAGAGTCTGTATCGTGCACTGTCGGGCGAGCGCAGCCCGGATTTCGCGACCATCCTGAAGGTGACCCGTGCCTTGGGCGTGCGACTAAATGCCAGCGCTGCATGAGCGTACCAGCGGACCTTGGCGCGTTGGCACGTCGCTGGACGTAAAGCGCATGAACACGCGACGCATCGATGCACTACGCGTCAGCAGTGGCCAGACAAAGACATCTGGCGCGATCAGGTTCAATCAAACCGAATGATGCGGATCAACCCTTTTGTTGCCGATCCGTCTCCGAAGGCGGCCACCGTGCCGCACTGGAATACTTCTTTCGCACCGTCATGGTTGACGAATGAGATCGTGCAGTGTGCCCGCGTTCCAGGCGTGATGCGGGTAATGGCGCGATCATTCAACACGAAGCTGTACCACATGAGTTCAGGGCTTATTGAAAGCGCCATGGGGCGCGCGGTGGAGGCGATCATCTCGGCAACAACGCCACCGCGCGAATCCACTTCGTCCAGACGCAGCTCAACGAGAACAGGTTTCAGGTTTGGGTAGGGTGTGCTCATGCCAGCAGCGGGTCTGTCTGATTCGATAGCCGGGGTAGCGACGCGTTGAACCTGTACATTGGGGATCTCAATGTTCTGCATTATTGAGCCGCACCCACCTGCAACGCCACATACTCCGCCAGCCCTCGGCAGGCCAGCATCAGCCCCTCGCGCGCACCATCGCCGATATCGTCTTTCTCTTCCCCATCCACGCGAACGCGCTCGGCGGCGTGGTACAGCTCCAGCAGCGACACCAGACAGGCGGCGGCGCGATCCCTGCGCGCGGCGGCCACCGCTTGGCCGGGCGTGCTTGACGACCCCTGCCACGGCTGTCCGTCGGCGGCATCGCCGGCCTGGATGTGCCGCAGGCAGGCGGGGAGGTTGATGGGCGCGGGCGCATCGTTGGCGGCAGCGAAAGCGGCTTCCAACGGCTGCGCCAGTTCGGGCGGCAGGCGCAGGGCAGCCTCGCCCAGGGTGGCGGTCAGGTACGGGTGGTGGGTCTTGGGCATGCGGGCATCCTCGGCAAGAACAGAGGTGCCACCCGAAGAGGGTGGCGGGCGATGCGTGGCTTCCAAGACCGGGTCAACGAATCGGCGGGCACGAGGCCCCCACGCACCGCCCGCCGTCGATCGGCGAACGGATTGCTAGCCGGCGCCGCCCCTGAAAGGACGACGCCGGCTGGCAAGCGTATACATCGTTGACAACACAGGCTTGGAAGTCCCGACCACCTTTGCAGGTGGCGATTCATCATGCGCATGTGAAATCACCGCCTGCCAGTCGTTTGTTTCGATGGCATCGGGTGATCTGAAAGGAAAAATGAATTATCTAGTTTGGCGCGTTTCGAACATCGCAATGCCAGAAGCGACATATCGCGCGGGGCTGAAACCAACGATGAATCCTGGCGCGTCATTGCTGTCGCACGGCCCTTTAAGGCCCAGGAAGTAAAGCTGGCTTAGCTTCCCCGGCAAGACTTCTAGAACACCCTACCAGACCTGAATCCCCACGCGCTCCACCCGGATCTTGATATTCCTCACGGACAGTGAGCAGCGCCCCACCGCATACTGCCGCCACACGCCCACTCTGGGCCCCTTCGGGATCCGCACATGCGTCGCCATGCCCTGTCGCTCACCGCCGCACTGTTGTCCACCGCTTTCGTTACCCCGGCCATGGCCGCCGTGCCGTTCTTCAACGCCAGCTGCCCGGGCGGCATCGATGTGCACGCCGACGAGGGCGGGCCGGTCTACGTGCAGGGCCGCGAGGCCTCGCTGAAACGCTTCAACGACCGCTATTTCGAGGCACGCGATGCCAACAGTGGCATCACCCTGTCGATCAGCAGCAACGAGGACGGCTCGCCGCAGATCAGCTACACCGGCCGTGGCGGCGCCAACGGCATCTGCCAGGTCAGTGCCGGCGGAGAGCCCGCACCGTCTGAACATCGCGACCACCGTCGCCACGATGACGACAACGACGCGGCGCTACCGCGCGAAGTCACCTGCGAGTCCACCGGCCAGCAGCAGGTGTCGTGCGACATGGATACCCGTGGCAACGTGGAAATCGTGCGCCAGCTCAGTCATAGCCGCTGCGAACAAGGCCAGAACTGGGGTCTGTCGCGGCATTCGGTGTGGGTGAACGGCGGCTGCCGCGCGGTGTTCCGCAATGTGTCCAAGGCGGCCAACAGCGCGCCGGCAGGCGATACCGCGCTGGGTTCCTGCAACATGCGCAAGGGTGCGCAGGGCACGCTGGTGACCCAGATGCCGGTGGGCAGCGATTACCAGGAACTCATCATCGATTATCCCGATGGGCGCTTCCTGTGCATGATGCGCAACAACGGCCAGGTGCAGAGCGTGACGCCGGTTCGCCGCCGCGGAAGCTGAGCTTGCAGCGGGCTGGGGGCCGGCCTCAGCCGCGGGACCTATACAACAACACCCACGCCAGCATCAGGGCGAGCGTCCCGACTGACGTCAGGCCGAACCACAGCGCGGCCACCTTCACGTTGCCAATCAATGCCGCCAGCATCCGCTGCGGCTCGCTCTTCAGGATCGGGTATTCAGCGTGTGCCTTGCGCAGGCGCTGCCAACCCAAACCGAGGAACAGCAGAAACGAGAATGGCGTCAGCAGGAGCGTCGCCTGCATCAGCCAGCCGTTCGGCGACGCATCGATCGAACTGCTCAGAAAAACCGCAAGCAGGGCGATGGGCAGCGCCACGGTGAAAAAGCGGGGCCAGGCGGTATTGATGAAGGGCGACATCGCAATCTTCCATGAGGGGGAGTCGGGTCCGCGCGGCATCATGCCATGCCAATGTCCTGCTGCACCGCCGCGAGTGGTGTCACACAGCTCTGGCTAGACTGTGCTTCTTTTTCCGCGCAGGAGGCACCCATGGCCCATCCCATCTCCGTATCCCTGATTGGCGTTCCCACCGATGTGGGCGCAGGCCATCGCGGTGCACGGCTGGGGCCGGAAGCGCTGCGCGTGGCGGGCCTGCCCGAAGCACTGGAAGCGCGTGGCGTGGACGTGCGCGACCTCGGCAACCTGGACGGCCCGCGCAACCCGTGGACTGCGCCGGTGCAGGGCTATCGCCACCTGGATGAAGTGGTGGCGTGGAACCACGCACTGATGGAAGCCAGCTATGCCGAACTGCAGGCCGGCCGCATGCCGATCATGCTCGGTGGCGACCACTGCCTGGGCATCGGTTCGATCACCGCCGTGGCGCGCTGGTGCCGAGAGCAGGGCAAGACCCTGCGCGTGCTGTGGCTGGATGCGCATTCGGACTTCAACACCAGCGATGTCACCCCGTCGGGCAACATCCACGGCATGCCGGTGGCCTGCCTGTGCGGCCTTGGCCCGGACGCGTTGACCCAGCTGGGTGGCAGCGCACCGGCGATCACCCCGGCGCAGATGCACCAGATCGGCATCCGCTCGGTGGACCCGGAAGAGAAGCGCCTGATCAAGACCCACAAGGTCGATGTTTACGACATGCGCTACATCGACGAGAACGGCATGAAGCGCACCGTGGAAGCGGCGCTGGCCGGCATCGACGAGAACACCCATCTGCATGTCAGCTTCGATGTGGACTTCCTGGACCCGAGCATCGCGCCGGGCGTGGGCACCACCGTGCCGGGCGGGGTGAACTACCGCGAGGCGCAGCTGGTGATGGAGATGATCGCCGACACCGGGCGCATGGGCTCGCTGGACATCGTTGAGCTCAACCCCTTGTTGGACAAGCAGAATGCCACTGCCGAACTGGCCGTGGACCTGGTCGAAAGCCTGTTCGGCAAGTCCACCCTGATGCGCGATTGACGGTTCCGCCTGAACGGATCTGTGATCCGTTCACACGCGCTCCACGCCACTGCCGCCAGATTGCACTTCACGCGGCGGTGGTGGGCATTGGCCTTCTCCCGCCGAGCGAAACAATCCCATCCGCGAATGAAGCGGTGTAGCGGCAAACCCAAGGAGAAGCCCATGAAGCGCGTAGTTGCCCTGATGCTGTTGTCGATGTTCTCGGTGGCCCTGCTGGCCGGTTGCAACACCATTGCCGGCGCCGGCAAGGACGTGCAGAAGGCGGGCGAGAAGGTCGAGGACACCGCGAAGGGCCGTTGAGCCCTGCACGGAACGGAAAGAGAAAAGGGCCGGGGATATCCCCGGCCCTTTTTTTGTGCGCGCGTTCGCTGCAGGGGTTGTGGAAGCGGAGTGAACCATTCAAGCAGGTGAGCATGCATTTCATTGCGGGTTGACCGGCATTCAACAGCCGCTGCGCGAAGCTGGAGCCACGGTAAGAACGCCGTTGCAACCAAGGACTCCCAGCAATGAACAAAGACATCATTTCCGGCAAGTGGTCGCAGCTGAAGGGCAAGGCCCAGGCCAAGTGGGGCGATCTGACCAACGACGACTTCGATGTGGCCGAAGGCAATGCCGAGTATCTGGCCGGCCGCCTGCAGGAACGTTATGGCTGGGCCAAGGATCGCGCGGAGAAGGAAGTGCGTGAGTTCCAGGACGCCGTGAGCAAGGACTACCCGGACTACAAGTAAGCGCCTCGGTTTCCCCCACAACACGACGCCCGCACCGTGAGGTTGCGGGCGTTGTGTTGTCTGGTCGGGAGGATCAGCGCGCCGGCGGGTCCGGCACGTAGCGGTTGGGAAACGCCTGCGGTTCGCGCGGCAGGCGCGACGGCGAATCCACCAGGATGCCGCGTGCGCGCAGGTTGCGGGCGCTGTCGTAGCGCAGCTGCAGGACCTGCGCCGGGCTGCGGCTGGCGCGTTCGAAGTCGGTGTCGCGTACCGAGGACTGTTCGCGTGCGCCGTGGCCGGTGCCCAACGCTGGCGCCTGCGACTTGCTGGCGTAGCCCTCGATTCGGCTGTTGCTGGCGCTGGCATCGGCCGCTGCTTCGGCCGCCGGGGCCGGTGCTGGCAGGCCACGGCGCAGGATCGGCTGCGGGTACCAGCGTCGTGCTTCCTCGAACACCGCAACGCCCACCACGCCGATGTTGTCCGGACGGCCGGTGCGGCTGGCATAGCTGCCACCGGGGCTGCTGAACACGAACTGCGCCACTTCGTCCTGGCTCTTGCGCCAGCCGGTGATGTCGGCGCGCTGGCCGGGGTTGAGCACGTAGCCGGTCTGCGAGGGATCGGCATCTTCGCCGGAGATGGCGTTGACGCCGTCCACCGACAGCACCACCAGCACCCGGCGCGGGCTGTCGTTGTACAGGCGCACGGCGTAGCGGTGGCCGCGCTCGCCGGCCACCCAACGCTGGCCCTCGGCGGGGTAGCTGCGCAGTTCGGTGCCGCGGTCGCGGTCGACCAGGGACATGCGCACGGGGCCACCTTCGTACACCGGCGGCGGCATCGGGGCCGGGCGGAAGCCGGCCAGGGGCAGGATCAGCAGCAGGGGCAGCAGGCGTTTCATCGGGCGTCTCCAGCGGGGTTGCGTGAATGAACGCGCCGCGGGCCCTGACGGGGTTGGTGGCGTGCAAGGTAAACTGGCCCCGTTCATCGAAGGTTACCCCACGCAGTCATGACGACCCGAGTCCTTACCGGCATCACCCCCTCCGGCACGCCCCACCTGGGCAACTACGTTGGCGCCATCCGCCCGGCGATTGCGGCCAGCCGCGCGCCGGACATCGAGAGCTTCTTCTTCCTGGCCGATCTGCACAGCCTGATCAAGTCGCAGGACCCGCAGCGCACCCAGCGCGCGACCCTGGAGATTGCTGCCAGCTGGCTGGCCTGTGGGCTGGACCCGGAACACGTGTGGTTCTATCGCCAGAGCGACATCCGCGAGACCACCGAGCTGATGTGGTTCCTGACCGCCATCGCCAGCAAGGGCATCCTCAACCGCGCCCATGCCTACAAGGCGGCGGTGGACAAGAACCGGGAGGAAGGCCAGGACGAGGACGCAGGTGTCAGCGCCGGCCTGTTCATGTACCCGGTGCTGATGGCGGCCGACATCCTGATCTTCAAGGCCAACCAGGTACCCGTGGGCCGTGACCAGATCCAGCACATCGAGATGGCGCGTGACTTCGCCCAGCGCTTCAACCACGTATACGGCAAGGAGTATTTCCCGCTGCCGGACGTGGTGATCGACGAGCAGGTGGCAACCCTGGCGGGCCTGGATGGCCGCAAGATGAGCAAGAGCTACCACAACACCATTCCGCTGTTCGTGCCGCGCGAGGAGCTGAAGAAGCTGGTGTTCTCGATCCTGACCGATTCGCGTGCACCGGGCGAGCCGAAGGACACCGAAGGTTCGGCGCTGTTCCAGATGTACCAGGCGTTCGCCACCCCGGAGCAGACCGCTGCCTTCGCCAAGGCCTTCGCCGATGGCATCAGCTGGGGCGATGCCAAGCAGCAGCTGTTCGAGCGCATCGACAGCGAACTGTCGCCGCTGCGCGAGCGCTACAACGCGCTGATGGCCGAGCCGGAGAAGATCGAAGCACTGCTCAAGCGCCGTGGCCAGCAGTTGCGTGAGCAGCTGGCAGCACCGCTGCTGGAAGAACTGCGCCATGCGGTGGGCCTGCGTGACCTGTCCACCGCGGGCGACATCGCCAGCGAGGACGCTGGCGTGGCCCGCGTGGCACCGCCGCTGTTCAAGCAGTACCGCGAGAAGGACGGCCGTTTCTACTTCAAGCTGACCGCCGGTGACGGCACGCTGCTGATCCAGAGCGAAGGCTTTGATTCGCCGCGCGATGCGGGCCAGTTGATCGCGGTGATCAAGCAGGCCGAGCAGGGCGACCAGCTGCAGAGCGAGCTGTTCAAGCTGGAAGCCGAGGTGGATGCGGTGCTGGCGGCATTGGCTGTGTTGCGCGCCGACTGATCGGTAGATGCCGACCTTGGTCGGCGCTGTTGAGGGCGGAATGCCGGCCAGCGGCCGGCACTACCCGCAATCGGCGGCCATGGCATGATGTCCGCGCGCCTCAGGCGCGATGACATGGAGTCTGCAATGGCCTGGTTGTCGCTGCTGCTGTTCCTGCCCTGGTTTCTGTTGCTGGGCAGCCTGTACTGGCTGTTCCCGCGCCAGCCGCGTAGCGCGCGGCGGCGCCTGTTCGATGGTGCTGCCCTGGCATTGGCATTGCTGCTGAGCATCCTGGCGATGCTGTGGGGCCACCATATCGGCCTGGTGCAGCCCGGCGCCGGCCCGATCTGGCCGCAGGTGCTGGCGGTGCTGTATGCCTATGGAGCTTTCCTGGCAGTGCTGGTGCTGGCGTTGCTGCTGCGGCCGCGGTTCGCATTGCGCTCCGGCTGATCGGTAGTACCGGCCGCTGGCCGGCAACTGCATTCAACTGGCTACACCGAGGTTGCCGGCCAGCGGCCGGCACTACCCGACCAAAGCCGCATCGAACCCGGGCCGCCTGCGCGCCTACCATGGGTGTCTGTTCCCGATCCTGCCAGGTGCGTGCCAATGACCGCCGACCCCAGCATCCACACCATCGATACCGGTTTCCAGCGCCCGGATTTCGACGCGGCGTATCTGATCGTTGAAAACGGCCGTGCCGCGTTCGTCGACTGCGGCACCGGCCTGTCGGTACCGGCGATGCTGCAGGCGCTGGCGGAGGCCGGTCTGGGCGTGGAAGCAGTGGACTGGCTGCTGCTCACGCACGTACATCTGGACCACGCCGGTGGTGCAGGCCTGCTGATGCAGCAGCTGCCGAATGCGAAGGCGGTGCTGCATCCGCGCGGTGCGCCGCACATGATCGATCCGACCCGGCTGATTGCCGGCGCCACCGCGGTGTACGGCGCCGAAGAGATCGCGCGCAGCTATGGTCGCATCGAGGCGATTCCGGAGCACCGTGTGGTGGTGGCCGAAGACGGCCACCGCATCGACCTGGCCGGCCGCGAACTGGTGCTGTTGCATACGCCGGGCCACGCGCTGCACCACTACTGCGTGTGGGATGCGCGCAGCCACAGCTGGTTCACCGGCGATACGTTCGGTATCTCCTACCGTGAGCTGGACAGTGCGCAGGGTGCTTTCATCTTCCCGACTTCGTCGCCGGTGCAGTTCGATCCAGAAGCGATGAAGGCTTCGATCCGGCGCATGCTCGATTACGCGCCGCAAGCGATGTACCTGACCCACTACGGTCGTGTGGAACAGGTGGAGAAACTGGCCGACGACCTGTTCGAACAGATCGATGCGATGGCCGCCATCGGCCGCCAGTGCGATGGTCGACCGGATCGCCACCGCTGCCTGCTGGCCGCACTGCAGGCGCTGTACCTGGAACGTGCACAACTGCATGGCTGTGCGCTGGACGATGCCGCGGTGACCGCTGTTCTGGCGATGGACATCGAACTCAACGCCCAAGGCCTGGCCTGCTGGCTGGATCGCATCAGCAAGTAGATCCATGCCATGCGTGGATGACGTTGGCCCAGGCTGCGCCGCGATGTCACGACCACGTTACACTCTGGTGACTTCCAAGCCTGCCGTGGTATTGCCGTGAATCCGATGCGCGTGTTGCTGCTGTCGTCCTGCCTGTTCGTCGGTGGCCTGGCCCATGCGGCCAACGACCTGCCGGGTGGCGGCATCGATCCGCAGGCACTGTCGCGCCATGTGCGCGTGCTGGCGTCGGATGAATTCGAGGGCCGTGCACCGGCCACCGAGGGTGAAGAGCGCACGGTGCAGTACCTGATCGAGCAGTTCCGCAGCTACGGCCTGCAGCCGGGCGGCGTGGACGGCAGCTGGGTGCAGCCGGTGCCGCTGGTGCGCGCACAGCTGGATGGCGCGGCCAAGGCCAGCCTGTCGCTGAAGCAGGGCAAGCGCGCGCTGGCCAACGGCGTGGACGTGACCCTGCAGAGCCTGCAGCCGCGCAAGCGCGTGCAGATCAAGGACGCGCCGCTGGTATTCGTCGGCTACGGCATCGACGCGCCGGAACGGCAGTGGAACGACTACAAGGACGTGGACCTGCACGGCAAGATCGCGGTGGTGCTGATCAACGACGCCGATTTCGAAGCCGATGCGCCGGGTGCATTTGATGGCAAGGCGGTGACCTACTACGGCCGTTGGACCTACAAGTTCGAGGAAGCCGCACGCCGTGGTGCCGAGGGCGTGCTGATCGTGCACGAGACCGCGCCGGCTGCGTATGGCTGGGCCACGGTGAAGAGCTCGGGCACCTCGCCGCTGTTCGACATCGAACGCGGTCAGGCCGAGGCGATGGCCCAGCACACGCCGCTGCGCGGCTGGATGCAACGCGAGCTGGCCGAGGCGATCTTCGCCGACGCCGGCCTCGACTTCGATGCCGAGAAGCGCAAGGCGATGCGTGCCGATTTCCGACCCGTGGCACTGGACAACGCGAAGCTGAGCGTGGATTTCGCACTCAAGCGCGAGCAGGTGGTGACCCGCAACGTGGTGGCCAAGCTGCCCGGTGGCGAGCATGCCGACGAGGCGGTGATCTTCTCTGCGCACTGGGATGCCTTCGGTATCGGCCAGGCCGATGCCAAGGGCGATCGTATCCGCCGCGGCGCGATTGACAACGCCACCGGCGTGGCCACGGTGCTGGAACTGGGCCGGGTGTTCGCCGCCGGCCCGCAGCCGCAGCGCACGCTGTACTTCGTGGCACTGACCGCTGAAGAGAAGGGCCTGCTGGGCGCCAGCTACTACGCCGCACACCCGCTGGCGCCGCTGGACAAGACCGCCGCAGTACTGAACATCGAGATGTTCAGCCCGGATGGTGCGACCCGTGACATCGCGTCGTGGGGCAAGGGCCGGGTCTCGCTGGAAGGTGACCTGGAACGCGTGGCCAAGGCCCGCGGCCGCAGCTACAGCCCGGACCCGAATCTGGAAGCCGGGTTCTTCTACCGTGCCGACCACTTCGCCTTCGCCCGGCTGGGTGTGCCGGCGATCACCATCGGCCCGGGCCTGGACAAGCTGGACGGTGGCGTTGAAGCCGGCCGCGCGCTGCGCGAGAAGTACTTCGCCGACTGCTACCACCAGGCCTGCGATGCGTGGACGCCGAGCTGGGATCCGAGCGGCCACGCCGCCGATACACTGCTGGTCTACGACCTGGGCGCCGAGCTGGCCAACAGCCGCCGCTGGCCGACGTGGGAGAAGGAATCGGAGTTCCACGGCGCGCGCGACAAGAGCGAAGCGGCCCGCCGCTGAGGGGGTAGTGCCGGCCGCTGGCCGGCAACCTCATGAACCTTCGGAAAGACGGCGTGGTTGCCGGCCAGCGGCCGGCACTACCGACGCCGGCGCAGCATGCGCCCCAGCTGGCGGCTGCGAGTGCTGCCAGATAGCAGGCCACCATCGTGCGCAGGCCAATGCCGTGGCTGCGGCCAGCGTCGCCGCGATTCACATCAGTGGCGTGGCGGAAGACGCAGCGGCCACCGGCATTGCACCGGTGGCCGCGATCATGACGGCGCGCTTACTTGCGGGTGCCGTCGAGCCAGTTCGGGCCCTTGTTGGTGAGGAAGAACACATAGACCACCAACGATACCGCGATCGTCGCGGTGACGTAGATGGCGAACCAGTCCACGTGGCCGGTCTTCAGCGCGCCCTGGTACAGCAGCGGGGCGGTGCCGCCGAACAGCGAGTTGGCCAGTGCATAGCCCAGGCCCACACCCAGTGCACGCACGTGGGTGGGGAACAGTTCGGCCTTCACCACCGCGTTGATGGAGGTGTAGCCGGTGAGGATGACGAAGCCCAGCGCGAGGGTCAGGAATGCCAGGGTGGCGTCATGCTGGTGCGGCAGCTGGGTGATCAGGTACCAGCTGTACAGCACGCCGCCGACGCCGAAGAACACCAGCAGGGTCTTGCGGCCGATGATGTCCGACAGCCAGCCACCGACCGGCTGCAGCACCATCAGGAAGGCCAGCACGCCCAGGTTGATCAGGGTGCCGGTCATCGGATCATTGGCGGCGAAGGCACTCTGGATCATCTTCGGGCCGTTCACCGAATAGGTGTAGAAGGCCACGGTGCCACCGGCGGTAATCAGGAAGCACAGCAGCAGCGGCCGCCACTGGTGCACGAACAGCTCGTACATCGAGCCGGACTTCTGTGCCTTGCCCTCGCGTGCCGCCTCGATGGACGACTCCGACAGCGACTCGTCCATGCCACGGCGCAGCCAGAACACCACCACCGCCGCGATGCCACCGATGCCGAAGGCGATGCGCCAGCCCCATTCGGAGATTTCCGGCTTGCCCCAGAAGGTCAGCATCAGCAGCAGGGTCAGCTGGGCCAGCACATGGCCACCGACCAGGGTGACGTAGTGGAAGGAGGACAGGAAGCCACGGCGGCCGGGGATGGCGGCTTCGGACATGTAGGTGGCACTGGCACCGTACTCGCCGCCGGTGGCGAAGCCCTGCAGCAACCGCGCGAACAGCAGGATCACTGCCGCCCAGATACCGATGCTGGCGGCGGTGGGGGTGATGGCGATGAGGAACGAACAGGCCGCCATCAGCGTGACCGACACGGTCAGGGCCTGGCGACGGCCATGGCGGTCGGCGAAGCGGCCGAAGAACCAGGCGCCGATCGGGCGCATCAGGAACGTTGCCGCGAAGATCGCCCACACGTACATGGTGGAGTTCTTGTCATCCGGCGAGAAGAACTGCGATTCGAAGTACACGGCGAATACCGAGTACACGTAGACGTCGTACCACTCCACCAGGTTGCCGGCGGAGCCTTTGAGGGTATTGGAGATGGAGCGCCGCAGCGCGGCGCCGTCGGTGCTGGGGACAGCGGAATGGGACGTGGTGCTCATCCGGGTGGGAATCCTCGATGCGGCGCTTCCGTGCGGGAAAGATCGGTGCCAGCCGCGCGCGGGGCGCTTGCGGCCAGCCTCCTAGGTAATGCATCCCACGTCAACGCCGGGTGCCGAACGAGCGGGCGGGGAATGGGACCGGACAGGGTGACAGCGGGCGCCAGACGGGCCTATAGCTAAATCGTCGTACGCCCTTTCGCGTCCGGCACCCGGGAAGATCGCCCATCCGAGTTGCAGTGTGTTGAAAACCGGGGTTATTTCAGCCGGCCGAACGTCCTAGAATCCGCGTTCCCCCGGCCCCTCTGGTGCGTCATGTCGGCTCCCCCTGTTCCGTCTGCGGCTGCCCCCCGGGGTGGCCTTGTCGCGTTGGCGCTGCTGCTGGTCTACGTGGTCTGGGGGTCGACCTACCTGGGCATCGCCAAAGCCCTGCACGGCGGCGCGCTGCCGCTGACGATGGTCTCCGGCAGCCGCTTCATCATTGCCGGTGGCCTGATGTTCCTGGCCCTGCGCCTGTTCTGGAAGATGCCGAACCCGACTCTGCGGCAGTGGCGCAACCTGGTCATCATGGGCATGACCATGCTGGTGCTGGGTAACGGCATGGTGGTACTGGCCGAACGCGAGGTGTCTTCGGGCCTGGCCGCCACGGCGGTGGCCTCGGTGCCATTGTGGATGGCGCTGTTCTCGGCGCTGCGCGGCCAGCACGCCAGCAAGGGTGAATGGCTGGGTATCGCCGTCGGCTTCGTCGGCGTGGTCTGGCTCAATGCCGGCAGCAGCCTGACCGCTTCGCCCACCGGGCTGGTGCTGCTGCTGATTGCGCCGATCGGCTGGGCGTTCGGCTCGGTGTGGGCGCGCGGGCTGGACCTGCCGGGCCCGTTCATGACCGCCGCCGGTCAGATGCTCTGCGGCGGCGTGCTGCTGGTGCTGATCGGCCTGGCGGTTGGCGAGCGCCCGACCACGCTGCCCGACACCGGCGGCCTGCTGGCGATGGCCTACCTGTGCGTGTTCGGGTCCATCGTCGCCTTCACTGCCTACGTGTGGCTGCTGCAGAACGTGCGCCCGGCACTGGCGGGCAGCTATGCATACGTCAATCCCGTGATCGCGGTGCTGCTGGGCGCCGCATTGAATGGTGAACGCTTTGGATGGCGGGACTTCCTCGCCATGGCGGTGATTCTTCTGGGTGTGGTGGTGTTGACGATGGCGAGGACGCGAAAGAAATGAGCATGGACGAGAAAGAACAACGCCGTGGCCTGCTGGTCACTGCCTCCACCTTCGTGATCTGGGGGCTGGTGCCGGTGTACTGGCACCTGCTCAACGAGGTGCCCTCGTTCCAGATCATCGCCCACCGCATCATCTGGAGCACCGTGATGGTGCTGGGCTGGCTGCTGCTCAGCTCGCGCCTGGACTGGTGGAAGAAGATCGCTGCGCAGCCGCGCGCGCTGCCGATCCTGCTGGTGTCGAGCCTGACCATTGCCTTCAACTGGGGCCTGTACATCTGGGCGATCAATGCCGGCCACGTCATCGAGACCAGCCTGGGCTACTTCATCAATCCGCTGGTGAACGTGCTGCTGGGCGTACTGGTGCTGAAGGAGCGGCTGCGCCGACTGCAGTGGGTGGCGGTGGCAATGGCGGCGGTGGGTGTGGCCTGGCTGACCATCGATGCCGGCACGCCGCCGTGGATCGCGCTGGGCCTGGCCTGTTCGTTCGGCCTGTATGGCCTGTTGCGCAAGCTGGTCTCGGTCGATCCGGTGGCCGGCCTGGGCGTGGAAAGCCTGTACCTGTTCCTGCCGGCGCTGGCCTTTGCGGTCTGGGCAGAGAACGGCCATGGTGGCGAGTTCTTCCACGGCTGGGGCTGGCGCAACGACCTGCTGCTGATCTTCGGCGGCGCGATCACTGCGGTACCGCTGATCGGTTTCGCCTACGGCGTGAAGCGCATTCCGCTGTCGCTGGTCGGCATCCTGCAGTACATCGCGCCGAGCCTGCAGCTGCTGCTGGGCGTGTTCTTCTTCCACGAAGCGTTCGATACCGCCAAGGCGATCGGCTTTGCCGCGATCTGGGCTGGCCTGATCCTGTTTGTCGGCGACAACATCCGCACGATGCGCGCCAAGCGGTAGCGCCGGGCCATGCCCGGCGAAGCCATGGGGCCAGAGCCCTTCGCGGGCGAAGGGATCCGAACCCGCTCCCCAAAAAAGAGCGGCGCCCCGAAGGGCGCCGCTCTGCTTCCATCCACAGCCAGGAGAGAGATGGCTGTGGCGGGAACGCGGTTGCAGGCTTAGAAGCGCTGCTGGTACTTCATGTACATGAAGCGGCCGATGTCGAAGCCACCGTAGTAGGTGAAGCTGCTGTTCGGCTGGCTGTACATGATCGGACCCTGGTGGTTGAACACGTTGTTCACGCCCAGCGACACGGTGCCGTCCCACGGCAGGTTGTAACGCACCTGCAGGTCGTGGAAGGTGTTGGAGCCCACCTTGTTGGTCGGCGATGCGCTGGTGTACGACGAGCTGAAGCCCGGCAGGTTGCACTCGTCCATGTACGAGCACTTCTCCTTCATGCTGGAGTAGTAGCGCGCGGTCCAGCCGATGCCGAAGTCGCCGTACTGCCAATCCAGGTTGAAGGTCGAGCGGACACGGAACTCGCCGCCCCAGCTGGTGCGCTGTTCCACCGGCGTGGTCGCGGCGTTGTCGTTGCGCTGCTTCAGGTAGTCGGTGTAGGTGGTGTTCCAGTTGACGGCGAACTGGCCGAACGTGGTTTCCGGCAGGCGGTAACGCACATTGATGTCATAGCCGGCGGTTTCGCGGAAACCCGCATTGACCAGCGAGCGGTCCAGGCTGTTGACCTGGCCGTTGCTGCCGCGGGTGAAGCGGCCGCACGCGGCATCCGAACCCTGCACGTAGCACTGTTCGAGAATGCTGTTGGCGGTCTCGGAGACAATGGCGTTGTTGATGCGGATCTTCCACCAGTCGAGGCTGACATCCAGGCCGGCGACGAAGTCCGGGCTGTACACCAGGCCCACGGTCCAGGTCTTGGCGGTTTCCGGCTTCAGCTCTGCGTTGGAACCGGAGTTGAAGTCGACGGTCGACTGCTGGCCCGGCTTGGTGGCAACAGTGCCATCGCTGTTGAGCTGGCGGAAGTTGGCCGGCACCTTCAGCGCCTGGCAACGGGCGGCAACGGTCGGGCTGGTCGCAGCGGTACCGAACGAGGTATCGCACGGATCGGTGAACGAATCGCGGGTGCTGACGGTGCCAGCGTACAGGTCATCCACGGTCGGCGCACGGAAGCCGGTACCGTAGGTGGCGCGCACCAGCAGGCTGTCGATCGGCTTCCACTTCAGGCCGAACTTGCTGTTGGTGGTCGAACCGAAGTTGTTGTAATCCGAGTAGCGACCGGCCACGTCCAGCGACAGTTCGCGCGCGAACGGCAGATCGGTCAGCAGCGGCACCTGCAGCTCCAGGTAGACCTCGTTGAGCGAGTAGTCGCCACGGGTCGGCTGGCCGGTGGTGCCGGCGATCTCGCCCTTCTGTACCCGCATGTCCGGGGTGTAGCTGGCCTCTTCGCTGCGGTGCTCGAAGCCCATCGCGCCCATGATGTCGCCGGCCGGCAGGGTGAACAGCGAACCGGAGATGTTGGCGCTGGCCACCTTGGTGGTGCTCTTCATCTTGTCGACGAAGCGCGCGAACAGGTAGTCCTGCACGTCCTGGTTGCTCAGCGAGCCGGGGCCGGTGTAACCCATCGGCGCAGCCGGGTTCCACGGCACGCAGTCGGCGATCACCGCACCCGGTGCGCCGCAGCGGGCCACGTTGCCGTCCATGAAGGACGGACCGACGGCCTGGTTGACGTGCGGCTGGTACATGCTGCCGGTACCGATGCGCTCGCCTTCATTGCGGTTGTACATGTAGCTGACGTTCCAGTCCCAGTACCGCGAACCGGTTTCGAAGCTGCCTTCCAGGCCGATGCTGGCGCGCTTGGTCTCCAGATTGTTCTCGGTGCCGCGCGGCAGCTCCTCGGAGCGGTGCGCGAACAGCACATCCTGGCCCCACAGGTTGAACGTACTGTCCTTGGACAGGGCGGCACGGCTGCCGTTACGCGCCTGGGCGGCGCTGACCGAGTACGGGTAGCCGGCCAGCTGCTTGGTCGATTCGCGCTTGCTGTACAGCGCGTCGGCGACGATGCGCAGGTCGTCGGTGATCGAGAAGCCACCGTTGGCGAACACCGAGGTGCGCTCCAGGCCGGTCAGCAGGCTCATGTTGGTCTTGCTGTTGGCACCATCGGCCGGATCCGGCGCGTGGAAGTTGCCCTTCTGGCTCGGATCGCCGCCCGGGCCCACGGTCAGGTTCTTGCCACCGACGGTGACGTAGCCCCACGGGGTATTGCCGTTCAAGTTGTCGGTCGGGTGGCGCGGGCCGTTGGGATAGCGGCTGAACTCGCGATCCTTGCCCAGCACTTCGTCTTCCTTGGTGCGCTCGGCACCCACGGTGAACCAGCCGCGGTCGAAGGTCTTGCCGAAGGTGGCGCTGTAGGAACGCTTCTGGCCGTCACCCTGGCCGTACTGTCCGACGTAGACGCTGGCTTCGCCACCATCGAAGTTCTTGCGGGTGATGATGTTGACCACGCCGGCGACCGCGTCCGAGCCATACAGAGCGGATGCACCGTCGGTCAGCACTTCCACGCGCTCGACGATGGCCGACGGGATCGAGGCCAGGTCGGAGTAACCGCCGGCGCTGACGCCCATGCGGCGGCCGTCGATCAGCACCAGGCTGCGTTCCGGGCCGAGGTTGCGCAGGCTGACGTACATGCCGCCGAAGTCGCGCGAGGAGGTCAGCGAAGACGCGCGGCCCATGCTCGGCGAACCTGCGGCGGGAATATCCTGCAGGATGTCGGCGACGTTGACGTAGCCCTTCTTCTCGATCTCGGCGCGGTTGAGCGCGATCACCGGCTGTGCGGTCTCGACACTGGCCTGGCGGATGCGCGAGCCGGTGATTTCGATGCGGTCGAGAGTGGTGGTGGCGTCGCCGGTGCTCTGTGCGAAGGCGGGGGTGGTGCAGCTGGCGGCCAGCGCGATGACGATCGCGTTGCGCAGCGGATTGGTTCTCAGGGACATCCGTGAAATCTCGTGTTTCAGAAAAAACATGCGCCCGTTCTGTGGGCGCGTGGGGTGCTGCAAACCAACGTGGGGGGCGCGATTCTAGATTGTTTCCATTCGTAACTGTTTGTCGCTGCGCCGCGAATGTGCGCGAAAATGAATCGCAACCAACAATCCACAGATTCACTGTGCGCAGCGTCACGCGCGTTGCGTTTGCGACGGGCAGAGGCATCGGTAGCGGCGGTATCTACGCAATCTGTAGCGACGACCACCCAGATCGTGGTCAGATCCCTTCGCGTAGCGAAGGGATCTGACCCCACCAAAGAAAAAGGGACGGAGCCTTCGCTCCGTCCCTCTGCACGATGCGCAGTCTGTCGCTGCGTGATGCTCAGGTTTCGCGCAGCGCCGTGGTGATCGGCAATCGTGCCGCACGCAGCGCCGGGAACAGGCCGCCGACCAGGCCGATGCCCAGCGCCCATTTCAGGCCCGTCCACAGCAGTTCCGGCGACACATGGAACTTGAACACCACCGCGCTGAAGTTGCTGCCGATGGTGGACACGCTGTAGCCATTGAACAGCAGCCACGCCACCGCACAGCCCAGCAGGCCACCCAGCAGTGCAAGCAGCATTGTTTCCAGCATCACTGCAGTCACCACCGACAGGCCGCGGAAGCCGATTGCCCGCATCGTGGCGATCTCGCGCGCACGCGTGGCCACCGCTGCGTACATGGTATTGAGCGCGCCGAACACCGCACCCACCGCCATGATGGTGCCGATCACCTTGCCGAGGATGTCGATCAGCTTGGTCAGCCCGCCGCCCTGCTTGCTGTAGTAGGTACGCGTGGTTTCCACATCCAGCTTCAGGCGGGGGTCGGCGGCGACGGCGGCCTTGAACTGCTCGAAGCCGGCCTTTCCATCGGTGCGCACGCTGATCGACTGCCACGCACTGCGCTGGTAGGTGGTGGCCAACGTATCGGCGTCGGTCCACAGTTCCGAATCATGCGCATCGCCGGTGGCGAAGACACCGACCACGGTCCAGGTCTGGTTGCCCAGGGTCAGCGTCTTGCCAACGTCCAGATCGCGGAACTGGCCCTTGGCGCCCTGGCCGACCACGATCTCGCGCAGGCCTGTGGCGAACGTGCGGCCTTCGACGATCTTTACCTTGTCATGCACCGCCCACGCCTGCGGGCCGACGCCGCGGAACTGTGCGTTGACGTCGGTGCCATCGGACTTCGACACCAGGTTGACCACCTGCGACAGCTCCGGTGACAGCAGCGGCCGACCTTCGGCATCGCGGCTGATGCCGGGCAGGGTGGACAACGTCGGCACCTGTTCGCGGGTGATGACTGAGTTGGTTTCGGCCTGCGAGCCGCCGCGCAGCACGATGGCGGTGGTGTCATCGCCGGTGTTGTTGAGCGTGGCCTGGAAGCCTTCGCCCATCGCCAGCATCGCCACCAGCACGCCGACCACACCGGCGATGCCGACCACGATCACCGAGGACGCGCCCCAGCGCTGCGGCAGGCTGGCTACGCCGATGCGGGTAGCCGCCAATGCCAGCCGCCCGCCACGGGTCAGCAGCAGCCACAGTGCCACCAGCACGGCGACCGCCAACACGCCGATCCACGGCAGGCCGATCCACAGCACCAGGCCGATCACCAGCAACAGCGCGGTCAGCGCATTGCCCAGCCACTTCTTGAGTTTGCTCTTGAACATGTCGGTGTCCTCCTCAGCGGCCGGCCAGTGCGTCGACGATCTTCAGGCGCTTGGCACGCAGCGCCGGCAGCAGGCCGACGATGATGCCGATCACCACGATCAGGCCCAGCCCCATCAGCCAGGTCGGTGTCGGTACATGCGGCGGCAGCATGCCCATGCTCTTCGGCCCGATCGCCGGCAGGATCAGTGCAGCCAGGCCCATGCCGATCAGGCCACCGAGGCCGATCAGCAGCACCGACTCCACCATCACCAGCATCAGCACGGTACTGTCCTTGAAGCCCAGCGTCTTCAGCGTGGCGAGTTCGGGCACGCGCTCGCGCACCGCCTGCGCCATGGTGTTGCCGGTCAACAGCAGCAGGGTGAAGAACACCGCGCCCATGATCGAGGTGACGATCATGCCGATGTCGGCGAACTGCTTGACGAACGCCTGCTGGAACGCCGATTCGGTCTGGGTCTTGGTTTCGTGGTCGGAGTTGGCCGAGATCGCATCGATGGCCTGCGCCACCCTTGACGACTGCTCCGGGTTGTCCAGCGTCACCGTGTACCAGCTCACCTGGTTCTTGATGTAGTCGTTGGACTCATCGAAGTACTTCCAGTTCATCATCAACTGGCGTTCTTCATTGGCCGCCAGTGCGCGATCCTTCGAGCGGTAGATGCCCTTCAGTTCCAGCGGCCAGTCGTTGCTGCCGCCACGCGGGAAGATGGTGGCCTGCAGCGGGATGGTGTCGCCGATCTTCCAGCCGAACTGCTTGGCCAGCGTCTCGCCGACGATCGCGCCGGTACGGGTCTGCTGCCAGTCCTGCAGCTGCGCCGGGTCGATCTGCAGCTCGCGGTAGACATCGAAGTAGTTGGGCGCCACCGAGAAGTTGGGGAAGAAGTTCTTCGGGTCCTGGTAGATGCCGCCGAACCACATGCCGTAGGTGACATCGCGCACGCCGCTGACCTGGCGGATCTGCGTTTCCAGGCGGATCGGCAGCGACTGGGTGATCGACAGTCGCGAAGCCACCACCAACCGGTTGGCACCTTCCACGCTGCCACCGGACGAGAACGCCACGCGCACCGAGTCGAGCATGCCGAACAGCAGGAACGCGGCCACCACCGACAGCAGGGTCAACAGGGTGCGGGTGCGGCTGCGGAACAGCTGCGCCCAGACCAACGAGAAGTATTTCATCGCTGTGGCCTCCGTCAGTGGGCCAGCGGCGCGTCGGCCAGCTCGCCCTTGTCCAGGTGCACCGTGTGGGTGGCGTACTCGGCAGCCTTCGGGTCATGGGTGACCATGATGATGGTCTTGCCGTGTTCGCGGTTGAGCTGCTGCAGCAGGCCCAGGATCTCTTCGGCGGACTGGCGGTCAAGATCGCCGGTAGGTTCGTCGCAGATCAGGAAGGTCGGGTCGGAGACGATCGCGCGGGCGATCGCCACGCGCTGCTGCTGGCCGCCGGACAGTTCGTTGGGGCGATGGCTGCGGCGGTCGGCCAGGCCGACCAGGGTCAGCGCGATCTCGGCATTGCGCTTGCGCTGCGCCGCGCTGAGGTGGGTCAGCAGCAACGGCAGTTCCACGTTCTTCTGCGCGGTCAGCATCGGCATCAGGTTGTAGAACTGGAACACGAAGCCGACATGGTGGCTGCGCCACGTCGACAGCTGGCCGCCGCTCATCTGGTCGATGCGCTCGCCTTCGATGCTGATCTCGCCGCCGCTGGGGTTGTCCAGGCCGCCGATCAGGTTGAGCAGGGTGGTCTTGCCGGAACCGGACGGGCCCATCAGCGCGACGAAATCGCCGCTGGCGATATCCAGGTCGATGCCGTGCAGCACCTGCACCTCTTCGGGGCCACGCTGGTAGGTCTTGGTGATGTTGCGCAATGAAACCAGGGTCGACATGGGTGGTTCTCCACTGAAGGCGGGAAACAGGAAGCGCACCTGCGGTGGCCGCAGGCGTGCGTCGAGCGGTGCTGCCGGCGGCGCCCGTGGGCGTCAGGCCGTTACTGCGCTTGTTTCTGTTGCACCTTGGCGCCGTCGCGCAGGGTGTCCGGCGGGTTCACCACGACCGATTCACCCGCGCTCACGCCCTTGAGGATCTGGCGATCCTTGCCCATCGCCTGACCAGCCTCGACCGTGCGCTGCTGCACGCGGCTCTCGTCACCCAGCACGAAGGCCACCGAGGCACCCTCGCGCTGGACCACGGCGCCACCTGGCACGCGCACGCCTTGCGGCTTGGCGGCCGCCTGCGGCTGTGCCTGTTCCAGGAAGCTGACCCGCACGCCCATCTCCGGCACGATGCGCGGGTCCTTCACCTTCAGCGCCACGCGTACCTTCACCGTGGCCTTGCCGCGGTCGGCGGTGGGGATGATGGCGATCACCTCACCCGGAATCTTCCATTCCGGATAGGCGTTGAGCGTGGCTTCCACCGGCATCTTCGGCTGCACGCGGCCGATGAAGGCTTCGCCGACCTCGACTTCGATCTCCAGCGATTCCATGTCGACGATGGTGCCGATGCCGGTACGGGTGAAGCCACCACCGGCCGACAGCGGCGAGACGATCTCGCCTGGCTGCGCAGCCTTGGCGGTGACCACGCCGGAGAACGGCGCGCGCACGATGTTGTTGTCCACGCCAAGGTCGGCGATGGCCAGCTGGTCGTTGGCCACCTTGACGTTGCGCTGTGCGGTGTCCAGCTGTGCCCGCAGGCTGTCGCGCTGGGCCACCGCCTGGTCGTACTGTGAGCGTGATACCAGCTGCTGGCCGACCAGCGCCTGCAGGCGGCTGGCCTCAGCGGCGGCCTGCTTCTGCTGTGCCTCCAGCCCGGCCACCTGGCTGCGTGCGGCCTGCAACTGCGAGGCATACAGGCTGCGCTGCGCGTCGGCATCGATCGGGTCCAGCGTGGCCATGATCTGGCCCTGCTCCACGCGCATGCCTTCCTCGATCATCACCTCGCGAACCTTGCCGGTGATCTTGGCCGAAACGGTGGCCATGCGCCGCGCAACTACATAACCGCTGGCGTCGAGCACCGAACTGCTGGCGTTGCCCTGCTGGATGGCCACCGCGGGGGCGGTTTCCACGTCCAACACCGGCGTACGCCCGAACAGGGCGAAGGCAGCAGCGGCCAGCAGCAGCACGATCACGATGATCGCGATCCACAGCCAGCGGCGGCCACCGCCATTGCTGCCACCACCGGAGGCGGGCGGCGGCGATTTGCGGTCGATACGGAGTTCCTTCAACAGCTCGGCAGAAGCGTTCATTCGTTCCATCACAGGCGTTCGGGCGGGTGTGACCGGAAGGGCAGGCAGCGGCGGTTCCGGCGGTGGAGCGTGCGGCACAGCATGAAGGCAGGTGCATCGGCGATGGCAGTGACAGCTGTCATCCGATGTCATTGACGGCGGCAACTGCGAAATGTGACCACGGCGGCACAGGATGGCAACGTCCCCGCTACCGGTACCGCCCATGGATCCGATCGCCCCGTCGCTGGCCCGCCTGCAGCAGGTGCAGGTGCGTTACCGCGACCATACCGCCCTGCATGGCATCGACCTGCAGGTACGCGCTGGCCAGGTGCTGGCGCTGCTGGGCCGCAACGGTGCCGGCAAGAGTACCGCGATCAGCGTGTTGTTGGGCCTGCGCCGCGCCGATGGCGGGCAGGTCGAACTGCTTGGCGGCGACCCGCAGCAGCGGACCAGCCGTCTCGGCCTGGGCGTGATGCTGCAGAGCACCAGCCTGCCGCCGATGCTGCAGGTGGACGAACTGGTGGCACAGGCCAGTGCCTGCTACCCCGACCCGATGCCGCTGCAGGAGGTACTGCAGCGCGCCGGCCTGCAGGCGCTCGCGCGCCGCCGCTACGGCCAGCTGTCCGGCGGCCAGCAGCGCTGCGTGCAGTTCGCCATCGCGCTGTGTGGGCGGCCACGCGTACTGTTCCTGGACGAGCCCACCACCGGCCTGGACATCCAGGCGCGGCAGGCGATGTGGCAGGCGATCCGGCAGCTGGTGGCCGAAGGCTGTGGTGTGCTGCTGACCACCCATTACCTGGAGGAAGCCGAAGCGCTGGCGCAACAGGTGGTGGTGCTGGAGCAGGGCCGGGTACTGGCCGACGCGCCGCTGAGCGAGCTGCGCCTGGCCGACCGCCCGCGCCGCATCCGTTGCCGCAGTGGGTTGCCCATTGAGGACGTACGGCAATGGCCGGGCGTGCAGCAGGTGCAGCGCGACGGTGAGCATCTGCAGATGCTGGCGAGCCCGGCCGAGCCGGTGGTGGCGCGTCTGCTGGCCGCCGACGCGCAGCTGCGCGAGCTGGAAGTACAGGGCGCGGCGCTGGCCGACGCCTTCCTCGACATGACCCGGGAGGCCGTATGAACACCCTTGTCCGCACCGCCAGGTTGCCGCTGCCTGCATGGCGCCAGGCCCTGCGCCCGTACCGCGCCGAACTGCTGGCCGAACTGCGCCGGGCCTGGCGCACGCCGGCGTTCGCGGTGCCCTCGCTGCTGTTTCCGGTGCTGTTCTATCTACTGTTCGGCGTGCTGCTCGGGCGCGGGCATGCGCCGCTGTACCTGCTGGCGACCTACTGCGTGTTCGGTGCGATGGCTCCAGCGCTGTTCGGCTTCGGCGTGCAGCTGGCGCTGGATCGCGAAGGCGGCCTGCTGACCCTCAAGCGCGCGCTGCCGATGCCGGCGGCGGCACCGCTGCTGGCACGGCTGGCGATGGCGGTGATGTTCGCGCTGCTGGTGGCGTTGCTGCTGATAGGCGTGGCGCGTGTGCTCGGTGGCGTGCAGCTGCAGGCGTTGCAGATGGTGCAGCTGCTGGCGGTGGCGGGTCTGGCAGCACTGCCGCTCGGAGCGATCGGTCTGCTGATCGGCAGCCATGTCAGTGCCAGTGCGGCGCCGGCGATGGTCAATCTGGTTTATCTGCCGCTGGCCTTGCTGTCGGGCCTGTGGTTGCCGCTGTCGGCACTGCCTCAGCTGTTCTCGACGATGGCACCGCTGTGGCCGACCTGGCACCTGGCGCAGCTGGCGTTGCCGGTGGTCGGGCTGCCGGCGGTGGGCAACCTCGCCGGCCACCTGCTGGTGCTGCTGGTGGTGACCGTGGTCGCGTTGCTGCTGGCGCGCCGGCGCCTGCGCCGGATCGGCTGAACTGGCATGATCGGCAGCGATCGTCCCCGCCTGGATCCTCCCGTGTCGTCGAGCTGGCTTGCGTCCCTGCTGCGCCCTGCACCGGATTCGGCGGTGGCCGAACTGCTGCGGCGTGGCAAGTCGCCCTGGAGCGGCGCAATCCACCTGCTGTGGTCTGTCTGGATCTTCCTCACCCCGGTGCTCGGGAACGGCTTCACGCTGCGCTGGCTGCTGCTGACCCTGGCCAGCTATCCGTTGTTCCTGCTGCTCTATGCCAAGGTGATGCTGGCGCCACGGCACCACGCTTGGCGCTACGCGCTGGGCATGATCGTGATGGCCCTGGTACTGCTGCCATGGTATCCGTCGGGGTTGAGCTACTTCGTGTTCGGCTGCGTGATGATCCGTATGAGCAGCCGCGGCGGCTGGTGGGTATACCTGCTGCAGTTGACCGGACTGAATCTTCTGTTCTGCAGCACCGCGCTGTACTTCGGCTATCCGTGGCAGGCCATGGTGTGGATGCCGGCGGTGTCGTTCATTGTCGGCCTGGTGGTGAACGTGGAGGCCTTGAGCCATCAGCGCGACGTGGCCCTGCAGCTGTCCCAGGACGAGGTGCGACGGTTGGCGACCACCGCCGAGCGCGAGCGTATCGGCCGCGACCTGCACGATCTGCTGGGCCACACGCTGTCGCTGATCACGCTGAAGCTGGAACTGGCGCGCAAGCTGTACGACCGCGATGACGCGCGTGCACGGCAGGAGATCGGTGAAGCCGAGGCCATCGCCCGCGAAGCGCTGGCACAGGTACGCAGTGCGGTGACCGGCATCCGTGCCAGCGATCTGGCCGGCGAACTGGCATCGGCGCGGCTGCTGTTGGAATGCCAGCAGGTGCACCTGCAGTACACGGCACCGCCAGCGATGCCGGTGGAGGTGGAGCGCGGGCTGGCGCTGGTGTTGCGCGAGGCCGCCACCAACATCGTGCGCCATGCACAGGCGACCCGGGTGCAGGTGGATTTCATGCTTGAGGACCGACAGTTGGCGATGCAGATACGCGATGACGGCCGCGGCGGCGTGCAGGCCGAGGGCAATGGATTGAGTGGCATGCGTGAACGGGCGGCGGCGCTCGGGGGACAGCTGACCCTGCAGTCGCCGCGCGGCGAAGGTACGCTGCTGACCGTGCGCGTGCCCCTGGTGGCCGCCACCATGCCCCTGTCGTCGGCATCGTTGGCACAGGGGGGCGCGGCATGATCCGCATCCTGCTGGCCGAAGACCAGGCGATGGTGCGCGGCGCACTGTCGGCGCTGCTCGGCCTGGAACCGGACATTGAAGTGCTGGGCAGTGCCGCCGATGGCGAGGCCGCCTGGCGCATGCTGCAGCAGCTGCAGCCGGACATCCTGGTCACCGACATCGAGATGCCGGGCCTGAGCGGGCTGGAGCTGGCGCAACGCATCGCCCGCCACGAACTGCCGATCAAGGTGGTGATCGTGACCACTTTCGCCCGTGCCGGTTTCCTGCGCCGCGCGCTGGAAGCTGGCGTGCTGGGCTACCTGCTGAAGGACGCACCGGCCGAAAACCTGGCCGATGCACTGCGCAAGGTGAAGCAGGGCATCCGCGCGATCGACCCGCAGCTGGCGCTGGACGCCTGGTCGCAGGCCGATCCACTGACCGACCGCGAACGCCGTGTGCTGCGGTTGGCGGGCGAGGGCCGTACCGCCAGCGAGATCGCCGAGCAGTTGGGGCTGTCGCACGGCACGGTGCGCAATTACCTGTCCGAGTGCATCGGCAAACTGGGCGTGGCCAATCGGATCGAAGCGTACCGGCTGGCGCGGCAGAAGGGGTGGTTGTAGGGGGGCGCCCCAACGCATCGGTAGCGCCGGGCCATGCCCGGCGAATCATTTCCGCGACTGCGGAGGGGTGTCACTTTTCTTTTCGCGCGAAAAGAAAAGTAACCAAAAGAAACGCGCCGCCAGCCACGAGCCGGTGCTGCGCACCGGTGCCCTGTGCTTCTCGGTGAATCAGGGGACGGCGCCGAACTCGCTACGCTCAAACACCGGCGCCTCTTCGCCCCTGATTCCCCTGCGATGCTCGGCTCGCTCAAGGCGGACCCAACATCAAGAGCGACAGCTGCACCCAGTAGATCCACGCCATGCGTGGATGCCGTTGCCGTTGACCTTCCAGTCCGCCTTCAAGCGAGCCGAGCACCGCAGGTCCGGCGAGGGCGAAGAGGTGCGGGTGTCTGAGCGCAGCGAGTTCCCGCACCGTCCCTCGACGGACCGAGGAGCGCAGGGCACCGGCGTGCGAAGCACGCCGGCTCGCGGCCGGCGGAGCGTTTCTTTGGTTACTTTCTTTGCGCGCAAAGAAAGTGACACCCCTCCGCGGTCGCGGAAACGATCCGCCGGGAACACCCGGCGAACACGATCAGTCCTTCCCGCGTGCCATCGCCTGGAACACGCCATCCCGCCGCACCCACAGGTGGAACAGCGCTGCACCCACATGCATCAGCACCGTGGCGAACAACACATACGCCAGAAGGCTGTGCGCATTGCGCAACGCGGCGTACAACGCCGGGGTATGCGGCACGATCGGCGGCAGGTGCAGGCCACCCCACAGCACGATCGGGTAACCGCCGGCCGACAGCATCGCCCAGCCGATCAGTGGCATCGCCAGCATCAGCGCATACAGCATCCAGTGCGAGGCCTTGGCCGCCATCGCCTGCCATACGGGAAGATCCGTCGGCAACGGCGGTGGGCGATGGCGCAGCCGGTTGTACAGGCGGAGCAGCACCAGTACGCCGATGGCGATGCCCAACGGGCGGTGCAGGTCGATCAGCACCGGCCGCAGGTGCAGCGAGGCGACCATGGTCACGCCAATGAACAGCATGGCGATGATCATCAATGCCATCGCCCAGTGCAGCACCCGTGCCAGCAGGTTGAAGTGGCCGTTGCCGGTGCTCATCGTGCGGCCTCCTTCGGTTGTTCGACGTTGCCGCTGGCGCGCTCGCGTTCGCGTCGGTTGAAGGATTGCGAGTACACGGCCGAGCGGGCGGCCAGGATCGGATCGTCACTGCCACGCACGCCACTGGGCAGGATCAGTGGATCGAAGTTGATCTGTCCGCAGGCGCCTTCTTCCTGCGACTGCAGGCGGTCCAGGCTAAGTGCGCCGGCCACAACCTGTTCACGCGACTCGGGCCACGGCACCGACGGATCATCGATGGCATCGCCGGGTTCGGCGGTGGTGACGACGAGGTTCCAGCGCACCGGGCCACTGGCCAGGCGCTGCTGCAGTTCCTGGCTGAGGAAGTCGACGCTGGCCTGCTTGCGCGTGTCCGCATCCATCTCCACCACCGGTGCCTGCGGCTGCCAGCGCCAGCGCACTGCGCGCTTATGACCCTGCACATTGGTGAACCAGAAGCTGTTGACGCTGTTGAAGGTGGTGTCGGCCCAGCTGCTGGTCCACGGCGCCGTCTTGGCCCACTGCTGGAACGCCTGCGCACTGGGGTACTTCGCAAGCACCGCGGCCATCTTCTGCGGGTCGGGCTTGCCGGTGGTGGGGTCGGGGATGGAGGCGCGCGTCTGCTCGTAGAACGCCTCGGCGTTGGGTACGGCGAAGAACGGGAAGCTGTTCATCGCCATCCGCCATTCCTGGCCGTCGTCGCTGACCATCTGCACAGCGAGGCTGCGCACGCGTGCGGTGTTGTCCGCGCCGTAGGGGTCGCCACCGCCGATCGACAGGCGGCCCATCACGGGTACCTTCTGCTGTGAAAACACCCGTGCGCTGGACAGCGTCGGCGCCTGCGCACTGGGCTCGAACCAGCCGCTCACGCAGATGCCCTTGCTGTGCGCACGGCGGAAGCCGGGATGGGCCGGGCCGGTAGCTTCGATGGTGTCGGTGAAGCGCTGCGCGGTCAGGCGGTTGCCAACCCAGCCGGCCAACCAGGCGAAGGTCAACGCGACCGCCCCCAGAATCAACGCGATCAGTGCGATCCAGAGCAGCGGCGAGTGCTTGCGCGGTGCGCCCGGTGTCTGGCCGGCGCGGGTGTAGCGGAAGAGCGACATGGTCGGTGTCCTGCCTTCACGGAGCGTGTGGGTGGTCGACCCACACATCCTCGCAGAACCCGGCCGGGGCCGGAATTCAATTTTTCGTCAGATTTACCCGCTGCATCAGGGCAGGTTGCGCCGGGCCATGCCCGGCGCCTCCATCAGGCGTAACGCGCCTTCAGCATCGCCCACGCCGAGCGCAGCGCCAGTGCTTCACCACCGGCCGGCCGGCCCGGGCGTTCGCCGTCGTTCCAGGCGTACACGTCCAGATGCGCCCAGCGCTGGCCGTCTTCCAGGAAGCGTTCCAGGTACAGCGCAGCGGTGACCGAGCCGGCCATGCGCGAACCGGCGTTGGCCAGGTCGGCGATACCGCTGCTCAGATAGCGCAGGTACGGGCGCCACAAAGGCATGCGCCAGACCGGGTCGCGGGTGGCGTCGCCGGCCTGCAGCCACTGCTGGGCCACGCTGTCGTCATTGCTGAAGAGCGCCGGCAGATCAGGGCCCAGCGCGATGCGCGCAGCGCCGGTGAGGGTGGCGAAGTCCAGCACCAGGTCCGGTTTCTGTTCGCTGGCGAAGGTCAGCGCATCACACAGGATCACGCGGCCTTCGGCGTCGGTGTTATCGATCTCCACGCTCAGGCCCTTGCGGGTGGAGATGACTTCGCCCGGGCGGAACGCATCCGGGCCGATCGCATTCTCCACCGCCGGCACCAGCAGGGTCAGGTGCACCGGAAGCCCGCGAGCCATGACCAGGCCGGCCAGGGCCAGTGCGTGTGCAGCACCGCCCATGTCCTTCTTCATGTTGCGCATGCCGTCGGCCGGCTTGATGTCCAGGCCGCCGGTATCGAAGCACACACCCTTGCCGACCAGCACCAGTGCAGGATCGGTTTCCTTGCCCCAGCGCAGCACCACCAGGCGCGGCGCGCGGTGCGAGGCGCGGCCGACGGCATGGATGGCCGGGAAGTTCTGCTTCAGCAGTTCATCGCCGGTGATCGCCTCGACCTGGGCGCCATGTGCCTGAGCCAGGGTGCGCGCTGCGTCTTCCAGCTGCTGCGGGCCCATGTCTTCGGTCGGGGTGTTGACCCAGTCACGCACGCGCAGGCTGGCGGCGATCAGATCGGCCACTTCACCGGAAGGTGCAGCCACCAGCTGAGCCGGGGCGCGGTTACGCTTGCGGTAGCGGTCGAAGCGATAGCTGCCCAGGCCCCAGCCCAGCTGCAGCAGTGCCTGCTCCTCGGCCGGCAGTTCAGTCGCCAGCTGCCACACGCTGCCTTCCGGCAGGGCGTGCGGGGCATGCGCATAGCTGTAGGCATCGGCGCGGTCACCAACGCCGATCACCGCACCGGCCAGGCCGTCGGCACCCGGCAGCAGGGCCACGCTGTGTGCGCCGGCATTGAAGCCCTGCGATGCCAGCCAGGCCTGGATAGCGGCTGGCTGGCCGTCCTTCCATGCCGCGAACTGCTCGCGGCCCAGCACATGCAGTGGCAGTGCTGCGGCGGTTTCGGCGGTGAAACCAGTGATCTCGCTCATGCGTCAGGTACTCCGGGGTGCGGCGGCATCGAGGTTGTCATCCAACCAGTCGGCCAGGCCGGTGAGGGTGTCGAACTGCAGGTCCGGCTGCAGTTGCGGATGGGTCCAGGTGGCGGCTTCGCGGTTGATCCAGCAGCCGCGCAGGCCGGCGGCGATCGCCCCGGCCACGTCCATCTCGGCGTGGTCGCCGACATGCAGCACCTGTGCCGGCGCCACACCCAGGCGGGTGCAGGCGGCGTGGAAGATGCTCGCTTCGGGCTTGGCCGCGCCGTGTTCGCGCGCACCCAGCTGGAAGGCGAAATGATGGGCCAGGCCGATCCGCTCCAGATCGGCATTGCCGTTGCTCAGCGCTGCGACCGGTACCCGCGCGGCAATCCGCGCCAGTGCATCGATCGCATCGGGATAGCACTCGACCTGGTTGCGCGCGGCGTAGAACGCCTCGTAGGCCGGTTCGAGCAATTCCAGGCTGGCACCGCTGTTCTGCAGGGCCTCCTGCAGCGTCAGCCGGCGCAGCGCGCTCAGGTCATGGTGAAGGTGTGGATTGTCTCGGAACGAGCGCTCGCGCAGTTCGCGCATCGCCGCCAGCGGATACATCTCGGCAGTGGCGGGGCTGTGTTCACGCATCCACTCGTGCAGGACCAGGTCGATGCGGGCGCCGATCGGGGCGAACGGCCAGAGCGTGTCGTCGAGGTCGAGGGTGATGGCTTGGACAGGGAAATTCACCCTGCCATTCTACCCCCGCCAGCGCGGGCTTTCATTCCAGCAGGCGCGCCCATCCCTGCATGCCGTCCAGCCGTGCCAGCACCAGCTTGATGCAGACCAGCAGCGGTACTGCCAGCAGCAGGCCGATCATGCCCCAGGCCCAGCCGAACAGCATCAGCGCCAGGATCAGTACCAGCGGCGACAGCTTCATGCGCCGTCCCAGCACGATCGGGGTCACCATCTGTCCTTCCAGGGTGTGCAGGCCCAGGTAGGCGGCTGCGGGCAGCAGGGCCTGCAGCGGGTCGCGGAACTCGACGAAGCCCATCAGCAGCATCAGTGCCACGCCGATCAAGGGGCCTACATACGGTGCGAAATTCAGCAGGGCGGCCACCGTGCCCCACAGCAGCGCTTCCTGCAGGCTGATGCCCAGCAGCATCAGTACGCCGGCGAACACCAGTCCGACCAGGGTGTTGATCACGCTGATGGTCAGCACGTAGCGCGACACCTCGCGCTCGATCGACCGCAGGATGTCGCTGGTGAAGCGTTGCTGCTGGCGGTTCGGGAACAGGGCGATCGCCGCGCGCTGCAGGCTCTGCCCGTAGATCATGAAGAACAGGGTCAGCAACACCACTGCCAGCACCGAGGCGGCCAGACGCGGCGCACGGGTCAGCATGCGGTACGGGTCGTCCAGCTGGGTGCGGATCACCTGCACCTTGCGGTTGCTGTCGCCGCCAGCGACGCGTGCAAAGTTCTCCGCGGCCTGGTTGGCCTGCTGCACCGGCTTGGTCAGGTCCTGCACCTGGCGGGCCACCTTGCGCAGCTGTTGCGGGGCTTCCTGCGCCCATTCCATCGCCGGGCCGATCAGCTGCACGGCCAGCGAACCGGTCACGCCGAGGCCGGCACCGAGGATCAGCAGCGCGCCCAGCGCACGTGGGATCCACAGCTTCTGCAGCAGGCGCAGGATCGGGTTGCCGACCAGCGCGAAGAACATCGCAAGCAGCACCGGCAGGATGATGTCCTGTGCGGCCCACAGCGTATAGCCCACCGCCAGCGCGGCCAGCACCACCAGCGACATCGGCCCGCGCGGGCGCGATGGCGGCGGCAGTGGCGCCTCGGGCGCTTCCGGGCCAGCCGGTGACGGGGACAGGAGGGACTCGCTCATCGACGCATCAACCGGAAAGGGGAGCGCATTATCCGCCGGCCGCGATCGGCGCGGCGGATCCCGTGAATCAACGTTCGGACAGCTCGGTCGCCGCTTCGGCCGGACGCGGTTCGCGCAGTTCCGGTTCCGGCGCTGCCTGCGGTTGTGGTGCTGGTGCCGGTCGTGTGCCCGCCGCTGATGCTGCCGCCTGTGCATGTTCGCTGGCATCGTCGGCTTCTTCAGCCGCATCGTCGGCGGTGGCTGCGGCCTGCGCTGCCATCGCCGTAGCGAATGCAGCCTGCGCGCTGGCGAACAGGTTCGACACCGACCCCACCATCTGCAGCCAGCGTGCGCCGTTGACCTTGCCCGGCACTTCCAGCTTGCCGGCGATGAAGCCACCGGCCAGGCCCACCACGACGATGCGCAGAGGCGACCAGCCCTGGCGCCAGACCTGGCTGAGCGTGCCCCAGTGGTCCTGGGTCTCGCCCATGCGCACGGTCACCACCTGTTCGCAGCGCTTTACCCGCCGCTGCAGCGCGCCGAATTTCATGGCTTGCCCTCCGGCAGCTGTACCCCGGCATCAGGGTCGTCCTCGCTGGGCTCATCGAACAGGCCCAGGCGCGACAACTGGCGCCGGGTGGCGTGCATGCCGGTGTGGTGGAAGAAGTAGGACACCCGCCAGATCGCATAGCCGGTAACGGCCAGGCTCAGCAGCGAGGTGATCAACAGGGCCTGCAGCCAGCTCAGGCCCCAGCTCTGCAGCAGGGCGATGAGCGTGGCGGCCATCAGCAGCCAGGCCGAGGCTCCAAACACGATCGCCACGCCGGCCCAGGCCAGCGCGCGACCGAATGCACTACGCGCCAGCGCGAAGTCGGCAGAGGCCAACCGGCGCAGGGAGCGTACCGTGTGCTTGGCAGAATCGGCGGCGGCACGACCGGCCGCGCCGACCTGGCGGATGCTCTCATCCAGCGGCGGGGTAGCCGCCGGATCAGGCGCTTGCGCGTTCTCTTCGCTCACGCTGCGGCTTACTTGTCGCTGCTGCCGCGGGCCAGCTTGGCGATGATCCAGCCGGCTGCGAAGGCGACACCGAACGAAGCCAACGGACGTTCGCGGATCAGTTCAGCGGCGCTGTCGATCAGGTCCTTGCCCTTGTCCATCAGTGCGTCGACCTGTTCCTTGGCTGCGGCTCCACCGAATTCGGCGGCGGCCAGGCCGGACAGCGCGCTGTCGGACAACTCTGCCTTGACGTTGGCCTTGCCGATGCGCAGTTCGTCGGTTGCTGCACCGGTTGCGCCCTTGATCGCACCGCCGGCAGCGCTGGCGGCCTGCTTCAGGTGGGAACCGGCTTCACCCAGGTGGTCCTTCAGGTTCTCGGTATTGGTGGGGCTCATCGAATCACTCCTGTTGCGATGGGGGAACGGGGGACGGCGGCGCCGACCTGGACTGACAGCAATAGCATTGCCGGGGTATAGGGGGTGTTACGGCTGGGCGATCAGCGCATCACGAGCTGGCCCTGCTGCTGGCCATTGTTGCGCAGCACGCGCAGCACCAGGGTGGGGGGGCGCTGCTGGAAATTGGCGCGCCAGCTGGCCAGGTCGGCGAATTCACCTACCGTTGCATCAGTGATGATGTCGCCCTGCTGCAGCCCGTTGCTGGCGGCGCGGCTGCCGCGCTTGACCTCGCTGACCAGCACGCCGCCAGCGCCGGACTGGCGCAGCGATTCGGGCAGGTCGACGAAGGTGGCACCGCCCAGGCGCGGGTCCAGGCTGTCGCCGGTGACCGCGCGTGCCTGTTCCTTCAATATCGCCTTGATCTGCAGCGGCTTGCCTTCGCGACGCACGTCCAGCGTCAGCGGGCTGCCCACTGTGGCCAGGCCTTCCACGTTGTGCAGCGCCTCGGCGCTGTCCACGCGCTGCCCGTTGGCCGACACCACGACGTCGCCCGGTTTCAGGCCCGCAGCGGCCGCGGCCGATCCGGCCAGTACGCGCGTGACCAGTGCGCCACGGGTTTCGCCCAGGCCCAGGCCCTGCGCTATCTGTGCGGTCAGGTTCTGGCTCTCCACGCCCAGGGTGCCGCGCACCACTACGCCGTGCTTGACCAGCTGGTCGACCACGCTGCGCGCCAGGTTGGAGGGGATCGCCAGGCCCAGGCCGATGTTGCCGGCCATGCTGCCCTGCGGGTTGAAGCTGGCGGTATTGATGCCGACCAGCTGGCCCTGCAGGTCGACCAGTGCGCCACCGGAATTACCCGGGTTGATCGACGCATCGGTCTGGATGAAGTTCTGGTAGCCCAGCCCGCGGATGCCGCTGCGGCCCACCGCCGAGACGATGCCGGAGGTGACCGTCTGGCTGAAGCCGAACGGGTTGCCGATGGCCACCACGAAGTCGCCCACGCGCAACTGGTCGCTGTTGCCGAGCTTGATGTCGGTCAGGTTCTGCGCCGGGATACGGATCAGCGCGATGTCGGTATCGCGGTCCGAGCCGAGGAACTCGGCCTTGACCGTGCGCCCGTCGGCCAGTGTCACCTGCACGTCATCGGCGTTGTCGATGACATGGTGGTTGGTCAGTACCAGGCCTTCCTTGGCATCGATGATCACGCCCGAGCCGAGCGATTCATTGATGCGCTCCTGCGGAATGTCCGGGAACAGACGGCGGAAGAACGGGTCGTTGAAGAACGGGTTGCGCACCCGCACGACCTGCTTGGTATTGACGCTGACCACGGCCGGCATCGCTTTCTCCAGCATCGGTGCCAGTGACGGCACCGCCTGCCCGGCCACCGAAGCTGGCAGCGCGGCGGCGGTGGGCAGCACCGCCGGCAGCGGCGCTGCATCGGCTCGGTTGTCCAGGTGCGCATTGAGGCCGGTGGCAACGAAGCCACCGAAGGCGGCGGCGATTGCGAGCGTGAGCAGGGTGGGAAGCGGTCGCATGGGAGTCGGTTCGCTGGCGTGGGTGGGGGCCGTTTGGCTCTACGGTAAAACAAGCTGAATGAGTGTGTCGCGATCTGGATAAATGCGCCATGAAAACGGAACGCCGGAAAGCGGGGCCACTGCCGCCCGCTTCGGGGTGGTGGCGTCATCAGTGGAGGTGCCTGGTGCGCGTTCGTGCGACATCGGATGCATTGCAGATACAGGCCGATACTTGCGCAGTTCGGCGCAACCGGGTGCCGCGATGCGCCATAAAGCGCTCCTTCGCCTGCATTCGATCAAGCACGTGCAGCGAACGCCCGCCGCAGCCTCGCCAGCGCGGCTCAGTGCTGAAAAGAAGGGTTTTCCTGCACACATGTATCGCCGGCAAGGGTGGTGGGCTACACCATCAGCGTCGCAGCAGATGCGATTGCTGGCGCGTGCCCCGTTCCACGATCGTCAATGTCGGTATAGCATCGCCCCGTTTTGATACTTAAGGCCCCCAGGAGGGCAACATGAGCAACGGTAATGGTGTGTCGGTCGTGACCGACGCCGTCGAGAACGTCAAAGAAACCGCCACCAACGTTGGCGAGACCATCGCCCACGCCGCCGAAGACGCCGTGAAGTCGGTCAAGAAGACCGTCAAGCGCGCCACCAAGGCTGCCGGTACCCGCGTTGCCAAGGCCAAGAAGGCTGTGGCCAAGGTCGAGAAGACCGTTGCCAAGAAGGCCGAGAAGGCTGCCAAGTCGGTCGGCAAGACCGTTGCCAACGCCAAGAAGAAGCTGGAAGCCGCCAAGAAGAACGCCAAGGCCGAAGCCGCTGCCCTGAAGAAGGAAGTGGCCAAGAAGAAGGCAGCTGCAGGCAAGGCCGTGGCCAAGAAGGCCGCTGCTGCCAAGAAGACCACCAAGGCCGCCACCAAGGCTGCCGGCAAGAAGGTCGCTACCGTGAAGAAGGCCGCCACCAAGAAGGCTGCCGTCGCGAAGAAGGCTGTTGCCAAGAAGACCAAGGCCGCCAAGAAGGTTGTCGGCAAGAAGGTCGCCACCGCCAAGAAGGCTGTGGCCAAGAAGACCGTCGCTGCCAAGAAGGTCGCCGGCAAGAAGGTCGTGGCTGCCAAGAAGGTTGTCGGCAAGAAGGCTGCTGTCGCCAAGAAGGTCGCCACCAAGAAGACCGCTGCTGCCAAGAAGGTTGTCGGCAAGAAGGCCGCCGTTGCCAAGAAGGTCGTCGGCAAGAAGACCGCTGCCGCCAAGAAGGTCGTCGGCAAGAAGACCGCCGTCGCCAAGAAGGCGGTTGGCAAGAAGGTTGCCGCCACCCGCAAGACTGTCGCCAAGAAGGCTGCGCCGCTGAAGAAGGTTGCTGCCAAGAAGGCTCCGGCGAAGAAGGCTCCGGCCAAGAAGGCCGTGCGCAAGGTCGCCAAGCGCAAGTAATCGCGCGGGTACCGAAGGCCCTGCCACCTACCGGGTGGTGGGGCCTTTCGCGTTTCTGGGACACGGGATGGGGCAAGATGCAGGTTCTTCCCGCCGGAGCCCCGAGCATGCGCGGTATCGACTTCAGCTCCTGGCAGGGCGTGCTGTCCACCCTGGCCGGCCTGGTCCTGATCACTCTGCTGGGCGTGGGCATCCGCCTGCTGGTGATGCAGACCCTGCAGCAGCGGCGCGAGCGCGAGAACCGGCAGATCAACGAGCGCCTGCGCACGCTGATGGCCGCCTACAAGACCCTGGGCGGCTCGTTCACCGGTGAACTGGGTGTCGATCCCAGCCACCGCCGCGACCTGCGCCAACGCGAAGATGCCGAAGGCATCGCCGAACCCCGCTCGGATCGCGCGCGCCGCATCCGCGACGCCGTAGAAGCGGCGCTGTCGGACATCCTGCTGCTGGGCACCGATGAGCAGGTACGGCTGGCCGCGCGTGCGGCCAACGAGTTGGCGCAGGGACGACTGGTGCACACCCACGATCTGGTGGTTTCACTGCGCGACTTCGTGCGCGAAGCGCTGGACCTGGCGCCGATCCCGGCCGATCTGCAGATTCCGCCGCAGGGCCCGACCCGCCCGGGCGGTGCCAGTGGCAAGGGCCGCACCGATGGTGATGCGAAGGGCGGCCGCACTGGAGGCGGCAGCGGTGGGGGCGGAATGGGCGCCGGCATGGGGGGCGTGGGTCTGGGCGCCGGCGCCGCACTGGGCGCCGGCCATGCCTCTGCCAGCGATGAAACGGACGCGCGCTGAGCACGTCCGCCCGGTTCAGCGCGTTAGTTCGTAGATCGGCACGAAGCCGCCGTAGATCATCCGCGCGCCGTCGAACGGCATCGGATTCGTCGCCGGATCAAACCGCGGGTCTTCCATCATCTTCTTCATGCCGGCGTCGCGGGTCGGCTTGTCCGGCCATTCGATCCAGGAAAACACCACCGTCTCGTCTGGCGTGGCTTTCACCGCGCCGAAGAAGTCGGTGGTCTTGCCGTGCGGCACGTCATCGCCCCAGCACTCGACCACGCGCAGCGCGCCGTATTCGATGAAAACGGGATCCCCTGTGCGTGCATGAGCGAGGAACTTCTCTTTGTTGGCGGTGGGCACCGCCAGGACGAAACCATCGATGTAGCTCATTGCTGCCTCCGGATGGACCGTGCCGCATGCACGGCCTTCAAGTACCCGACGAACCAGTGCGTCGTGGATCGACATCCTGTGTGCGCCTGTTCAGCCCGGACCACCAGGCAGCGGCGCCAGCATCGTATCCGGTGGCTGCTGGCCCGCCAGGTGGCGCACGAAGTAGTCCCACATGCGGTGCGTGTAGGTGGCGTCGTTGCGGAACAGTTCGTGGTCCTGCCGGGCCAGGTACAGCAGGTCGTAGCTGCGCTGGGCCTTGTTCAGGGCGGCGGCCAGCTGCAGGGTCAATGCCGGAGGTGCGTTTTCGTCCAGCTCGCCATAGACCAGCATCAGGTGACCGCGCAGGTTGCCGGCCAGCGCTGCATTGTCGAGTCCGGCAAACGGCGCCGGCACACCGTCGGCAGTGGTCGTGGCCGGCAGCACGCCACCGAACAGCCGGTCCATGCCATGAACGGCCCCACCGTACATGCCCTGGAAATTGTGGCTGCCGGCCGAGGCCACCCCCACCTTGTAGAACGCCGGGTAGCGCAGCAGGGCGCGCGCTGCACTGTAGCCACCGAACGAATGCCCGTAGATGCCCACCCGTTGCAGATCGATACCTCGGTAGCGCGCGCCCAGCTGGCGCAGCGCGGCCACGTGGTCATCCAGCTGCACATCGGCGGCTTGCACGAAGCTGCTGTCATGGAACGCCTTGTCACGGCCGCCGGTACCGCGCGCGTCGATGCTGACCACCACGAAGCCGAGTTCGGCCAGGCTGGCGCGTGACACCGGATTCAAGGCGGACACCGCCTCGGCGTAGGTGACCGGCGCATTGCTGATGAAGGAACCACCGTACATCGCGTCGATCACCGGGAAGCTGCCGTCATCGCGATAGTCGCGGGGCAGGTAGACGGTGGCGAAGATCGGCGTGCGGCCATCGGCGGCCAGCAGTCGTTCGCGGTGTGGTGGGCGCCAACCGGCAGCAACGATCGCCCTGTCATCGGCTGTTTCCAGCACCATCACTTCACGGCCGTCATCGCTGGCCCGCAGCACGGTGCGTGGCGGTTGATCGAGACTGGAGACGGTATCGACCAGGTAGTCGCCCCGCGGTGACAGGGCCTGCGGGGCGCGATCACCGAACAAAGCGCCGCTGCCGGCATCGGCCAGATGGTCGCTGCCATCGGCGGCCAGGCGCTGGATGGGGCCGCCCTGCAGCGATACCCGGTACAGGCCGCGCACGTAGGGATCGCCACCGTCGACGCCGCCGGCGCTGAAGTATGCCCAGCCACTCACAACGTCCACGCCGAGCAGGTCACGCACCACCCATGGACCGTGGGTCAGTTGTTGCATCACCTTCCCGTCGGACAGGCGCACCCGGTACAGGTGGCCCCGGCCATCGCGCTGCGAGAACCACACCGCAGTGTCCTGGCCGGGCAGGATCGCCACCGCTGGCCGGTTGTACGAATACACGTTGAGCTGCAGGCGGGTATCGCTGGCTTCTTCCAGCACGGTGCGCACTGCACCGCTGCCGGCATCGATCTCCACCAGGCGCAGCTTGCGCGTTGTGCCGAAGTGCGCGATCGCGGCATACAACCGGTCACCGTCCCAACCCAGGATGCCGGCCTCACTGAGCGTGTTCCAACCCTCGGGCAGCGCGATGTCATGCTGCCTGCCGTTGCGGGTATCGACCACGTACAGGCTGTCGCGCACCTGATCGGTGTCACCCAGCACCCCCAGCTTCACGGTATGCACGCGCGGCCGCGCGCTGTGGGTCGGGCTGCTTTCCAGATAGGGGTAGTCCTGCAGCGCGCGTTCGTCGTAGCGGATGCCGGCCACGTAGCTGCCATCCGGCGACCAGCCGACCGCGAATGGCCGCGGCGGCATCCGGCCCTGGCTGCGCGGAATGCCGCGCAGGCTGAAGTCCGGCAGCACACCATAGCCGTGGCCGGCTTCACCGCCGCTGGTCAGTGCGCGCGGCGCCGTTCCAGAGCGCTGCAGCCACAGATTGTGGTCGCGCAGCTGCAGCCAGGCGTCACCGCCGGGCGACGGCAATGCATCGGCTGGCGGCGGCGCCTGTTGTGCGGCCGTACACTGCAGGCGTGGCCATTGGCAGTTGATTGCCGCCTCGCCGTTGAACTGCAGGCGCAGGCCATCATGCAGTACCTGCACGCTGTTCAAGCGCAGGCGTGGCCCGTGGGTACCGAGAGGTGCAACTGCGGCGTCCAGCACATCGGGTTCGAACAGGATCGTACGCATAGCGTTCGCCGGATCGACCAACACCGCCTGGCGTCGGCCCTGCGCGTCTTCGCGTTCGTACCAGAAGCGGCCATCAGCCAGCCAGTTTGGCAGGAGCGAGGCATTGCGCAGCGCACCGCGCAGATGACTGTCGTGCACGCGTTCGGCGCGCCGGTAGTCAGCGGCCTGCAGTGCGTGCGCAGGCGCGGAGGAAAACAGGGCCGCGCAGGCCAGGACAGCAGCGCGGACAGTCATCTGCAGCGGGTAGGGCAGGTGCAAGGCAACCTCCTGTTGCAATCATCGATGGATGGCAGATGCACGCGTGGCGCGCGCGTATGCCAGACGCAGCCTGAATCAAGCCAAAAAATTCAGCAATGCGAAGACCGCTGTTTTCAGGGAGCGTTGTGGCGAATAACGGAGAATTTACATTCCCGATGCGATGGCGCCCTGGCGCTGCTGCACACCATAAGAAAGTAAAGGTGTACCCCCATGAAGAATTCGCTGATTGCTCTGGCCCTGGCCGCTGCCCTGCCGTTCACCGCCTCGGCTGCTGAGAACCTGTCCTACAACTACGCCGAAGCTGACTACGCCAAGACCGACATCGATGCGTTCAAGGCCGACGGTTGGGGCGTGAAGGGTTCCTACGGCTTCCTGCCGAACTTCCACGCCTTCGGTGAGTACAGCCGCCAGGAAATCGACAACACCAACATCAAGCTGGACCAGTGGAAGATCGGCGCCGGCTACAACGTTGAAATCGCTCCGACCACCGACTTCGTTGCCCGCGTTGCTTACCAGAAGCGCGACCAGAAGCACGGCCTGGACTTCAACGGCTACAGCGCCGAAGCCGGCATCCGCACCGCTTTCGGTGCCCACGCCGAGGTCTACGGCATGGTCGGCTACGAAGACTTCTCGAAGAAGCACGGCATCAATCCGGAAGGCCAGTGGTACGGTCGCCTGGGTGGCCAGGTCAAGCTGAACCAGAACTGGGGCCTGAACGGCGAGCTGAAGATGAACCGCGACGGCGACAAGGAATACACCGTCGGCCCGCGCTTCAGCTGGTAACTGCTTCCTCGGCGCGCATGCGCGCTTGAAGATGCCTCGACAGGCCCGGCTCATGCCGGGCCTGTCGCGTTGGAGCGATCCGAAACCGCAGCTGAGCGCCTGCGCGCGTCTTTGGTGCGTTGCAATAAATTGGATTCCGCTGCTCCAGACGCGGGCCTACGGTGGGCACTTCGTACCGCCGGATCCGCGTGATGCCGCCTGCTGTTCCCGCTCTGCCCCTCGATCGACCCCGCCGCCTGGCAATGCTGGCGCCGCACCCCGTGCTGCGGCTGGGGGTGGAGGTAGTGCTGCGCCAGCACGGCGGCGTGCAGATCTGTGGCAGCTTCACCCGCGAAGGTGATCTGCTCGACCTGCTGCATCGCCAACCCGGTGGCATCGACCTGTTGCTGATCGATCTGTTGGCGCCGCGAGGACCCGAACAGGGCCTCGCCCTGCTGCGGCTGTTGTCACGACGCTGGCCGCTGTTGCCGGTGCTGGTGCTGTCCGAACACTGCAATGCAAGCACGGTGACCATGGCGATGCAGGCCGGTGCGCGCGGATTTCTTCCCAAGGGCACTTCGCCAGCGATGCTGATGCGTGCGATCGACATGCTGGCCCGTGGCGGCCGCTTCGTGCCCCCGGAGCTGCGCACGCAGTTGAATCGATCGCGCATGCGGCGCACACCGGCGCCGGTGCTCACGCCCTTGAGCCGACGCGAGCGCGAGGTGCTCCGGCTGGTGCTGCAGGGCTGCACTACCGGAGAGGTGGCGCGGCGCTTCGGGCGCACCGCCAGTACGGTCAGCACGCAGAAGCGGACGGCCTACGAGAAGCTCGGTATCCACAGCGATGGTGAGCTGTTCCGCATCCGGCACCTGCTCGAATGCGGATGAGCGGGCTCATTCGCCCTGGTACTGCTTCTCTTCCACCAGGGCCGAACCGGCCACGCGGTTGATCTCGTTCTTCACCTGCACGCGCTCACCATTGGTGCCATACACGCCGCGCGCGAGCTGGATGAATGCATCATCGAACACCTGCGCCGCTTCCTTGTCGCGCAGCTGGTCCTGGATGTCCCACATGCGTTCGTTGATCGCCTTCAGCTGCTGCTTCAGCGCGGCAAGCGCGGGCTGTGCCTGCAACTGCTGCTGCAGCAACGGCAGCAGGCCGTCCAGCTCGGTGCGCACGTTGGCCAGCTTGGCGGCATCGTCGATGCGCTCGGCCTTGATCTCGAGAATGGTGATCTTGTCGATCAGCTCGCCGATCGATACCGGGGTCAGGATGGCGTCCACGTGGTTGGTTCCTGGAAACAGGCCTGCATGATACCGCGCCCACCGCAGCGGGATTTACGCCGAATTTGCGCTGCGGGCCGGGCAGTACCCTCGATCCGTTACGCCGCTCCCTCCGACACTGCTGTCCCGGCGGCGTGACCGCCTTCGACGAGGAACACAGTGCAGTGAACAGCAAGGGGATGATGGCAGCGATGGTGGCCGCGCTGGCAGGAATGCTGGGTATCGGCAGCGCGCAGGCCCAGGTGCAGGTGAGTGGCAGTGCAGCATTGACCAGCGACTACGTGTGGCGCGGCAGCTCGCAGAGCGACGGCGACCCTGCAGCGCAGGTGGGCGCAAAAGTGGCACTCGCATCCGGTTGGTACGCCAGCGCGTGGGGCTCAAACGTATCGTTCAAGCCGGACAACGGCGCGCGCAGCGAGTTCGACCTGGTGGCCGGTTGGAGTGGCGCACTGGCAGCGGACTGGACGCTGGATGCCAACCTGACCCGCTACGTGTACCCAGGCACTGGCCGCGCGCTGGATTGGACCGAACTCAATACCACGTTGACCTGGAAGCAGCGCGCCTGGCTGCAGGTCGCGCATTCCAATGATGCGCTGGCCGGCGGTCATCGCGGCACCTATGCCCAGCTCGGCGTGCGTGTGCCGCTGCACGAGCGCGTCCGGCTGGAGGCGGCGGTAGGCCAGTATTGGCTGGCCACCGCACAGGGGCCGGATTACCTGCATGGTCAGCTCAGTGCCATTGCCACGCTGACCCCGGCGTGGGAGCTGCGGGCCACCGTGCACGACACCGACAACGCAGCCAAGCGCCTGTTCCCGGGCAACGCCGGGGGACGTTGGGAGCTGGCGCTGCAGGGCAGTTTCTAGTTGGCAGCTGTGGCCTGGCGCGCACGCAGCGCGCCGGGCAACCACAGCAGCAGGGCCAGTGCGGCAACAGCGGCGCCGGCCACGCAGACGCCGGTCCAGCCGAAGCGCTGGTAGACCTGGGCCGACAGCAGTGAACCCAGCGAGCCGCCGATGAAGTAGCCGGTCATGTAGCCGGCATTGAGGCGGTTGCGCGCAGCCGGTTGCAGCGCATAGATCAGGTTCTGGTTGCTGACGTGCAGCAGCTGCGCGGCCAGGTCCAGCACCACCACGCCCACCAGCAGTGCCAGCAGCGAGTGCGCCGACAGCCCCAGTGGCAGCCACGACAGCAGCAACAGTACCAGCGCGATGGCCGTGGCACGGCCGGTCTGGCCACGGTCGGACATGCGCCCGGCCAGGCCCGCGGCCAGCGTGCCGGCTGCACCGACCAGTCCGAACAGGCCGATGGTGGCGTCGCTGTAGGCGTACGGTGGCTGTGCGAGCAGGAACGCCAGTGGCGTCCAGAAGATCGCGAACATGGCGAAGCTGCATGCACCCAGCAACGTGCGATGGCGCAGCACCGGCTCATGCACGAACAGGGAGCCGATCGAGCGCAGCAGGGCGAAGTAGCTGAGGCCTGCGCTGTGGTGGAAGCGTGGCAGGCCACGTTGCAGCGCCAGCGCGGTCAGCACCAGGGTGCCGGCGGCGATTGCATAGACCAGGCGCCAGTCGCCAAGGCTCGACAGCAGCCCGGCCACGGTGCGCGCCAGCAGGATGCCCAGCAGCAGGCCACTCATCAGCGTACCAACCACCCGGCCACGATGCTCCGGTGCGGCCAGGGTGGCCGCAAATGGCACCAGCACCTGCGCCACCACCGAGAACAGGCCGGTGATCGCCGTGCCCACCAGCAGCCACGTGAGTGACGGCGCGCAGGCGCTGATCACCAGTCCACTGGCCGACAACAGCGTCATCACCACGATCAGCCGGCGGCGCTCGAACAGGTCACCCAGCGGCACCAGCAGGATCAGCCCGGCGGCATAGCTCAGCTGCGCCACGGTGACCACCATGCCGACCTGGCCGAATGGCAGGCCGAAGGCATCGGCGATGGTGTGCAGCAGCGGCTGCGCATAGTAGTTGCTGGCTACGGCCACGCCAGTGGCGACCGACATCAGCAGCACCTGCCAGCGGTGCAGAGGGGGGAGGGACGGGCTCACGCGGTGTTCCAGAATGCGGGGTGCACAGTGTCCGCCCGCTGCAGTCATGATGGAAATGAATCATCATCATCCCTGTCATCTGGAAATGAGATGGTTGTGTGAATCTCAAGCAGCTTGAATTTGCCGTCGCCCTGGCCGAGGAGGGCAACTTCACCCGTGCCGCCGAGCGCTGCCATGTGGTGCAGTCGGCGCTCAGCCATCAGATTGCCAATCTGGAACAGGAGCTGGGCACGCCACTGTTCGAACGCCTGCCGCGCCAGGTACGTGCCACCGCCGCCGGTGAAGTGCTGCTGGTTCACGCGCGGCAGGTGCTGGCCAGCCTGCGCCACCTGCGTGCCGACGTCGCCGCAGTCAGCGGCGAAGTACGCGGGTTGTTGGCGATCGGGCAGATCTCTTCGCTGACCGACATCGACGTGGTGGCGATGCTGGCGGCCTTCCAGCAGGTACACCCGCAGGTTGAATTCCAGCTGCGGGTGGACAAGAGCGAGGACCTGATCGCGCAGGTGCAGTCGCGCGAACTGGATGTCGCCCTGGTCGGGTTGGCGCCCTCGGCGGGGCTGGATGGCGTGTGCCACCAGATGCTGCAGGAGGAAGACCTGGTGGCGGTGCTGGCGCCGTCGCACCGGTTGGCCGGGCACACGCGGCTGCCATTGGCCGCGCTGCAGGATGAAGCGCTGGTCGACTTCCCGCGCGGCACCGGCGCGCGCCGGCAGACCGATGATGCGTTCGCCGCTGCAGGCCTGCCGCACACGGTGCGTTTCGAGGTCAACCTGATGGAACTGGTCGAGCGCTTCGTCCGCCATGGGCTGGCGGTCGGGATCGTGCCGGCGTTGATCGCCGAAGGGTTCGAGGGGGTGGTCCAGATTCCGCTGCAGCCGACCCCGACCCGCCGCGTGCACCTGGTCTGGCAGCGGTTGCCGACGCCGGCGGCACGGGCGTTCGTCGCGGCCGTGCTCAGCCGCGCAGGCGCAGGCTCAGGCCCTTGAGGAAGTTGCGCAGCATCTGGTCCAGGCAGCGCCGGTAGTTGGTGTGGCCGGGCTGGCGGAACAGCGCACCGATTTCCGACTTGGAGACGTTGAAACCGGCGCTGGCGAAGATCTCCAACAGGTCCACGTCACGCAGCTGGAAGGCTACGCGCAGCTTCTTCAGCACCAGGTTGTTGTCGATGCGGGTTTCCACCGCGCGTTGCGGCTGGCTCTCGTCGCGACCACGCAGGTGCACGATCAGGCCATCGAGGAAGTGGGCCAGCGCGCTGTCATTCATCGCCTCGAAGCCGGCTTCGTCATCGCGGCGCAGCCAGGCCTTCACCTGCTCGGTATCCACCGCGAAGGCCGGGTCGGCCAGCTGGCACAGGGTCACCACGTGGTGGTCGCCCAGGTCCAGGGAGTAGCGCACGCTGCGCAGGACATCGTTGTTGATCATGGCCCAATTGTACCGGTCACCCCGGCAGGTGGGGTCAGATCCCTTTGCTGGCGGCAAAGGGATCTGACCCTGGTTCTGCTCCAGGTTCTGGCCGATCCGGCAACACGGGGATCGGTCGACGGTGCCAGAATGGGGGTCTGGTTTTCCCCCTGGAGTTGCCTGATGACCCGCACTGTCCTGATTACCGGCGCCACTTCCGGCTTCGGCGCCGCTGCCGTCCACCGCTTCGCCCAGGCGGGCTGGAAGGTGATCGCCACCGGCCGCCGCGGCGAACGCCTGCAGCCGTTGGTCGAACGCTATGGCAAGGACGTGGTGCATGCCGCGGTCTTCGACATCCGCGACCCGGTGGCGATGGAAGCGGCGCTGCTGGCGCTGCCGCCGGCCTTCGGTGAGATCGACCTGCTGGTCAACAACGCTGGGCTGGCACAGGGCACCGCGCCGGCACAGAGCGCAAAGCTGTCCGACTGGACCACGATGATCGACACCAACATCACCGCGCTGGTGACCCTGACCCACCGGCTGCTGCCGCAGCTGGTCGAGCGCAAGGGTGCGATCATCAACATTTCCTCGGTGGCCGGCGTCTATCCCTACCCGGGCGGCAATGCTTACGGTGGCACCAAGGCCTTCGTCAGCCAGTTCTCGCTGGGCCTGCGCTCGGATCTGCATGGCACCGGTGTGCGCGTGACCACGATCGAGCCGGGCATGGCCGAAACCGAGTTCACCGTGGTGCGTACCCATGGCGATCAGGCTGCGTCGGACAAGCTCTATACCGGCGCCAACCCGATGACCGCCGAAGACATCGCCGAACAGATCTTCTGGGTGGCCACGCTGCCGCCGCATCTCAACATCAACCGCCTGGAACTGATGCCGGTCAGCCAGTCCTTCGCCGGTTTCCAGGTCGCCCGCGAAGGCTGACCTGCGCCGTGCGTCCTGTAGAGCCGAGCATGGGCTCGGCTCTACAGAAGCACAAAAAAAGCCGGGCAATGCCCGGCTTTTTCATTCACATCGGCAGGCTTACTGCGCCTTGATCGCCATCGCCTGCAGGCCGGTGCCATCCAGCTTCTGCTTGGCTTCGGACAGCTCGCCAGCACTGCCATACGGCCCCATGCGCACGCGGTACACGGTCTTGCCGTTGATCTGTGCCGACTCCACGCGTGCGGCCAACCCCATCATCGCCAGCTTGGCCTTCGTCGCCTCGGCATCGCCGGAGGCACCGAAAGCGCCTGCCTGCAGGATGTAGCGGGCGTTGTCGGCAGCAGCGGGTGCGGCAGTGGCCGCTGTGCTGGTCGCAGCCGGTGCAGCTTCCGCACGCGGTGCCGCGGTGGCCGCAGCCGTGTTGTTCGAAGCCGCAGTGGTGTTGGCCGCCGGCGTTGCCACTGCCGGACGCTCGCTCAGCGGTGCCGGCAGCGGACGGCTGGTGGCGGTGACCGGTGCAGTGCTGGCCACGCTGGCAGTTGCCGTCGGTGCCGGCGCAGTGGCGGTGGCCGGCGGAACCGGCTTGCCTTCCAGTGCTGCCTGCGCACGCTGCGCTTCGGCCTTGGCCCGGCGCTGGTCTTCGGCACGCGCGCTGGCGGCCAGCTCGGCGTCGGACATCTCGACTTCCTTGCCCGGCAGCAGGGTGTAGAAGTCGTACTGGGTGGCGGCCGGCTTTTCTGGTTCTGCCGGCTTCGGCGTGGCTGGCTGCGCGGCCGGCTGGGTGCCGACATCGCTGTCGGCATCAGCGACCGGGGCTGGCTGCGCGTTCGGGTTGGGCTGCGGACCGGCGCGCAGGAAGCCATCGCCTTCGCCCTTGAACAGGTTCGGCGCCGCCAGGAACACCACGGCCGCGATCGCCACGCCAGCGACCAGCCACACCCATCCGGGTGTGCCCTGGCTGCTGCTGTTGCGTCGTGCCTGGTTTTTGCCGCGTCGTGCTGCCATGTGTACTGCGTCTCCTGATGCTTACATTTTTTCCGGGGCGCTGACGCCCAGGAGTTCGAGGCCGTTGGCCAGCACCTGGCGCGCTGCGCAGGCCAGGGTCAGCTTGGCGTTGCGATCGGCAGCGTCTTCCACCAGTACCGGCGTCCCGTGATACCACGTGTGGAACGCGTGCGCCAATTCACGCAGGTACTGCGCCACCAGATGCGGTTCCAGCGCCACGCCGGCTGCCTCCACCACTTCCGGGTACCGCGAGATCTCGTTCATCAGCAGCAGCGACGCGTCGTCGGCCAGGCGGCCGAAGTTGGCAAGGCCATTGCCCTGCTCGTACACCAGGCCCTTCTCCTGCGCCTGGCGCAGCAGGCTGCAGACGCGGGCGTGCGCGTATTGCACGTAGAACACCGGGTTGTCGTTGCTCTGCTGGCGGGCCAGGTCGATGTCGAAGGTCAGCTGCGAATCGGGCTTGCGCGCGATCAGGAACCAACGGGTGGCATCGCGGCCGGCTTCTTCGATCAGGTCGCGCAGGGTGAAGTAGCTGCCGGCACGCTTGGACAGCTTCACTTCCTCGCCGCCGCGCATGACGGTGACCATCTGGTGCAGCACGTATTCCGGCCAGCCCTGCGGGATGCCCACTTCCATGGCCTGCAGGCCGGCGCGCACGCGTGCCAGTGAACCATGGTGGTCGGCTCCCAGCTCGGTGATCGCGCGCTCGTAGCCGCGCTGCCACTTGGACAGGTGGTAGGCCACGTCCGGCACGAAGTAGGTGAAGGTGCCGTCGGACTTGCGCATCACGCGGTCCTTGTCGTCACCGAAGTCGGTGCTGCGCAGCCACAGCGCGCCGCCTTCCTCGTAGGTGTGGCCCGAGGCCTGCAGCTTGGCGACCGCTTCGGCGACCTTGCCATCGGCGTACAGCGAGCTTTCCAGGAAGTAGATGTCGAAGTCGACGCCGAATGCAGCCAGGTCCAGGTTCTGCTCGTTGCGCAGGTAGGCCACGGCGAAGCGACGGATCGCCTGCATGTCGTCCGGGTCCTTGGCGCCGACCACGGTGCTGCCTTCCAGATCGACGCTGGCGCCGGCCATGTAGGCGCGGGCGACGTCGGCGATGTATTCACCGCGGTAGCCGCCTTCCGGCCAGCCGTCCTGGTCCGGCGCGATGCCCTTGATTCGCGCCTGGGTGGACAGCGCCAGGTTCTCGATCTGCACGCCGGCGTCGTTGTAGTAGAACTCGCGCTTGGCGTTCCAGCCGTTGGCGTCGAGCACGCGCGCCACGCAGTCGCCGATCGCCGCGGCGCGGCCGTGGCCGACATGCAACGGGCCGGTCGGGTTGGCCGACACGTATTCCACGCCCACCGTGCGGCCATTACCGGACAGGTTGCGGCCGTAGTCGTGACCTTCCTTGATGACCGACGCGGCTTCACGCTGGTACGCGGCCGGGGCCAGATAGAAATTGATGAAGCCGGGGCCAGCGATCTCGACCTTGCTGACGTCCTCGCTGCGCGGCAGCGCCTCGACCAGCGCCTGTGCCAGTGCGCGCGGATTGCTGCGCGCGGCCTTGGCCAGCAGCATTGCGGCGTTGGTTGCGAAGTCGCCGTGGTCGCGGGTCTTCGGGCGCTCGACCACGAAGTCCGGCGGCAGGGAGTCGGCGGGCAGGGTGCCATTGGCGCGCAAGGCTTCGATGCCTTGGCTGATCAGGGCGCGGAGGAGATTTTTCACGAGGCCTGCTGTGAGAATGAGCGGCGGAATCGCCCATTTTAGCGCAGATACCAGCGGCCACGCTGACCGGAACCTGCCGATGGCGCCGTCCGGCTGCCCACGCAGGGCGGGCGCTCAGCCGAACAGGCGGGGCTGGGGCGGTGACAGCAGGCCTCGTTCAGCAAACGAAACGGGACGACCCTCACCCACCACGAAGTGGTCCAGCAGCCGCACATCCACCAGTGCCAGCGCCTGCTGCAGTTCGTCGGTGATGCGGGTGTCGGCGCCGGAGGGCTCCGGGTCGCCCGAGGGGTGGTTGTGGCTGAGGATCACCGCCGCCGCATTGTGCAGCAGGGCTCGCCGCACCACCTCGCGAGGGTAGACCGGGGCGGCGTTGATGGTGCCGTGGAACAACTCCTCGCAGGCGATCAGCCGGTGGCGGTTGTCCAGGAACAGGGCCATGAAGATCTCCCGGGCCTGCCCGCGCAGGCGGTGCTGCAGATAGCGGCCAACCGCGGCCGGATTGTTGCCGACCGCCTCGCCATGTTCCAGCTCGGCGGCCAGGTAGCGATGGGCCAGTTCCAGCCCGGCGGCCAGCGTACAGCTGCGTGCCGGGCCCAGCCCGGGCAGCCGCGCAAGTTCACGTGCGGGGCGGTCCAGAAGCACCCGTAGCGGACCATGGGCCTGCAGCAGGTCGCGCGCGGTCTGCACGGCATCGCGGCCGCCGAAGCCCGAGCCCAGGAACAGCGCCAGCAGTTCGGCATCGGAAAGTGCCGTGGGTCCGCGTGCCATCAGCTTTTCGCGGGGACGTTCCTGTTCGGGCCAGTCGTGGATGGGCATGCCTGCATCATCGCCAGCCCGGTCGGCGCAGCCCATCAGCGCACACCGCGGCTCCGGGTCGGGCGATACCTCAGTCGCGCCGGGTCTGCAGGTAGTCGAACAGTTCCTGGTTGTTCTGCAGGCCCAGCTTGCGCTTGGCTTCAGCCTTCTGCCGGCTGATCGTCTTCGGACTGCGCCCGCAGTGCTCGGCGACGGCGTTCACGCTGAGCCCGGCCGCCAGCAGATCCAGCACCTCCTGCTCGCGTGCCGACAGCGGTGCCGGTTCGCGCGGGAACATAAGGTCGCGGGCCTGCAGGTGGTGGCGAAGCTGTCGGGAGACGAACACCTGCCCCGCCAGTGCTGCATTCAATGCCTGTGGCACCTCGGCGAAATCGGCGCATTTGTCGACCAGCCCATTGATGCCCTCGCGCAGGAGGCCATCAAGCAGGCCCGGATGCCGCGCGCCGGTCAGCACCACCACCGGCAGGTGGGGATGGTACGCGCGCAGGGCATCGATCAGTTCCGGACCATCCGGCCCGGCGCCGGGCATCGACAGATCGGTCAGCACTGCATCGCAGTCGTTGTTGTCCACCAGCTGAAGCAGCTCGGCGCCATCGCACGCACTGCCGACCACGTCCATCAGGTGGGTCTGCAGCACGACGCGGATGCCGTGCAGGACCACAGGATGGTCGTCGGCGATGATGATGCGTGGGTGCACGCGCTTCCTCGGAGATCGAACGGACCGCTGCACACAGCGGCCAACGTCTGATTCTGCAAAAGGGCGGGGTCGTAACGGTATAGGAAAGGTCCGAAACCGATGCCCGGCGTCTGCCAGGTCAATACGGGCGGACTCCATCTGCTGATAGCCGCCCGCTATGTATGCCGTGTACCGGGACATTACCGACCATCGGGTAAGCTACCGCCCTCGTTTGCACAGGAATTCCAGGTGGCTGACTCCCCCAATGCTTCTCCCGCGCCGGCCCGCGCGCTGGAAGGTCAGAAACTGCTGTTGTGCGTCGGAGGCGGGATCGCGGCCTACAAGGCTTTGGAGCTGGTGCGGCGCCTGCGCGACGCCGGTGCCCAGGTGCAGGTGGCGATGACCGCCGGTGCCCAGCAGTTCGTCACTCCGCTCAGTTTCCAGGCCCTGTCCGGGCAGCCTACCCGCACCACGCTGTGGGACAGTGCCGCCGAACAGGCCATGGGACACATCGAGCTGGCCCGCTGGGCCGACCGCATCGTGGTCGCCCCCGGCACCGCCGATCTGCTGGCGCGGCTGGCCCAGGGCCATGCCGATGACCTGGTCAGCACCCTGTGCCTGGCCAGCACCGCGCCGCTGACGATCTGCCCGGCGATGAACCATCGCATGTGGCTGCACCCGGCCACCCAGGCCAATATCGCCCTGCTGCGCCAGCGTGGCGCGCAGGTGATCGGCCCGGTTGACGGTCCGCTGGCCGAAGGCGAATCCGGTCCTGGCCGTCTGGCCGAACCGGGTGACATCGTCGCCGCGCTGGCCGCCAACGGCAGTGCCGAGGCACCGGCTGCCGCGCCGGAAACCCGCGCGCTGCAGGGCCTGCGCCTGCTGATCAGCGCCGGCCCCACCTATGAGGACATTGACCCGGTGCGCTACGTCGGCAACCGCAGCAGCGGCAAGATGGGCTTTGCCCTGGCCGCCGCAGCCACTGCGCTTGGCGCCCAGGTGGTGCTGGTCAGTGGCCCGGTGCAGCTGCCGACGCCGCCGGGGGTGCAGCGTATCGATGTGCGCTCTGCCGCGCAGATGCGCGATGCCGTGCTGAAGTCGCTGCCGGCCGACATCTACATCGGTGCGGCGGCCGTTTCCGACTACACGCCGCGCCAGGTCGCGCCGCAGAAGCTGAAGAAGACCGCGGACAGTCAGTCGCTGGTGATCGAGCTGGTGCGCACGCCGGACATCCTGGCCGAGGTGGCCGCGCAGACGCAGTCGCTGAAGCTGGTGGTCGGCTTTGCCGCCGAGACCCACGACGTGGAGAAATATGCGCGGGGCAAGCTGGTCGACAAGCGCCTGGACCTGGTGATCGCCAATCAGGTCGGCATCAGCGGCGGCGGTTTCGAGAGCGACAACAATGCCGCCACTGCCTTCTGGCAGGATGGTGAACAGGTATTCCCGGCCACCTCCAAGCGCGAGCTGGCCGAACAACTGCTGGCGCTGATCGCGCGGAGACTCCAGGCATGACCCAGGCATCCACTTCCCAACCGCTGCAGGTCAAGCTGCTCGATCCGCGCTTCGGCGACAGCTGGCCGCTGCCGGCCTATGCCACCGAAGCCAGCGCCGGCATGGACCTGCGCGCGGCGCTGGATACCGCGCTGACCCTGCAGCCGGGCGATACCGCGCTGGTGCCCAGCGGCCTGGCCATCCATATCGCCGATCCGCACCTGTGCGCGGTGATCCTGCCGCGTTCGGGGCTGGGCCATCGCCACGGCATTGTGCTCGGCAACGGTACCGGCCTGATCGACGCCGACTACCAGGGTCCGCTGTTGATCAGCGTCTGGAACCGTGGCCGTGAGGCCTTCACCATCGAGCCGGGCGATCGCATCGCGCAGCTGGTGGTGGTGCCGATTGCCCGCGTCAGCCTGCAGGTGGTGGATACTTTCACCGACAGCGTGCGGGGAACGGGTGGATTCGGCCATACCGGGGTGCGTTGACGGGGGACATCGATGAGCGGCATCGGGGAAGGACAGCGGGGACGGTCGTTGGGACGCAGCGCGCCACTACTGGGGGTGCTGCTGGTCCTGCTGGCCGGTTGGTTCGGATGGAGCGCGGTGCAGCAATGGCGGCAGGAAGCCAATGGGCAGGCGCTGGAAGAAGCGCGTGACCAGGCCGTGCAGGGCCTGCAGGACGCTGCAGCCGGCCAGCTGAAGCAGCTGCAGCAGCAGCTGAAGAACGAACGCGTGCAGCAGGCGCTGCAGGCCGGTGATGCCGCGGCAGCGGCACTGGCCGTGCGCGAGAGCTGGACCGGCGTGGAACAGGCGGAAGTGCTGACCGCCGATCTGGCCAACGCCTACGCTGCCCCGGCCGCCTTTGGCTATGCCCGATTGGCGCTGCTGGAAGCGGCATTGGCCGAAGGCAAGCCCAGCCTGCGCGTGGTCCGCGATGGCGGTGGCAACCGCCTGGGCCTGGCCGCGCCGGTGCAGCTGGGCAGCCTGGGACCGGCGGTGCTCTACGTGCGCCAGCCGTTGCTGCGGCTGACCGCGCCGCTGGATCAGGTCAGTGCACCGACTACGGGTTTCCTGAGTCTGCGCCAGGGTATGCATGATCTGGTCACCCAGGGCGATGCCAGCCTCGCCGAGAGCGCCGAGGCACTGGCACGGCCGGTCAACGGCACTCCGCTGCGCCTGGTGGCCGCGGTCCCCAATGTCGAAGCCGGGCCACTGGGCTTGGGCGCGCTGGCCAGCGCCATCGTCGCACTGCTGCTGGCGTTCATTGCCGTGCTGCTGGTGGTCGGCCGTGGCCGCCTGCCGAAGACGCTGCCACTGCCGCGTCGCGCCGCTGCGGCGGTTGCCGACCATGGCCCTACCCTGAGTGAAAGCCTGCAGCAGGCTCCGCCAGCGGCGGCCGCCGTGACCAGCAGTGGCGATGCCACGCCACCGCCGCCACCACCGGTGCCGGCCGAGGCGCTGGCCGCCGGCATCTTCCGTGCCTACGACATCCGTGGCGTGGTCGGCAGCGAACTGACGCCGAAGACCGCGGCATTGATAGGCCAGGCCATCGGCACCGTGGCACTGGAGCAGGGCCTGCGCGAGGTGGTGATTGGCCGCGATGGCCGCCTGTCCGGCCCGGAACTGGCCGCCGGCCTGGCCGAAGGCCTGAGGCGCGCCGGTTGCGCGGTGATCGACATCGGCCTGGCGCCGACCCCGCTGGTGTACTACGCCGCCTTCCATCTGCGCACGGGGACCTGCGTGGCCGTGACCGGCAGCCACAATCCGCCGGAGTACAACGGCTTCAAGGTGGTCATCGGAGGTGAAACGCTGTCCGGCGATGCGATCACCGACCTCTACCAGCGCATCGTCGAGGGCCGCTTGGTACAGGCCGCCGAACCGGGTGACTACCAGCAGCGCGACGTTGCGGCCGACTACATCCAGCGCATCGCCGACGACGTGCAGCTGGACCGCCCGTTGAAGGTCGTGGCCGATGCCGGCAACGGTGTCGCAGGCGCGCTCGCACCCCAGCTGCTGGAAGCGATCGGCGCTGAGGTCATTCCGCTGTACTGCGATGTCGACGGCAGCTTCCCCAACCATCATCCGGACCCGAGCGAACCGGCCAACCTGGAAGACCTGGTGCAGACGGTCAAGCGTTTCGGCGCCGACCTCGGCGTCGCCTTCGATGGCGACGGAGACCGGTTGGGCGTGGTCACCGGCGAAGGCAAGATCATCTATGCCGACCGCCTGCTGATGTTGTTCGCGGCCGATGTGCTGATGCGCAACCCGGGCGCGATGGTGATCTACGACGTGAAGTGCACCGGCAAGCTGTCCGACCACGTGCTGCGCAATGGTGGCAGCCCGCTGATGTGGAAGACCGGGCATTCGCTGATGAAGGCGAAGATGCGCGAGACCGATGCCGAACTGGCCGGCGAGATGAGCGGCCACTTCTTCTTCAAGGAGCGCTGGTTCGGTTTCGATGACGGCCTGTATGCGGCCGCGCGCCTGCTGGAGATCCTGGCCCAGCGCGAGGAAACGCCGGATGAGGTGTTGGCCGAGCTGCCGGAGATGGTGGCCACGCCGGAACTGAAGGTGCCGGTGGCCGAAGGCACGCCGCATGCGCTGGTGGCGATGCTGGTGGCGGCGGCGCAGTCGCCGGACAACCCGTATGTGGGCGGTCGGCTGTCGACTATCGATGGCCTGCGCGTGGACTTCCCCGATGGCTGGGGCCTGGTGCGCGCCTCCAACACCACGCCGGTGCTGGTGCTGCGTTTCGAAGGCAACGACGAGGCGGCACTGGAACGCATCCAGGCGCTGTTCCGCAGCCAGCTGCAGCCGGTGCTGGGCGACACCCCGCTGGGGTTCTGAGGAGGAGCCGGGCCGCGCCCGGCACCCGCCGAAGCAACAGCAACAGCAACATCAACGTCAAAAGCGGGCTATCCGTGGGATGGCGGGGTGGGTCCGGTTGCGGGGGACGCCGTGAACCCGTCCCTGGGGGCTTGGCCGCGGCATCCATGCCGCGGACACCCCCGCAACCCGACCCACCCCGCCTTCGACAGTTTCCCGCGAGCTGTCGGAACGGCACGGGCTCTGCCCCCAGGTGCCGACCAGGGTTGGCTCTGGTAGGTGTCGACCTTGGTCGACACGCCTCAACCCTTGAACCGCAAACCCACGCCGGGTTCGGTGAACAGGTAGCGCGAATCCAGCGCTGAATCGCCCAGCTTGTGCCGCAGCTTGCCGACCAGGATGCGCAGGTAATGAGTGTCGTGCTGGTGGGTCGGTCCCCAGATCTCCTGCAGGATCTGCGGCTGGGTCACCACCCGCCCGGCGTTGCGCAGCAGTAGTGACAGCAACGCGTATTCCTTGCGGGTCAATGCCACCGGCTCGCCATCGAGTGCCACTTCGCGGCGCACCAGGTCCACGTGCAGGTGGCCGTCGTCGAACACCGGCGGCGTGCCGTCGCTGGGTACGCTGCGCGTGCGCAGCAATGCCCGCACCCGCGCCATCAGTTCCTGCGTGCCGAATGGCTTGGTCACGTAGTCGTTCGCGCCTGTATCCAGCGCGCGCACCTTCTCGGTTTCGCCGGCACGCACGGTCAACATGATCACCGGCACCTGGCTCCACTGCCGCAGCTGTTCCAGTACCTCGTGGCCTTCCATGTCCGGCAGGCCGATATCCAGGATCACCAGATCCATGTCCTCGCTGGCGGCCAGCTGCAGGCCTTCCTGGCCGGTGGCGGCCTGCCGCACCTGGTAACCCTGCGCACGCAGGCTGATGTCCAGGAACCGGCGGATCTGGGTTTCATCATCGATCACCAGCACGCGCGGGGCCGGGACGCTGGCATCAATCGGGGTCGGACTCATCGTGGGAGACTGGCTTGAGCAGGGGCAGGGTGATGCGGATCAGGGTACCGCGACCGTCGCGCCCGGGCAGCGCCTGCACGCTGCCACCATGCGCACCGATCATGCCCTGGCAGATGGTCAGGCCAAGACCGGTGCCGTGGCGGCCGCGGTCACCGCGTTCGACGCTGTAGAACATGTCGAAGATGCGCGCACGCTCGTCGTCGGGAATGCCGGGGCCGGCATCGATCACGTCGATGCGCAGCTGGCCGTCCAGCTCGCGCGCTTGTACCTGTACGGCGGCGTCGGGCGGCGAGAACTTGGCCGCGTTCTCCATCACGTTGAACACGGCTTGTTCGACCAGCGCCGGATGCACCCAGATCGGCGCCAGCGTGGAAGGAATGTCGAGCTCCAGCCGCACCTTCGGCTGATAGCGCTGCAGGCGTCGCGCTGCCGAGCCGATCAGTTCGTCCACGCCGATCCAGTCGCGGTTGATCTTCAGCCCTTCATGGCCGAGGCGGGTCATGTCCAGCAGGTTCTGGATGTAGCGGTCCAGCCGTTCGCCCTCGACCAGGATGGTGTCCAGCAGGGCGCGGCGATCAGCCGTATCCATCGCCGCACCGTAGCTGGCCAGGCTGTCTGCCGAGCCGATCATCGCCGCCAGTGGCGAGCGTAGGTCGTGCGACACCGAAGAGAGCAGGGCCGAGCGCAACCGCTCGGTCTCGTTGCTGACGTGCGCCTGTTCCAGTTCGGCCACCAGCCGTGTGCGAAGCGCGGCCTGGGCGATGTCATCGACCATTGCCTCGGCCAGCTGCCGTTGCTCGGGCAGCAGGCGCGCCTGCGCGCCGGGCAGGTACAGGCCGGCCACGCCAATGGCGCGGTCCTCGCCATCCAGCAGTGGCAGGAACCACCACTGCGCACCGGCCAGGGTATCGGTGAAGCGGCCGCTGGGCTGGCCATGGCGCAGCGCCCAGTCGGCGGCGGCCAGATCGGTGTCCCCCGGCTGGCTGCGACCACCGGCCGCGGTGTCTGTTCCAATGCGCAGCCACGCCGGAACGTCCATTGCCTGTTCCAGTGCCAGCCTGCCGGCCTGTGCGACCTCGCCATTGCCGGCCGCACTGGCCAGCTGCCGGCCCAGCTGCTGGCGCGCACGCGCATGGCGGTTGGCTGCACGCAGCGCGATCACCTGCATGCGCAAGCGCGAGGCCAGCCGTCCGGCCACCAAGGCGGCGGCCAGGAACAGGAACACGGTGATCACGCCCTGGCGTGCACCGATGGCGAAGGTGAAGCGCGGCGCGATGAACAGGAAGTTGTAGGCGAGGAAACACAGGATCGCCGCCATCACCGCCACGCTGGCGCGCGTGCGCGCGGCCACCACTACCACCGCCACGATGAACACCATCGACAGGTCGGCCATGCCGACCCAGCGCTCGGCCAGCCACGCCACTGCGCAGGCCAGTGCGGTAGCGATCAGCGCCTGCGCTGGCTCGTAGCTGATGCCGCGCACCGGCGGCAGCAGGCCCTCGCGGCGCGAGCGCGCCCGCGCCTGCGGGGTGCTGATGATGGTGATCTCGTAGTGCGCGCCGCGCTGGATCAGCTGCTGGGTCAGGGTGCGGTTGAACATCCGCGCCAGCGGACGTTCGCGGGTCCGGCCCAGCACCAGGGTCGACACGCCGTTGTGCGCGGCATGGTCGAGCAGGGCATCGGCGATGCTCGAACCATGCAGCAGTTCGGCGTCGCCGCCCAGCCGACGTGCCAGTGCAAAGGCCGCATCGATTTCGCGCCGGGTCGCCTCGTCCTGGCGCCGGCCCTGCACGGTCACCACCGTCCACGGCGCGTCGCGGCGTTCGGCGATGCGCCGCGCCACCCGCACCAGGTATTCGCTCTGGCCGCCGCCATCAATGGCCACCAACACGCCACGCCGCAGCGGCAGGTTGCTCTCGCCGCGTGCCGCCCGTGCTTCGCGCAGGCTGCTGTCGACGCGGTCGGCGGCCTCCTGCATCGCAAGTTCGCGCAACGCGGTCAGGTTGGCTGGCGAGAAGAATGCCTGCAGGGCCTGCGCGGCCTGTTCGGGCACATAGACCTTGCCCTGCTGCAGGCGCGCGATCAGTTCGCGTGGCGGCAGGTCGACCAGCACGATGTCGTGCAGGCGGTCGAGCACACCGTCCGGCACGGTCTCGCTCACGCGCACGCCGGTGATGCGCATCACCACATCGTTGAGGCTTTCCAGATGCTGGATGTTGACCGTGGTCCAAACGTCGATGCCGGCGTCCAGCAGCTCCATCACATCCTGCCAGCGCCGCTCGTGGCGGCTGCCCGGCGCATTGCGGTGCGCCAGTTCGTCCACCAGCACCAGCGCCGGATGCCGTGCGAGCACGGCATCCAGATCCATCTCCTGCAGGGTGTGGCCGTGGTAATCCACGTCCTTCAGCGGCAGCTGCGGCAGGCCTTCCAGCAATGCCTGGGTATCGGCACGGCCATGGGTTTCCACCAGGCCCACCACCAGGTCGACACCGCGGCGCAGCTGTTCCTGCGCGCGGGTCAGCATCGTGTAGGTCTTGCCCACGCCCGGCGCCGCACCGAGGAACACGGTCAGCTTGCCGCCGGCTTCGCGTTGCAGGCCTTCGACCAGGGCATCGGCCTGGCGGGTACGCGCATCAGTCATGGGTGCCGCTGTCATGGCCGCCATTGTGCGCGCAGCCGGTGCAGGCCGGCATCACGGTGCCTTGGCCGCGTGGTCCAGTGCGAAGTTCAGCGTCACCACGTTCACCCGTGGCTGCCCGAACAGGCCCCACTGGCGTCCCTCGGTATGCGCCTGTACCAGGGCCTGCACGCGCTCCACCGGCAGGCCACGGGCGCGCGCCACGCGTGCCACCTGCAGCTGCGCCGCGGCCGGCGACAGCTGCGGATCCAGGCCACCCGCGGACTGTGTGACCAGGTCCGCCGGTACCTGCGCCGGGGTGACGCCTTCGCGCGCGGCGACCGCAGCAGTGCTGGCGGCAACACGTTCGGCCAGGGCCGGGTTGCTGCGGGCCATGTTGGAACCGGCAGCGGCCATCGGGTCATAGTTGGCCGCCGACGGACGCGCCTGGAAATAGCCGTCACCCGTGAACGGCTGCGACAGCCACGCCGAGCCGCGAACCTGGCCGTTGCCATCGCGCAGCAGGCTGCCCTCGGCCTGGGTCGGGTACGCCAGGCCGGCAAAACCAGTGGCGATGCCGGCGTAGACCGCACCCGCCAGCAGCAGTGTGGCCAGGCCCAGACCGATCGCCGGGCGCCAGCTGGCACCATCCTGCAGGCTGGCCACGCGGGCCTCGGCCTTCTGTTCGCGCGGAAGGGAAGATGAAGTGGAAGCAGTACGGTTCATGCGCCGAATACCAGGACAAGAAGGAGGTCGATCGCCTTGATCGCCGCGAACGGCAGCAGCACGCCGCCGAGGCCGTACACCAGCATGTTCCGGCGCAGCAGCGCGGTTGCAGTGGCCGGGCGGAAGCGCACGCCACGCAGGGCGAGCGGGATCAGGGCGGGAATCACCAGGGCGTTGAAGATCAGCGCCGCCAGCACCGCATTGCGCGGGCTCGACAGCTGCATCACGTTCAATGCGGCCATGGTCGGCACGGCGGCGGCGAACAGCGCCGGCAGGATCGCGAAGTACTTGGAGACGTCGTTGGCCAGCGAGAAGGTGGTCAGCGCACCGCGGGTGATCAGCTGTTGCTTGCCCACTTCCACCACTGCCAGCAGCTTGGCCGGATCCGAATCGAGGTCGACCATGTTGCCGGCCTCCTTTGCCGCCTGCGTGCCGGAGTTCATTGCCAGGCCGATGTCGGCCTGGGCGAGCGCCGGTGCGTCGTTGGTGCCGTCGCCGACCATCGCCACCAGGCGGCCACCGGCCTGTTCCTGGCGGATGCGTGCCAGCTTGTCTTCCGGGCGCGCTTCGGCGATGTAGTCGTCGACGCCGGCTTCGGCGGCGATGGCGGCGGCGGTCAGCGGATTGTCGCCGGTGATCATCACCGTGCGGATGCCCATCGCCCGCAGCTGCGCGAACTTCTCGCGCATGCCGTGCTTGACCACGTCCGACAGCTCGATCACGCCCAGCACGTGGCGACCTTCGGCCACCACCAGCGGGGTGGCACCATTGCGTGCGACCTGCTCGACGCGACCGGCCAGTTCAGCCGGCACGTTGCCGCCCAGCGCCTGTACGTGGGCACGGATCGCATCGGCGGCGCCCTTGCGGATCTGCCGCCCATGTTCCAGATCCACGCCGGACATGCGGGTCTGCGCACTGAACGCCAGGTACTCGGCCTGCTCCGGTTCGGCGGTGGCGCAGCCCTGTTCGCGCGCCAGGCGCACGATCGACTTGCCTTCCGGGGTCGGGTCGGCCAGCGAAGAGAGCAGTGCTGCTTCGCGCAGCTGGCTGGCGTCGATGCCGGCCAGCGGATGGAAATGGCTGGCCTGGCGGTCGCCGTAGGTGATGGTGCCGGTCTTGTCCAGCAGCAGCACGTCGACGTCGCCGGCCACTTCCACCGCCTTGCCCGACTTGGCCAGCACATTGGCGGCCAGCGCACGGTTCATGCCGGCGATGCCGATGGCCGGCAGCAGGCCGCCGATGGTGGTCGGGATCAGGCACACCAGCAGCGCGATCAGCAGCAGCGGGTCGACCTTGACGCCGACCGAGGCACCAATGGCCGGCAGCGTTGCCACCACCACCAGGAAGGTCAGCGTCATCGCCGCCAGCAACAGGGTCAGCGCGATCTCGTTCGGGGTCTTCTGGCGGTTGGCGCCTTCCACCAGCGCGATCATCCGGTCCAGGAAGCTGTGGCCCGGTTCGGCGGTCACCCGCACGATGATCTGGTCGGACAGCACCTTGGTGCCGCCGATCACGCCGGAGCGGTCGGTACCGGCCTCGCGCAGCACCGGCGCCGATTCGCCGGTCACCGCGGCTTCGTTGATGGTGGCCAGGCCCTGCACGATCTCGCCATCGGCCGGCACCAGCTCACCGGCGCTGACGATCACGTGGTCGCCCGGGCGCAGTTCGGCGGCCGGCACCTGGGTTTCGGCGGCACCCGGTTGCGGCGCGGCCAGCCGGCGTGCCACCAGATCCTGGCGGGCACGCCGCAGCGACGCGGCCTGGCCACGGCCACGTGCTTCGGCCACGGCTTCGGCGAAGTTGCCGAACAGCACGGTCACCAGCAGGATCGCGGTCACTGCCAGGCCAAAGCCGAGCGGCGCGTTGCCGGTCAGGGTGACGATCGCGGCGACGATCGTGCCGGCCATCACCACCGCCATCACCGGGCTGCGCACCAGATGCATCGGCGACAGCTTGAGAACCGCTTCGATCAGCGCACGGCGCAGGCCGGCGCCATCAAGCAGGGCAGGGCGCGGTGCATGGGTACTACGGGTTGAACTTGCTTGGGTACTCATCAGGGTGTCCTTAGTGCAGTCCCAGGCTCAGGTGGTCGGCGATCGGGCCGAGTACCAGCGCCGGCATGAACTGCAGCACGGTCAGGATGACGATCACCGAGACCAGGGTCAGGGCGAAGGTCGGGGTTTCGATCTGCAGGCTGCCGGCCGATTCCGGTGCCTGGCGCTTGGCGGCCAGCTGTGCGGCCACGACCAGCGGGATGATCAGCAGCGGGAAGCGGCCCAGCAGCAGCACCAGCGAGCAACTGAGGTTCCACCAGAGCGTGGCGTCACCCAGTCCTTCGAAGCCCGAACCGTTGTTGGCATAGGCCGATACGTACTCGTAGAAGACCTGGCTGATGCCATGGAAACCGGGGTTGGAGGTGCCGGCCAGGCCGGGCACGGCCAGGGTTATCGCGGTGAACACCAGCAGGGTGATCGGCTGCAGCAGCACCAGCAGGGCCAGCAGGCGTACCTGCGGCGTCTCCAGCTTGCGGCCGAACAGTTCCGGCGTACGCCCGGTCATCAACCCGGCCAGGAACACGCCCAGCAGCAGGTACACGATGAACTGCTGCAGGCCGCAGCCGATACCGCCCCAGATCGCGCTGACCAGCATGTTGACCATCGCGATGCCGCCACTCAGTGGTGCCAGCGAATCGTGCATGCCGTTGACCGAACCGTTGGAGACCTGGGTGGTCACCGCCGCCCACAGCGCGGTGCCATCGGCGCCAAAGCGTACCTCCTTGCCTTCCATCAGCAGCGGCGTGGCGGCGCTGGCACTATGCCCCTCGCTCCACACCATGGCGCCGGTGGACAGCAGCGACATGCCGAGCATGCAGCTGAACACCAGGACGCCGAAGCGGCGTCGGCCGGTGAACGCGCCGATCATGAAGATCACTGCCATCGGCACCAGCAGGATGCCAACGATTTCCAGCGCATTCGAAACCGGCGTCGGGTTCTCCAGCGGGAAGCTGCTGTTCGGGCCGTACCAGCCGCCGCCGTTGGCACCGAGCTGCTTGGCTGCGACCATCGCCGCCACCGGGCCCAGCGGCAGTTTCTGTTCGGCCATGCCAGCGCTGGCATCGATAGGCGTCGCCTGTGGCCCACCGGCCATCGTCGACGGCACGCCCTGGCTGGTCAGCACCAGCGTCCACACCAGGCACAGCGGCAGCAGGAAGCGCACGCACAGGCGTACCACGTCCACGTAGTAGTTGCCCACCGCCACCTGGCGGTCATCACCGGTACCACTGGCCGCTGCGGCCTGCGGCGAACGCGAGAACAACGCGCGCAGCGTGGCCACCGCCAGCGCCAGGCCCATCATCGGCGTCACCACCTGCAGGCCGGTGATGCCGGTCATCTGCGAGAGGTAGGACAGCTGCGCCTGGCCCGAATAGTGCTGCTGGTTGGTGTTGGTCAGGAACGAGATCATCGTGTGCAGCGCGGTGTCCCAGCGCATGTTCGGGATCTGGTCCGGATTCAGCGGCAGCCAGGCCTGGGTCATGAACACCGCCTGGGTCAGCACCGCCACCACCACGTTGCTCAGCACGAAGGCCAGCACGTAGCCGCGCCAGGACATCGAGCGCGACGGGTCGACGCCGAACACCCTGTACAGCGGTTTCTCGATCCAGTGGAACAACACGTCGACCTTCATCGGCGCGCCACGCATCACGCGCGCCAGATACAGGCCCAACGGCCAGGCCAGCAGCAGGCTGGCGGCAAGAATGACAATAATCTCAGTCATGGCAGTCTCCGCTCAGAACGACTCGGGCCGCAGCACGACATAAAGAAGATAGGCGGCGGCGACCAGCACCACGACGCCACACAACAACGACAGCCAGGGGGACATTGCATTAGCGTCCTGGTGGAACCCCTCCACCTCAGGCCGTCATCGTCGTCCTGCCCCCCATAAACGCACTACGCGCCGGACCGGGCCGACGCGTAAAGAGTGCATAAATTCCGCCGGCCAAACCGTAACCAGCCGCACCTGCTGCAGAGCCGAGCCCATGCTCGGCTGCTCTTTGCCGAGGTCACGCGGAGCCGGGCATGGGCTGGGCGCTACAGGGGAATCAGGGGGCCTGATCTGCTGGCACCAGCCCCTTGAGCTCGCGATAGCGCTGCAGGCTGCTGTCGATCTCGGCCTTCAATGCCTGCTGCTGCTGCAGGAATCCGGCCTGCAGGCGCTGCTGCGCCTGCAGCTGCACATGCCGTTGGCGGATCGCCTCGGCCTGCTTGTCGGCCACCTTGCCGCCGGCCAGCTCACGGTCACCGGCGGCCGACAGCAGCGCCACCAGCGATTCGCGCAGGCTGGTGACGTTGTACTCGGCAGTCTTCAGGTTGTTGTCCAGCACTTCCTGGCGCTCGGTGAACACCCGGCGCAGGTCGTCCTCGCTGCCATAGGTGGACAGCATCGCCTGCTCGGTACGCTGGCGGGTCTGCGTGGCCATCAAGTCCAGCTGTTGCTGCTGCGCCACGGTGCTGGCGGCAGCGCGCTCCTCGTCGGTCAACGCGCGCTGGACCTGCGCATTGCGCAGGCCACTCTTCGCGTTGAACTCCTCGCGGGCATGGTTGACCGCATCGGCCGGCAGCGAATCACTGCAGATCCGCTCCTTGCCCTCGTTCCAGCAGTACAGCTTCTTTTCCGCCTTGCCGCTGTCGCGCGACTGCGCCGGCACGGTGAACGGCAGGGCCAGCAGCAGGCCGGCGAAGAGAACAGCAGGAACTCGGGACATGACCTTTCCCCTGGGTCGGTCAGCGGATCGAACGGACGCCGTACTGGGCCCGGTAGGCTTCCAGCGGCTGCCGGTAACCGACAAGTTCCGGGTTGCCGGAGGCGAAATCAAGCAGGTCGGCCAGCGTCGCCACGGCGATCACCGGAATGCCGGCCTCTTCGGCCACGGCCTGTGCGGCGGAGCGATGGTCGGTGTCCGAGGCGATCTCCTGGCGGTCCAGCGCGACCACGATGCCGGCCGGGATGCCACCGGCGTCGCGGATGATGCCCAGCGCTTCGCGGATCGCAGTGCCGGCGGTGATCACGTCATCGACGATCAGCACGCGCTTGCCATTCATGTCGGCGCCGATCAGCTGGCCGCCTTCGCCATGGGCCTTGGCTTCCTTGCGGTTGAACGACAGCGGCAGGTCGCGGCCACGCTGGGCCAGCTCGCAGGCCATCGCGGTGGCCAGCGGAATGCCCTTGTAGGCCGGGCCGAACACCACGTCGTACTTGATCCCGGTGGCGTCGATGGCGTCGGAATAGCACGCGCCCAGCTGCGACAGCAGGGAGCCGGAGTCGAAGCGACCGGCGTTGAAGAAATAGGGGCTCAGCCGGCCGGACTTGAGGGTGAACTGGCCGAAGCGCAGGGCATCGGCGGTCAAAGCCAGCTGCAGGAAACGGTGACGGTGGTCGCTCATCAAAACTCGATTCATCTTCATTTGGAGCACAAATCCTAATCCAGCTGGGCGTTCCGCGCTCGTCCAGCGCCTTGTGAAGGGTGCCCGGGCGGTGCCCGGCGGACTGCGCAGCCCGGCAGGCAACCGGTATGCTTGCCCGGTTTCCCGCCGCAGGTCCCCCGCATGCGCATCATCAGTTTCAACGCCAATGGCATCCGTTCCGCCGCGACCAAGGGCTTCCTCGACTGGTTCCGTGCCCAGGACGCCGACGTCCTGTGCATCCAGGAGACCAAGGCCCAGGAAGACCAGCTGACCGACCCGATGTTCCGCCCGGACGGCCACCACTGCTTCTACCGCGACGCCATCACCAAGAAGGGCTACAGCGGCGTGGCGATCTACAGCAAGCGCGAGCCGGACCAGGTCATCACCTCGCTGGGCTGGGCCCCGTTCGACGACGAAGGCCGCTACATCGAGGCGCGCTACGGCAACCTCAGCGTGGTCTCCTTCTATATCCCGTCCGGCAGCTCGGGCGACCTGCGCCAGGGCTTCAAGTTCGAAGTGATGGAATGGCTGCGGCCGATCCTCGAGGAGTGGGCGCGCAGCGGCCGCGACTACGTGCTGTGTGGCGACTGGAACATCGTGCGTTCGGCGCTGGACATCAAGAACTGGAAGTCCAACCAGAAGAACTCCGGCTGCCTGCCGGAAGAGCGCGACTGGCTCAACGCCCTGTGCGCCGACCACGGCCAGACCACCGATGTCGCCACCGGCCGCGGCTGGGCCGACGCCTACCGCCTGCTCAATCCCACCGGCGAGGACTACACCTGGTGGAGCAACCGTGGCGCCGCCCGAGCCAACAATGTCGGTTGGCGAATCGACTACCAGTTCATCACCCCGGGCCTGCGTGACCGCCTGCGCAGCTGCTCGATCTATCGCGATGAGCGCTTCTCCGACCACGCTCCGTTCATCGTGGACTACGACCTGTGACCGAGGCTGCCAAGCCGGTCAGCTACAAGGGTTGGGCAGGAATCAAGCGCGCCTTCGGCACACCGTCGGCGCTGACCATGGCCATGCTGGGCTTCGGCAGTGGCCTGCCGTTCCTGCTGATCGCCTCGCAGACCCTGTCCACGCGCCTGCGTGACGTTGGCCTGGATCTGGGCAGCATTGGCCTGATCAGCCTGGCCAGTTTCTTCTACCTGCTCAAGTTCCTGTGGGCGCCGCTGCTGGACCGCTACGCCTTCCCGTTGCTGGGCAGGCTTGGCCGCCGCCGCTCATGGTTGCTGGTATCGCAGGTGATGGTGCTGGTCGGTCTGGTCGCGCTGGCCTTCGTACGGCCCGAGCAGGGGGTCTGGCCGCTGGTGATGTGGGTGCTGGTGGCGTCATTTGCCGGTGCCACCCAGGACTCGGCAGTTGATGCCTACCGCATCGAGATCGCGCCACAGGCGGCCCAGGCGGCGCTTGCGGCCACCTACACGCTGGGCTATCGGATCGGCCTGATCTTGGCAGGTGCAGGCGCGTTGTACCTGGCCCAGTTCGAAGGCTGGATCATCGCCTATCTGGCCATGGCGGCGCTGATGCTGCTGCCGATAATCACCACCCTGCTGTGTACCGAACCAGAGCGTCCGGCCACGGCCGTGCAGCGTCGCATCGATGTTGCCGAGGCTTTCGTCCAGCCGATCAGCAGCTTCTTCACCCGCAACGGCGTGGCGTTGGCGTTTGCGTTGCTGGCCTTTGTCGGCTTCTTCAAGTTCCCCGACCAGGTCATTGGTGTGATGGCGGGGCCGTTCTACCTCGACTCCGGATTCGACAAGGCGGACATCGCCACGGTCTCCAAGCTGTTCGGCGTGTGGATGGGGATTGCCGGCGCCTTCCTGGGTGGCATCGCGGTGGCGGCGTTCGGCTTCCGGCGCATGTTGCTGGTGGCGGCGCTGGGGGTGGCCTTGTCCAACCTGGCCTTCCTGCTGATGGCGCACAATCCAGGCAAGCTGTGGGCGTTCTATGCCGCGCTCAGTGCCGACAACCTGTTCCAGGGCTTTGCCGGCACCGTGCTGGTGGCCTTCATGTCGTCGCTGACCGACCGCAATTTCACCGCCACCCAGTATGCGCTGCTGGTCTCGCTGGCTAACCTGCCGGGCAAGTTCGTCGGCGGCGTGTCCGGCTACATTGTCGAGGCCACGTCCTACAGCACGTTCTTCATCCTCAGCTCGGTAACGGTGGTACCGACCCTGCTGCTGCTGGTCTGGCTGTGGCCGCGCATCGCCGACCGCGGGCCGCCACCGGTCGCCTGATTGCCTGCCCGCCCGGTCTGCGGGATCATCGCCCCCGACGCGCCGAGGGGGCGGTGCCTTGCGAACGGGGAAGTGAGCATGGCCGACGTTGTGCTGCGGGACCTGGACCCGCTGTTGCTGGAACGCATCCGACGGGTCGCGGTCGCTCGCGGCTGGACCCATGAACAGACCTGCGAGGCCTTGCTGGAGCAGGGCTTGTTCAGCAGTGAACTGGAAGTCCGCTCCGGCTTCGGTGATCCCGAAGTGGACGCCCTTTCCGATGCCATCGCCGCCCTGCAGGCGTTGCCCGCAGGGCAGGGCTTCGACTGACCTGACACCTGGTCGCGGTGATACCTGCCCGCCGGGCATGGCCCGGCGCTACCGGGATGCTGCCGACGGGGTAGCGCCGGGCCATGCCCGGCGGATGTAGCCCCGCTCAGGCCAGGTGGATCGCGCCCAGGATCCGCGGGCCCTTCGCCCCGGTCACACTCGGCAGGTTGCCGGCCAGCCCGTCCATCGTCCGCTGTGCCAGCCACGCAAAGCCCATCGCTTCCACGTACTCCGGGTCCAGACCGTGCACCGCACTGGACTCCACCTGCACCCCCGGCAGCCGCGCCGTCAGTCGCCGCATCAGCTGGGTATTGCGCACGCCGCCGCCACACACCAGCAGGCGTCGTGTCTGCGGCTGCTGTGCCAGCAGTGCATCGACCACCGTCGCCACGGTCAGCTCCAGCAACGTCGCCTGTATGTCGGCGGCGGTGTACTGGCCTTCGCCCATGTGCGCCTCGGCCCAGGCCAGGTGGAACTGCTCGCGGCCGGTACTCTTCGGCGGCGGCAGTGCGAACCACGGGTCCGAGCGCCAACCCGCCAGCAGGCCCTCGTCCACCGCGCCACTGGCCGCGTACGCGCCGTCGGCATCGAAGGTGCGGCCGGTGTGGCGCTGGCACCAGGCATCCATCAGCGCGTTGGCCGGGCCGGTATCGTAGCCACGCACCGCGCCCTCGCGCGGGATCAGGGTCAGGTTGGCGATGCCGCCCAGATTCAGCACTGCGCGGTCTTCATCGGCAGTGCCCAGCATGCCCAGATGGAATGCCGGCATCAGCGGCGCACCATGGCCTCCGGCTGCCACGTCGCGGCGACGGAAATCACACACCGTGGTGATCCCGGTCAGCTCGGCGATGCGGTTGCCGTCGCCCAGCTGCACGGTGAACGCCGGGTCGGCCAGTGGCCGGTGGCGCACGGTCTGCCCATGCGAGCCGATCGCGCGCACCTGGCTGTGGTCCACGCCGGCCTCGGCCAGCAGCTGGTTGGCCGCCTCGGCAAAACGGATCGCAATCCGCGCGTCCAGTTCGCCGAGCTCTTCCAGCGAATCCAGCGGTCCGCCTTCGCCCAGCGCCACCAGCCGCGCGCGCAGCACCGGCTCCCAGCGGGCGGTCAGCCCATGCACGAAGCGGCAGCCACCACTGGCGGGGAACTGCACCAGTGCGGCATCGATGCCGTCGGCGCTGGTGCCCGACATCAGGCCAAGGTACAGGGGGGCGTCGCTGTCGGCAGTCGTGTTCATGGCAGGCATAAAAAAAGGACGCGGCAAGCTTGGGCTGCCGCGTCCTTCTTCGTCAACGCATGGGCTCAGCCGCGCTTGCGGCCGGTCGTCTGCTTGTCCTTGGCGCTGGCCACCTCGGGGGCGGCCTCGTCGCGGCCGGTCGGCGTCGGGCTGGCGTCGGCGTAGATCAGCTTCTCCATGCCCTGGATGCGGGCCATCGCCGGCGCGGTCTGCGCACGGAAGGCGACCAGCTCGGCACCCTTCAGCGGCTCCGGCGGCGGCATGGTCACGGTCAGCGGATTGCGATGCTCGCCGTTCACGCGGAATTCGTAGTGCAGGTGCGGGCCGGTCGCCAGGCCGGTCGAGCCGACATAGCCGATCACCGTGCCCTGCGCCACGCGCTGGCCGGTCCGGATGCTCGCAAAGCGCGACATGTGGCCGTACAGGGTGGTGTGGCCACGGCCGTGGTCGAGGATCACCACGTTGCCGTAACCGCGCTGCACGCCGGCGAACTGCACACGGGCGTCGCCGGCGGCCATGATCGGGGTGCCGGTGCGCGCGGCGTAGTCCACGCCCTTGTGCATGCGCATCTTGCCCAGCACCGGGTGCTTGCGCGCACCGAAGGTCGAGCTCAGCCGCGCGAACGGGATCGGCATGCGGATGAAGCTCTTCTTCAGCGAGCGGCCGTTGATGTCGTAGTACTCGGACTTGCCGTTGCGGTCGAAGCGGAAGCCGGAATAGGTCTTGCCACCGGTGGTGAAGGTGGCCGCGAGGATCTTGCTGGTGTCCACCTTCTCGCCTTCGCGCCAGGTTTCATCCATCACCACGCTGAAGCGGTCGCCCGGCTGCAGGTCCTTCGAGAAGTCGATGTCGTACTTGAAGATGTCGTCGGTCATCGTCGCGATCGCCGACGGCGACAGCCCGGCCCGGCGGGCCGCAGCGTACAGCGAGCTGGTGATCTCGCCGCTGGTGACCACGGTGCGGGTGGAGGTCTCGCGTTTGGTCACCTTCTCCTTGATGTCGTCGCCGGACAGGCTCAGCTCGACCCGGTTGTCGGCATCGCGGTCGAAGCGGATGCTGCGCAGGTCGCCGGACAGCGGCATGTCGAAGGCGATCTCGGCACCCGGGCGCAGCTTGGTCAGCGCCTCGCGCGCACCCGGATGGTCCAGCACCCGGTGCAGGGTGGTAGCCGGGATGCCGGCCTTGTCGAACAGGTCGCTCAGGGTCTGGCCGCGCTGCACGCGCAGCACCTGCCAGCTGTCACCGGGCACCTGCTGCTGTCGGGCCATGGTCAGCGGCGGCAACGGCAGCGCCAGGCTGGTATGGCTGTCGGCGAAGGGCGCATCGATGGTGTGCGAGAAGCCGGGAACGATCGTCGCCACCAGGGCGCCGATGGTCGCGAACAGGCTGGCATGCATCCAATGGCGGCGGGTCCAGCGCTCATTGAAGGCGGCGGGAAGATGTTGCCTGAGCTTCCGATGCAGGGCGTTGTCGTGCAGGACGTGGAGGCGTTCCTGGAAGCGCTGCTTGCGTGCGCGCCCTTGTTCGGAATTGTGCATCGGCGGTTCTTTCCTGGCAGCCCGGGAGCGCGGGCCTGATCGCCGGTTACCATAGACACCTGAGAAAACGGCGTCAAACCCTTGTGCCCATTGGCTTTTGTGAAGCCAATCGGGTTAACTTTGCTTTAACACCCCACACAAGAATCGGCGTTGCCGGGAGTAGTCACGTGTCCTCGATTGAAGAAGCCCTTGCCCTGATCGGCCGCGGTGCCGACGAGATCCTCAAGCTCGAGGATCTGCGTGCGCGCCTGCAGGAAGGTCGCCCGCTACGGATCAAGGCCGGCTTCGACCCCACCGCGCCCGACCTGCACCTGGGCCATACGGTGCTGCTGAACAAGATGCGCCAGTTCCAGGACCTCGGCCATCAGGTCATTTTCCTGATCGGCGACTTCACCGGCATGATCGGTGACCCGTCCGGCAAGAGCCTGACCCGCAAGCCGCTCAGCAAGGACGACGTGCTGGCCAATGCCCGTACCTATGAAGAGCAGGTGTTCAAGGTGCTGGACCGCAGCCGTACCGAAGTCCGCTTCAACTCGGAGTGGTTCGGCAAGATGGGCGCGGCCGACATGATCCGCCTGGCCGGCCAGCACACCGTGGCGCGCATGCTCGAGCGCGACGATTTCGCCAAGCGCTACGCCGCCCAGCAGTCCATCGCCATCCACGAGTTCCTGTACCCGCTGGTGCAGGGCTACGACTCGGTGGCCCTGGAAGCCGACGTCGAGCTCGGCGGCACCGACCAGAAGTTCAACCTGCTGATGGGCCGCGGCCTGCAGGAGCACCACGGCCAGAAGCCGCAGGTGGTGCTGACCATGCCGCTGCTGGAAGGCCTGGACGGCGTCAACAAGATGTCCAAGTCGCTGGGCAACTACATTGGTATCAGCGAGCCGGCCATCGACATCGTCACCAAGACCATGAAGGTGGACGACACCCTGATGTGGCGCTGGATCGAGCTGCTGTCCTTCGACATCAGCCAGGCCGAAGCCGTGCAGCTGCGCGAGCAGGTGGCCAATGGCGGCCTGAACCCGCGCGTGGTCAAGCTGCGCCTGGCCCGTGAGCTGGCGACCCGCTTCCATGACGCCGCAGCGGCCGAACAGGCGGTTGCCGGTTGGGAAGCGGCGGTGACCGGGCAGGGCGACATCACCCAGCTGCCGCTGCAGGACGTGGCGATTCCGGCCGAAGGCCTGCGTATCGCCGCGCTGCTGACCGCGGCGGGCCTGACCCCGAGCAACTCCGAGGCCAACCGCAAGCTCAAGGAGCGCGCGGTCAAGGTGGACGGTGAAGTGGTGGAAGACGGCCAGCAGGTGCTGCAGCCGGGCTTCGAGGGTCTGCTGCAGGTCGGCAAGCGCACCTTCGCCCGCGTACGCCTGGTCGCTGCCTGATACAAGGAAGGGCCGGCGCCAGCCGGCCCTTCCTTGTGCTCTTGTAGAGCCGAAGGCAACGGCAGGAGCCGTTGCCAACGTCGCTTGCGACGGCCCGCAGCGGGCCGGGCGAGGACGCCCGGCATAGCCGCGCTCGGCTGCTCTTCGCGGAATCCTCCCGCAGCGCGATGGATGAACGGATGCAGCATTCGTTGAAAAAAATCGCCACACCCCCTTCACAAATGATGCGAATGGGGACATACTTCTCCTCCCCCGTCGCAGGGGTCGCCACCAAGGGGCTTCAGCGACAACAGGGCGCCCACCACCGCCGAACGAGATGATCGAACGAAGGT